>SVSQ01000029.1 GCA_015064245.1 Oscillospiraceae bacterium | reverse complement strand
GACCAGTATATGTTATACGGTATTAGCACAAGTTTCCCTGTGTTATCCCGTCTTGAAAGGCAGGTTGCTCACGCGTTACTCACCCGTCCGCCACTAAGTTGATACCCGAAGGCACCAACTCCGTTCGACTTGAATGTGTTATGCACGCCGCCAGCGTTCATCCTGAGCCAGGATCAAACTCTCGATTAAAAAAGTTTTATCTTAGCTATTTTCTATTTACTATTCTCTAGGAATTGTCGAGATTTATGGTTGCTCTGTATTTCTACTTCGCTTCCTTTTTGTACTTAAACTTCGTTCTTTGTACTATCTCATCGTTGTTCAATTTTCAAGGATCATTCGCGCTTTCTGAACTTGATTTGCTTGTCCCCGTTCTTTCGAGCGCTTGATAATTATATCACATTCAATTTGATTTGTCAACACTTTTTTTGAAAGTTTTTTCACTTTGTGAAAATATACCACAACAAAGCGCTCCCGGAATGCATTTCATTGTTAATATCTAACAATCCAAACGCCATTTCCCAACCGAAACGACTTAAAAAACAATTTGACTATACTTAAAAAACAATAAATTACGGGAATTTAAATTTTGCTTTCTGCGTATTGCTTTTTTATATATTTCGTGATATAATTACATATAATGAACATTTAACGGCTGCGTAGCGGCGCTTGCGCGGTCGGAAAGGAACCAATATAAAATGAAGAAAAGAATCCTATCTCTCACTCTGGCGATAATTATGATCGCCGCACTTTGTCCCGTAGCGGTTTTCGCTGACAACGCGACGTACAACCAGACCCTTGATATTGCGGGAGCTAAAAAAGACGTAAGCGGTCCGGGTTATCAGTGGCAGAACCGTTATGACATTCTCACTCTTACCAACATCACGATAGATACGACCGACACCTACGGTCTCAAGATACCGGAAAACGCGACTATAATATTAAAAGGTAACAACTACGTCAAGGCTTCTGAATACGCAGTCTACTGTCTTGGCAAGGCTTCCTTTGAAGGTGACGGTTCGCTGACGCTGGTGGCTGAGACGGGAATGATCTGCGTTTCCCTCTTTGCGGACGATATCGTCCGCTTCAGAAGCGGCACCTTCGACATCACGGCTACCGATACGGGTATATATTCCGAAAACGCCACGCTCACCTTCACAGGAGCGAAGGTCACGGCAAGATCCGGAGTGAACACCGTTCTCGGGCGCAACATTCTCATAACCGCCGGTTCGCTTATCGGTAACGCGCCAATAGTTTCAAAGGACGCGGTCGAGATATCCGCGGCTAACGTTGAGATCAATGCCTCTTCTCCCGCCGTCACCGCCGTACGCGGAATCAAGATCGGCGGATGCGACATCACCGTTGGCGGCGCGCCCGCCCAGGCGTATAACGGCGAAAATGATCTGAAGACCGTTTCAAACGTCGTGGTCAAGACGAACGGCGTGCTTTTCGGCGGAAAGCTTCCCGCTTTCGTTGACTACATAGTATTCATTTCATTATTTATCATCATCTGCGCGCTGGTGGCTGTTCCGATCATAATCAAGAAGCGCAAGACTGCCCGTCTCATAGCGGAATATGAAAGAATGAAGGCTGAGCAAGCGGCAAGAAGAAAAAAGTAACGTTACATTATAATTATAAAGAGGCAAGATATGAAAAAAATATCCCTTAATTGGACTCTTTCACATACAAAGAATCTCTCCGAAAAGCCCCTTGACGAAATCACCGCAAAAGTTCCCGGCGCGGTTCAGCTGGATTACGCGAAAGCGAAGGAATACGCCAATTACTATTACGGCGAGAATTTCAAGCAGTTCGACTGGATGGAGGACGAATATTTCATCTACCGTTCACAGCTGGATTTCACCGCCTCCCCTCTCGAGTGCGCCTTTCTCTGCTTCGAGGGGATAGATTATAAATATATAGTAAAGATCGCGGGAAAGGTCTTTGCAAAGGGGGAAGGTATGTTCACCCCCGTGATGCTGGACGTTTCCCAGTTTTCAGGCAGAACAGTTCCCATCGAAGTGGTGATCTTCCCCATTCCAAAAGCTTTCCCTCAGCCTCAGAACCGTTCTCAGGCGAGAGCGAGCTGCAAGCCCGCCTCCTCTTACGGCTGGGACTGGCACCCCCGTCTCGTTCCTTCCGGAATCTGGGGCGACGCCTACGTCAAGGTGATACCTATCGGCTCGCCTTACAACCTCGAATGCTCTTACCGGCTTGCCGACGACTATTCTTCCGCCACCGTTTCGGTGACCTGCGACGTTTGCGGCGCGGGGTTCTTTGAAGCGTCGGTCATCTCCCCTTCGGGAGAGGTCTGCGCCTCGGAAAGGCGTGAGGTCGGCGAAAAACAGAAGGAGACATTTATTCTCACGGTCAAGGAGCCCGAGATGTGGTATCCCCGCGGTTACGGAGATCAGCCGTTATACACCGTAAAGGTAAGGGGCTGCGACGCGGTAAGCCGTCGGATCGGATTCCGCCGTTCAAGGCTGATACTCAACCACAGAGCCACGGATTTTGAAAAGAATTTTCCAAAAGGTCCCATGTCTGCCCCAATGCAGCTAGAAATAAACGGCGTAAAGGTCTTTGCCAAGGGCTCGAACTGGGTAAACACCGAGATCTTCCCCGCTCTTATGACGAACGAGCGTTACGACGAGCTGATCGATCTCGCCTGCGACGCCAACATGAACATCTTCAGAATGTGGGGCGGTCAGTTCATAAACCACGAGCATTTTTATGAGAGATGCGACGAAAAGGGTATCATGATCTGGCAGGAGTTTATGCTGTCCTGCAACAATCACCCCGATGAAGATCACTATCTCTCCGTTTTGAAGCAGGAAGCCACGACTATTATAAAACGTCTCCGAACTCACCCCTGCCTCGCCTTCTGGTGCGGCGGAAACGAGCTCTTCAACTCCTGGTCAGGCATGACCTGCCAGTCTCACGCTCTGCGTCTGCTGGACTCCCTCTGCTACGAGCATGACCGTTTCACTCCCTTCAATATGACCTCGCCTCTTTACGGCGCGGCTCACGGCTCGTACGTCAAGGTGGTATTCCCCGATAACGAGAGACGAAACGGCGACTTTTCCCACGGCAGAGAGTTCCTTTCCTACCTCAAACGCTCCTCATTTACCTGCTACACCGAGTTCGGCTGTAACGGCGCGGCGACCAAGGATTATATCCTTAAATATATAATGGACGAAAAGGACTACGCGGACTGCCGTCCCGAAAATCCCGTCTGGACCTCGCATCATGCCTTCAGCGCCTGGAACGAGTCCTGCTGGCTGGGTATTCCCGACGTTATCTTCTTCTTCGGCGGGTACGAAAGCGTTGACGATCTGATCGAAAAATCCATATATCTGCAGGACCTCTGCTACAAGACAATGTTCGAGGAGATGCGCCGTCAGGCGCCGAAGTGCTCCATGGCGGTCAACTGGGACTTCAACGAGCCCTGGCCCTGCGCCGCGGGAAACAGCCTGGTAAGCTGGCCCGCCCATCCCAAGTCCGCCCTCGGAAGCGTGAAAGCCGCTCTGCGTTCCACACTTTTGTCGATGGACGCGCCCCGCAACCGTTATCTCACGGGCGACGTCTTAAAGGCTGACGTCTGGACGCTCAACGACTCTCCCGACGCTCAGGCGCCTCTCACCGCCGACGTATATCTGATCGACGGCGGAGTCAAGACCAAGCTTGCGACAGTTTCCGTTCCCGCCTGCGAGGCGAGAAGCAACGTAAGAGGCGGCGGCTTTGAATTCGTCATTCCCGAAACGCTGTCGGAAAGGTTCGCCATCTCCATTGAGTGCGCGGAGAACCCCGAATTTTCTTCCGTCTACGACCTGGTACACAACCTCAGAGAGACGGCGCGCTCCGATTCTCCCGACGACGTTGCAAATGAGTTTTCGGATTTTTTGAAGTAAAAAGTAATTTAAAATAGATCTATATAATTTAAGGACAGAGAATGTTTTTCGACACGCTCTGTCCTCTTTTTTGCAAGCGCCGCGTTTATTCGTCGATATGCCTTTTGTAACATTATTTTGAACTACTTGACAAATTCCGCTTGCTCATGATATAATTTATATGGGTATATTTAACAAATATGAATATTCATTTTGAAACATAAAACAAAAAATTGAAAGGAGATGTTCTATGAAAAAACTCACGCGCCTGTTTTTTGTATTTATTTTCATTATCGCCTGCATTGCGCTCTTCGCTTCTTGCGGAAAAGTATCAAAAGGGCTGCTATATGCAAAAGCAGGAGAAGGTACCTGTTTTGTTGACGGACTTGGTGAATGTAAGGACACAAAAATCATCATTCCGGAAAAGAATGAAAAAGGAGAAACCGTCACAGCTATATATATGTCAATGAACTCATTTATGGACTGCTCTCACGTTACAGAGCTCATATTGCCCGAAACGCTGAGATGGTTTAACTATAACTATTATACGATGACTCGTGAAATGCCCAATCTTAAATTCAACGAATACGAAAACGGGAAGTATCTTGGCACGAAGGATAACCCCTATTTCGCGCTTATAAAATCCGAGGATACATATTCCGAAGATGTTACCATCCATCCCGACACAAAGGTGATCGGCTACAAAGCGTTTGATTCAAAGCTAAAGCTAAAAACCGCCATTATCCCCGAAGGAATACAGTATATCGGAAGCGGCGCTTTCACGTCTTGCTCCAATCTTATAAACATCAATATACCTTCAAGCGTTATCGCTATGAGCGAGGGGACGTTTTGGGGCTGTACCGCTCTTGAAAGCGTTACTATTCCGGGAACGCTGAAAAACGTCTGTTCCCATATGTTCGTTGACTGCACCGCTCTTGAAACAGTCATAATCGAGGAAGGCATAGAAACTATCGGATACGGTGCGTTCAGCGGTTGCACCGCCTTAAAAAACGTTATTCTCCCGAAAGGCGTTAAAACAGTATCTATAAGCGCATTCGACGATTGCACATCGCTCACAGAAATAGCTTTCGCTGACGGCCTTGAAACCATCGGAAGCAACGCCTTCGGACGATGCTCAAATCTTCAAAAGATAAGTATTCCTTCAACCGTTACCTATTTAGGCCGAAACGCTTTTGATGAATGTGTCAAGTTGAAATATAACGAATACGGAAACGCAAAATATCTCGGAAACGAGGAAAATCCGTACGTCGCTTTAATTCAGCCTCTCAGCACAAGCGTAATGCGCGTTACCATTGCCGAAACCACGACCGCAATAAAAGACGCCGCGTTTATGAATTGCTCTAATATCAAGGAGATAGAGATTCCCGAAGGAGTTGTCCACATCGGTCAGGACGTTTTTTACGGTTGCACCAATCTGACCACCTTGACTATGCCAAGCACCTTGAAAAGAATATATTACTGGGCGTTCAAGGATTGCTCTTCTCTTCTGTATGTAACCTATAACGGAACCATTGAGCAATGGAAAGCTATGCCAAAAGAAGATCGGCATGCAGGCTGGGCAGAAGGAACGACATTCAAAATCATCCGATGCTCAGACGGAAACTTAAATATAAAAGAAGACTACAGATAATAAAATAAACCCACAGAGTTCTGTAAAAGCAGAATCGCTGTGGGTTTTGATTTTAATTGCAAAATAACTTATCAAGTAAATACATCGGAAGCGGAAGCCTCACTCTCGAAGTGAGCTTAAAAACCCGTCTTACGCAAATCAATTATTCACCTGCAGGCGCGTGCCTGCTTCGCCGGCGGGTGCTACCCGCTCTCTCAGCTTCTTTATCTTCTCTGCGGCGCGGCGCAGGAATTCCTCGCAGGTGATGTCCGCGTAGAAGTCGTTATCACCCTCGACCTCAAGCATCAGCGCACCGGTATAGGAGCTTTCGCGGATATATTTTGCGAAGCGGTCATAATTCACCCCGCCGCCGTCGAAGGGCAGACGGTGCTGATCGTGGTTGAAAAGACCGTCGTTATCGTGGATATGGGTGCAGATGAGCCGCTCGCCGAAGAGGGGCATATACTGTCTGCCGCCCGTAAAGCAAGCCTCGTGTCCGCAGTCCCAGCAGAAGCCGACGTGCTCGGCGTCCTTGAACTCCTCGAACGCCCATCCGATATTGCCCAGCATACGCTGATTCTCAAAGGCGATCTTGATGCCCTTTTTGCCCGCGTAATCGACCAGATCGATAAAGCGACCTCTTCCAACGTCCGTCGGGGGCGGGGGAGTCAGTCCCGAGGAAAGATGCACCACCATTATGGGCGCGCCAACCGCCAAGCAAGTATCGACTCCGTTCGTAAGAGACGCGTACATAGCGCCCCCCGCCTCGCCCGCGCTCCACATATCGTTTATCTTCTTGTAGGGCGAATGGAGCGTATCGTAGGTCAGTCCCGCTTTTGCAAGAAGCTCCGCTGTCTTCAGGGATTCTTCCATTCCCCACACCATTGAGAACACGGTGTCAAATCCGAGCTCTTTTATCGTTTTTATGTATTCTTCGTCCGTAAGACCGCTCTTAGCGCGAAGATTTATTCCTATTTTTCTCATTTTATGATCTCCTTAGGTTTTCTTATCGTAACAAGTTATCTTAACAAGGGGAACCTATATAAACCAGCGAATTATTCTTTATCGGAAGCGTGAGACTCAAGCGTTCTTTGTTTCCCAAAGCCAGTTTTTCAAAATCCCTTTCTTCGTCCGTTATCCTCAGCTCGACCGCGCCCTTCGGCAGTCCCGAAAGCCCGATCTCCAGCTCCATGTCTCCGCCATTATAGTTCGATATCAGCATTCCCCAACGCTTACCGTCGGATGCGGCGCAGGCATATATATTTTCCGTATCGCAGAAAACCCTTTTTTCATAGCCCAGCTTATAAAGCTCGTTAAATGCCTTGAAGGCGTAAAACGGTTTAAGCGGCTTCACCGTGGCTTTTTTCGAGCCAATGCTCATTTCGTCAACCTCGAATATTCCGCACCATTCCTTGACAACGTCCGCCTCGAAGTAAGCGGCGGCATCTATATCCGTACGCGTCTGCATAGCACAAAGAGACGCTCCGCAAAACGCCGCTCCTACGTGACTTTTCAATGTGACGTAGCTATCCGACTGATCTGACCAGTCTCTCATGTAATTCCACTCGTCAAAGATATTCTCTGTGTCTCCGTACCCGTATCTGTCCGTAAGCCTGCGAGCCTTATCAGCCTCTTCCACCATCTTTTCTATATCGGAATAATAAAGATGCCAGGAATAAAAGTCAAGCGGCACGCGCTCGCCCTCTTCCTTGCGGTCATTCAGATACTCAAAGAACCGTTCCATAAATTCGCTTTCCGCTCTGGTAAAGGCGCATCCGCCTATTTTGAGCCTCGGAAAGCATTTCTTCAGATGAGTCGCGCTTACGCGGTAAAGCTCAAAGAACTGCTCGGGCGTTCCCAGCCACATATTTGTTCCGCCGCGAAGGCAGTTATCCGCCTCGTTCCAGATCTCAAAATAACGGATGTTCCATTCGTAGCCGTTCGCCCAACCTTCGTTATAGTGGCGGATGATATGCTCGCAGATCCGCGCCCACTTGTTAAAATCCTTTGGCGGATAGACGTATCTCTTGACCGGGGCGTGCTCGATCGAGACTCCGAGTCGGAAGATCGGCTCCGCGCCCACCTCTATGCATCTTCTGATATATTCATCCGTAAGACCGAAATTATAGCTTTCGGGGCAGGTCTCGTCAGCATCAAAATCCTTGAATATGCAGGGAATATCCACAAATTCTCCCGAACCATACGGGTACTCAACATCGTGAAGCCGCGCGAAAGGAAAACCCGCTTCCAAGAACTGCGGTCTGGCATCGTAGGTGAACACCTTCGTCATCGGTCCTGAATTCACTCCGTGAAGCGGTCTGATCACGCCCCGTGCTTCGGATGAAAGGTCCGCTTTTATATTTGGCATTTACGTTTCCTTTCTTATTAAGTCGGAAACTCGCCCCGCAGGACGAGTTTCAATGATGTTTAGTCTCATTAAAATGGTTCTATAAATTGTGAGTTTATGTGTGACCCTGCCAGTTTAGTGCGAACATCTACTGGGTCAATAAACGCTGATACAAGGTTGCTTTTGCAAAATAGCCCATAAATCAAAGTCTTTTTGCAAAAGCTCCGTTTAATTCAGCGTTTTGCTCGAAGCTTTCTTTTCGGCAATGCCGAAACTTTTTCCTCCGCTATGCTACGAAAAAAGACCGAAATCTTCGCAGAGATTTGGTGTAGGATTATGTTCCTAATGTTCACAAATAATTCGTTCGCCTGCAGGCGCGTGCCTGCTTCGCCGCGGGGCGCTCCCCGCTTTTTCATTTATCTGCTCTTAAGGTAGTCCATGCATCTCTGCACTTCTTCCTTACCCGTAGGATCGAGTCCTTCGCTCTCAACAACAACAGTTCTGCCCGTGGCTATCGCCTTTTCAAGCACCGCCGCAACGGGAGCCGTTCCCTGGCCGAGAGATTTGCCCTCTCCGTCCTTGAAGCCGTCCTTGAGGTGGATGAACTGAACTCTGTCGCCGTACTTATCCATAACTGCAACGGGATCCTCTCCCGCAACGTACGCCCAGAATGTATCTATCTCGAAAAGGATTTTTGTCCTGCTCGCCAGCTCGTCCATGGCGATAACGCCGTCCTTATTGGGCAGGAACTCTCTGTGATGGTTATGGAAATGGAGCGTGATGCCCTCTTTTTCAAGAATGGGCTGCCATTTGTTGACGTCATCAACGAGAGCGTCAACCTCTGCTTTCGTGCCTATAGGCGCGCCGGGAATGATGAGGTGCTTACAGCCTACCGCTTTGTGATATGCGACTGTCGCGTCGAAATCGTCCTTCAGAAGTCCGTAACCCGTATGAGTCGAGGTAAGCGTGAGACCGTATTTATCAAGCCAACCCTTGACCGTCTCTGCGCTGTGACCGAAAAATCCCGCGCTCTCAACTATCTTGTAGCCCATATCAGAGACCGCCTTGAGCATTCCCTCAAAATCCTTATCCGCTATATCGCGAAGGCTGTAAAGCTGTATTCCGTAATCTGCCATATTCATATCTCCTTTTTAACGCGCGCACGCGCAAAATATATCTATAGAAATATATTATCATAAACCACGCCCCGTTTCAATAAGCAAATGCTCCAAATATTCTAAGATTTTTTTGGAACTTTTGACCACCTTGAAATTTCTAAAACCGATTGAAATCGATTTTGGTCTGTGATATAATTAGGTTGCGGCAGGGTGAGAAACGCCCGCCGGCAAACATTTTTGATTAGATTTAACGATCATTTCAAAACAACAGAAAGGAATCCAACGTATGAATCTACTTGAAAGAGCACACGACAAGGAGTTCTGGGCTGAGGTGCGCGTAAGCGATACCTATAAAAAGCACAGAGAGTTTCTGCTCGCTATGTGGGATAAGCACTGTCAGAGCGATGACATCGAAGCGCTTCGTTACAGCGACTTCAAGCTGTTCTGGACTACAGGCGACCGAAAAATATACGAGGCGCAGTATTTCAGCAAACGACACCGCCTTGAATACTCCGCTTTCCTCGCGCTCATATATCCCGAGGAAGAAAAGTACATAAACAAAGCCATGGATCTAATCTACGCGATCTGTGACGAATACACCTGGTGCCTCCCGGCGCATCAAAGGGTTCTTGAGGTCAACAACAACTGCCGAGTAGACCTTTTCGCATCCGAAACCGGCTATCACCTTTCCGAGATACTTACGCTCCTCGGCGACCGTCTCGATCCGCTGATAAAGAACAGGATCATGGCGGAAACCGAAAGAAGGATAGTTATCCCCTACTCCTCCGTCAGTAACTACGGCTGGTGGGAAAACGGTACGTCCAACTGGACCGCTGTTTGCACCGGCTCAGTCGCGGGTATGATGATGCACCTCTATCCCGAAAAGGCTAAAGAGCTGATCCCTCGCTTCGAAGCGTCCATGAGGAGATTTCTTTCCGGCTTCGGTGACGACGGCATCTGCTTCGAGGGATGCGGCTACTGGGGCTACGGCTTCGGCTTCTTCACTCTGTACGCCGACCTGATCAAAAAGTTCACGGACGGCGAGATCGACTGGTGGAAGCTGGACAAGGTAAAGACCGTGGCAACCTTCCTGCAGAAGATGTTCCTCTCCGAAAACTCCTCCGTAAGCTTTGCAGACGGAGGCGGACGCCTCACCTATTCGCCGTGGCTGCTCCACTACCTTAAAAATAAATATCCATCCGACGTGCTGGTCTACGATCCCAAGTACGGCGGAAACGGAAGCGGAAAGTTCGCGTACCATCTGCGTCAGTTCATCTGGTACGATAAGGATATCTACGATAACCCCGCTCCGCACAATACTCCCCTTGAGTGCTATTTCGATCAGTCTCAGTGGTTCGTCAAGAAGACCGAGAGCTATGGATTTGCCGCTAAGGGCGGCTGCAACGCCGAGCATCACAATCATAACGACGTCGGCTCCTTCATCTTCGCTAAGAACGGACGTCAGGTGCTGATGGATATCGGTTCGGGTATCTATACCAGACAGTACTTCGCGGCTGATACCAGATACACGATCCTTGAGACCTCGTCCCGCGGTCACAGCGTTCCGATCGTTGACGGCGCGCTTCAGTTCTACGGAAAAGACGCCGCCGCAAAGAATACCACCTTTGAAAACGGGGTATTCTCCACCGATATTGCCGGCGCTTACAAGTGCGAAGGACTTGATAGCATCAAGCGCTCCTTCGCCTTTACGAACGACACGGTCACTCTGACCGACGAGTTCGTTTACTCAGGCGCGGGTGAGATCGTTGACCGTATCGTGACTCTCTTCGAGCCTAAAGTGGACGGCTGTACCGTCACCGTCGAGGACGTGACCGTTACCTTCGATCCTGCCCTCTGCGACGTCTCCGTCAACTCCGAGATCCGCGAAAGAAAGGATACCTGCTACTTCATCGACTTCAAACTCAAACCCGGCGTTAGGAAGTTTACTTGTACGATAAAATAGGAGAACGGTCGCTTTTCGAGAAAAGCTCCGCAAAAGCTTCTTTTACGCTGACACCCGTAGGCATCAGCGTAAAAGAATATCGCGGTGTTTCCTTCGGAAATCGTCTGTACTCCCTTTTCAACAACGCGCGCACATACTCCACCCACAAAGATATTTAAAATGGGCGCAATATGTATGCTCATTTTAAAATAGAAAAAACGAACTTTTTCGATGAAAAATGCCGAATATTCTCTAACATCGATGCCCTCGCGGTGTCGATGTAAGAGAAGCTTTTGCGGAGCTTTTCTCGAAAAGCGACCGTATTCTTATTCGAAAGGAAGTATTTATTATGAATTTACTTGGAAAAGCAATGGACAAGGACTTCTGGAAGGAAGTCAGAGAAAAGGACTGTTACAAAAAATACCGTGACGAGTTATTTGACCTATGGTCAAAGCACTGTGAAAACAGACCGATCAAGGCGCTGAAATACAGCGATTTCAAGCTGTACTGGGTAACGGGCGACAGAGGAATATACGAAAGAACCTATTTCACCCGCCGTCTGGCTATGGACTGCTCCGCGCTTCTCTCTCTCATCTACCCCGAGGAAGAGAAATATTTTGACCGTCTGATGGATCAGATCTACGCTATCTGCGACGAATACACCTGGTGTCTGCCCGCCCATCAGGGCCAGCTTGAGCCTAACAACAACGTCCGCATCGACCTTTTCGCATCCGAGACAGGCTTTGCTCTTGCGGAGATCTACACGATGCTGGAGGACAGACTTGAGCCGCTCATCAAGAACCGCATCATCGCGGAGGTCGACAGAAGAATAGTTCAGCCCTACACCTCGGTTGAAAACTACGGCTGGTGGGAGAACGGCTCTGCGAACTGGACCGCAGTATGTACCTGCTCCGTCGCAGGCGCGCTCATGCTCCTGTTCCCCGACGTTGCAAAGGGACTCATTCCGAGATTCAACAGATCTATGGAATGCTATATGTCGGGCTTCAAGGACGACGGCGTCTGCACCGAAGGCTGCGGCTACTGGCATTACGGCTTCGGCTTCTTCACCGTTTACGCCGATATGGTCAAAAAGTTCACGGACGGCGAGACCGACTGGTTAAAAAACGAGAAGGTCAAGACGGTTGCGACCTTCATTCAGAAGATGTTCATCTCCGGCAACGCCTGCGTAAGCTTCTCCGACGGCGGAAGAGGTCTTACCTATCACCTCGGTCTCTGCCACTATCTGAAGGATACTTATCCAAATGACGTTGTGGTCTACGATCCAAAATATTCCTACAACTACGACGGTTGCGGACGCTTCTGTCTCCAGCTCCGTTCCGCTACATGGATGAACGAGGATTACTTCTACAACCCCACCCCCGATAACGGCGCGGCTGAGTATTACGAAAAGGAATCCCAGTGGCTGGTCAAGCGCACCCTGTCTTACGGATTTGCCGCTAAGGGCGGTCACAACGCCGAGCCTCACAACAATAACGACGTGGGAACCTTCATCTTCGCCAAGAACGGCCGTCAGGTGCTTATGGACCTCGGCGCGGGCATCTACAGCCGTCAGTATTTCGGTCCCGAGCGCTACAGCATCCTTGAGCCGTCTTCCCGCGGTCACAGCGTTCCGATCGTTGACGGCGTATATCAGTTTGCGGGACGCGACGCAACGTCCGTTGATACCAAATTCGAGGGCGGCGTATTCTCCACCGATATCGCCGGCGCTTACAAGTGCGAAGGTCTTGAGAGCATCAAGCGTTCCTTCTCCTTTACGGACGAGACCGTTACGATGACCGACGAGTTCGTTTACTCAGGCGCGGGTGAGATCGTTGACCGTATCGTTACCCTCTATCAGCCCAAGCTCGAAGGCGACACCGTCACCGTCGAGGACGTTACCGTCAAGTTTGATCCTACCGTCTGCGACGCAGTCATCAACTCCGAGGTACGTCTCAGAAAAGACACCTGCTACTTCATCGACTTCAAACTCAAACCCGGTGTGGAAAAATTCGTGTGTGAGATAAAGTAACATTCTCCTTAAGAGAGATACGCGCTTTCTTGAAAGAAAGCTACGCAAAGAACTTCTCTGGCATCGACACCGTGAAGGTATCGATGCCAGAGAATGTCTGGTAATTTTCCTTCGGAAAAGTTGCATTCTCTTTTTAACGAGAGCGTACATATCATCCCCCATAAAGAATTATTGCAAAACAAAAAACTCCTGTGATTCAGTTCACGGGAGTTTTGCTTTTTTTGTGGAGATTTTGCGGGCGAACACAGTTCGCCCCTACGGTGATGCAGGATGTTTTGTGGAGATTTTGTCCAATTTTTTCGTTTGCGGGTGAGATGATGTACGCTATTGTTGAAAAGGGAGCGCGGACGATTTCCGAAGGAAACACTCAATAATTCTATTACGCCGATGCCTTTTGGTGTCGGCGTAAAAGAAGTTTTTGCGGTTTGCCGAAGGCATACAGCTTGCCGTAGGCATGCATGCTTTCCTTTCAAAAAGCGACCGTATCCCCCCTTCAAGAAAGCGCGTTGCTCCGATACTGCCCTGGGGTGATACCTTTTTGACGTTTAAAGAGACGTACGAAGTAGCTTTGGTCGGAAAAACCGCAAAGCCCGGCTATTTCAAGCATAGAGTCGTCGGTGGTACGCAGGAGCTCGCAGGCGCAGTCGATGCGGTACTCATTGAGATATGATATTGGAGTCTTACCCGTAAGTGAGCAAAAGGAGCGGCAAAGGTACTTAGGCGTAACCCCTGCGGCTTCGGCGAGGTCTTCGAGAGTGACCTTTTCGGGATAGTGCTCTTCCATATAAGCAAGAGCGTTTTTGAGACGGCTGATATGGCGGTTAGTCTCGGTATAACCGTTCTCACAGCAACCGTAACGGATCACGTTTCCAAAGAACTGCAGTATGAGTCCGAGACAAATGATCTCACCCCCGCCCGAGATTTCGGTCTCGGCGTCGATAAGAGCGTCCGCGAGATTACGGGCGCAGAGGGATATTTCGGGATAATCTGCAAGAGGCATAAAGCTCCGAACGGTCCTGCCGTGACGGAATATCTCCCGTATCTCGCCCGCGGTGCTGTTTTTGGTCACGATACCGCCGTCAAAGACGATGCAATCATAGACCGTGCCGTCTCCTTTCGGAGCTCCGCCGTGGAGAGTACCGTCGGACAAAAACAAGACGTCGCCTTTCCGCAGGATCTCGCTTCGGTCGTTGACCGCAAGCTCGATCTCCCCTTCTCTCACAACGATTATCTCGTATTCGGTGTGCCAATGGAAGGGCATCTCATAGGACGGGTGGTCTTTATCCACCCTATAAAGCGCACAGGGGAACGATGACGTTCCCCTCTGCTTTTTTTCAAAGTTTTTTAAAGTTCTCATAACCCTTCGGTTTCAGATCAGCTCTCTTTAACTACCTTAGCGATAAAGGCGTTCAGAGAATTCTGAGCGGCGTCGTGTATGGAGTCGATCATAGATGTGACGTCGCTGTTAGACATAATAGCGTTACCCATCTTATTCATAATGCCGCTTGCGTATGAGCCGTACTCAATAACGAAGCTCTTGTGAGCGGACTCATAAATGATATCGATCATTCTGGAGGCGTCGTCGTCACGGGCATATTTCGCCTTCATAGCCAGCTCGTAGAATGGAACGGTAGTGCTACGGTAAGCCTCTGCGCAGAGTGCTTCGATAATTGCGCTGACCGCATCAAGATTATCTTCAAGCTCAACTATACCCTGAACACAGAGACTGGTGGAGGAGCCCTGAATATCGGATACGTAATCGTCACCCTCGTCAAGAGTAGGATACGGAAGGATACCGTAGTCCGTCTTCATATCTCTCATATAGTTTGAAGGAGCTGCGGAAAGACGCTGGGGGAAGAATACGTAGTTGCCCTCGGAGAATTCCTTGATCATATTGCCGTCAAAGCCCGTAGACTGCCATGAGCCCTCGGATTCGTGATAAAGCTTTCTCATTACCTCAACGAGTCTTACGACGTCCTCGTTACCTCTGAGCTTCAGCGTAACGACACCGTTATCGTCTCTTTCGTAGGTATTCTGAGCGACCTTTGTGGAGAATACGAACTGGTTGACCGTCTCTGCGCTTTCCGAATAAACCATACCGAAGACGTCGCCCTGGTCGCGCTTGTTAGTCATATCGGGGTTGACGGTAGTATCCTTGTAAAGGGTTCTGACCATTGTGTAAAGCTGCTCGATTGTCCACTTCTTATCGTCGACAAGTCCGTACAGATAATCCTTATCCTTTTTGAGCATGGACTCGACCAGCTCCGTATTGAAATAGAAGGCGGACATCTTCATAAAGTTTACGATATGCATATCGCCGACGATGTAATTATATCTGTAGTTGTCAACGGACAGAGCGTTATTGACGTCATCCCACCACCAAGGCTGACCGAGGTCTATGTACTCCGTATCGCTGAGGTCGCACAGAAGAGCGTTAAGACCGTGAGTGATCATGGTATTGTTGGTAGAGTTGATAAAGTCGTAATACTCCATTGTCTGCATGATAAGGCTGATCTGACTTGCAGTTTCACCGAGATCGCCGCTGTTGGAGGGGACCCAGTTGATCTTACAGTTCAGACGCCATTCAACGCTTCTGTTTCTCTCGTAAACTGCCTGGTAAACGGAGTTGAAGTTCTCGCCTGTGTCAATACTTCCCTCGCACTCGTAGAAGTTATACCAGTCGCCGTATCTGTAGAAAGCGGATGCCTCGTAGCCTTCAAGATCGATATCCTCGGGAAGTCCGTCTGGGGTAGATTCTCTTCCGTCGCCTTCGGGAAGATGCCACTTGCCATCGTCTGTGTTGTCCTTCTGCTCTTCTTTTCCGCAGGCTGCGAATACCGCTACCGACAGAAGCATGAGAAGCGCAAGCAGGAGCGCTGTTTTTCTTACAAAATTGTTTCTCATTTTGTAATATCCTTTCTTTATTTTATTGCATTATTATGGTAGACAAATTAGTTTTAACGGTGTGTGTTAAACAATACGTTTCAAAATCAATTATATGCCTGCAGGCGCGCCTGCTTATCAGCTGTCCTTTACGACCTTGGAGATAAAGTTATTAACAGAAGTCTGAGCGGCGCCCTGAGCTCCCGCGATACTTGAGGTGACGTCAGCATCGTTTCTTATAGCCGCCGCAAGATTATTCATTATATTGTTTGTGTAAGTACCGTACTCTACTATAAAGCTCTTATGCGCGGATTCTGCGATTATATCTATCATTCTGGAAGCATCGTCGTCACGGGCGTACTTGGCTTTAAGCGCGAGCTCGTAGAAAGCCACCGTAGTATAACGGTAAGCCTCGGCGCCGAGAGCCTCTATAATAGCGCTGACCGTGTCAAGATTATCCTCAAGCTCAACTATCGCCTGAACGCTGAGGCTGGCTGAAGAGGTCTGGATATCGGAGATGTATTCGTCGCCCTCTTCAAGCGTAGGATAAGGCAGGATACCGTAATCCGTCCTCATATCTCTGAGGTAGGATGTTGGAGCTGCAGTAAGACGCTGAGGCAGGAACACATAGTTACCCTCAGAAAATTCTTTTATGATACCGCTGTCAAATCCTGTCTCAGACATCCAAGCGCCCTCGGTCTCGTGGAGCAGCTTTCTCATAACGTCAACCACGTTTACTACGTCCTCGTTTCCGACGAGATTCATGGTAACTACGCCGTTTGAATCCCTTTCATAGGTATTCTTAGCTACTCTCGTTGAAAGCACGAACTGCATTATAGTTTCATAGGAGCTTGCCCAAACCATACCGAAAACGTCTCCCTGATCTCGCTTGTTGGTCATAGACGGATCGACCGTAGTATCCTTGTAGAGCGTTCTGATCATGGTATAGAGCTGCTCAATGGTCCACTTACCGTCGTCGACCAAGCCGTACATATACGCTTTGTCCTTTTTAAGCATAGACTCTACCAACTCAACGTTGAAATAGAAAGCGGACATTTTCAGATAGTTAGAGACGTGCATATCGCCGGTAATGTAATTATATCTGTAGTTATCGACGGAAAGCGTGTCGTTTACGTCGCTCCACCACCAAGGCTGACCAAGGTCTATATACGCAGTATCGCTGAGGTCGCAGAGGAGCGCGTTCAGACCGTGCTGAACGGACGTATTATTAGTCGTACTGATAAAATCGTAATACTCCTGCGTCTGAAGGATCCTTGCCATCTCTGTCTGAGTATCTGCGAGCGTATCTGCATTTGTAGGTATCCAGGTAAGCTTGCAGTTAAGGCGCCACTCAACCGTTTTATTTCTTTCGTAAACCGTCTGATATACGGGGTTAAAATTTTCACCTGTTTCAATGCTTCCCTCGCACTCATAATAGTTGTTTGTGTCACCTTTTCTGTAGAGCACGTTGCACTCGTAGCCGCCGAGGTCGAGATCCTCGGGAAGTCCGTCGGGAGTCGAAGGTCTTCCGGGCTCGTCGGACAGATGCCATTTGTTGTCATTTGCCGGATCCTTCTTTTCTTCCTTTCCGCAAGCCGCGAATACTGCTACAGAAAAGAGCATAAGAAAAGCAAGAAGCAGCGCTGTCTTTCTGACAATTGGGTTTCTCATTTTGTAATACCCTCTCTTTTTTGCATTATGATGGTGGATAAATTAGTTTTATCGGTGTGTTTTAAACAATACGTTTCAAAATTCGTAGGGGCGATTCATAAATCGCCCCTACGACAAATAACAAATTTTTCTCAAATCAATTATTTGCCTGCAGCACCCGTCTGCTTATCAGCTTTCCTTAACTACCTTAGAGATAAAGGCGTTAATGGTGTTCTGCGCCGCATCGTTTGCAGCATCGATAGAAGATGTAACATCGGAATTTGATCTGATTGCGTTACCGAGCAAATTCATTATGTTACCTGCGTACTGACCGTACTCAACGATGAAGCTCTTGTGAGCGGACTCGTAGATAATATCGATCATTCTGGAAGCATCGTCGTCACGAGCGTATTTAGCCTTAAGAGCAAACTCGTAGAATGCTACCGTGGTGTAACGGTACGCCTCTGCGCAGAGCGCCTCGATGAGCGCACTGACCGTATCAAGATTATCCTCCAGCTCAACAACAGCCTGAACACAAAGGCTGGTGGATGAGGTCTGGATATCGGAAACGTAGTCGTCTCCCTCTTCAAGTGTTGGGTAAGGAAGGATACCGTAGTCCGTCTTCATCTCTCTCATATAGCTGGAGGGAGCTGCAGAAAGACGCTGCGGGAAAAATACGTAGTTTCCTTCGGAGAACTCCTTGATGAGTCCGCTGTCAAAGCCCGTGGTTGACTCCCAAGAGCCCTCTGCTTCGTGGTAGATCTTTCTCAATACATCAACCACGGTTATAACGTCCTCGTTTCCTCTGACGTTCAGAGTAACTATACCTTTATCATCTCTTGTATATGTATTCTTTGCTACTCTCGTTGAAAATACGAACTGGTTTACGGTTTCACCCGTATTCGAATAAACCATACCGAAGACGTCTCCCTGGTCGCGCTTGTTTGTCATTGCGGGATTTACAGAGGTGTCCTTATAGAGCGTTCTTATCATAGTATAGAGCTGCTCTAACGTCCATCTCTTATCGTCAACGAGTCCGTACATATATGCCTTGTCTTGTTTCAGCATAGATTCAACCAGCTCCGTGTTGAAATAGAACGCTGACATCTTCGTAAGATTTATAATATGCATATCTCCGACGATGTAATTGTATCTGTAGTTATCAACAGAAAGAGCGTTGTTAACGTCGTCCCACCACCAAGGCTGACCGAGATCTATGTACTCCGTATCGCTTAGGTCACATAGGAGCGCGTTAAGACCGCTGGAAAGCATCGTGTTGTTAGTGGAGTTGATAAAATCGAAATACTCCTGTGTCTGCATTACGCGGCTGATCTGGCTTGCAGTCTCGCTAAGATCTCCGCTGTCCGTAGGGAACCATGTCAGCTTACAGTTCAGACGCCATTCAACGGTTTTGTTTCTCTCGTATACAACCTGATACACAGTATTAAAGTTCTCGCCTGTGTCAATACTTCCCTCGCACTCGTAGAAGTTGACCCCGTCACCCGCTCTGTAAAGGGCTACCGCCTCATAACCTTCAAGATCAAGATCTTCGGGAAGTCCGTCGGGAGTCGAGGGTCTTCCGGGCTCGTCGGAGAGGTGCCATCTGTTATCGTCGGTGGTCTCCTTCTGCTCTTCCTTTCCGCAAGCCGCGAATACGACTACTGAAAAAATCATAAGAACCGCAAGAAGCAGCGCAGTTTTTCTGATGAATTTCATACCTATGCCATTCCTTTCTCACATTTGTTTGAAGCTTGTTTTCAAACATTTTCTTTCCGTTCTTTTCACCAATAGACGTTGTAGGATTTGCACAAAATCCAAAAAGGTGAATATCGTTATACAAACATCTCAAATAATGCAAGAAGAAACCAGCTTTTTCTGCTATAATACAAGTGGGAATAGTGAATTTTCTTACATCGCTTTTAGATATATGTATATATAATTATTATATTATATATCAATTGATTTTTCAATAATCGGAGTTCACAAACTTTCATTTCCGTTTTTGTGAATATTATACAATAAAGATAAGTTATCTATTTGATATGCCGCAGTATTGAATTTTGTAAATTGGTGTTTCACGGGATGAACACACTTGTTAAGAAAAGCCTTCCCCAGTGGGGGAAGGTGGCAGCCGTAGGCTGACGGATGAGGTGTAATAAGCTCAAAAGACAGAAACACCTCATCCGCTTCGCGTTGCTCAGCACCTTCTCCCACTGGAGAAGGCTTTCCAAAAACCAAATATTTCCCCGCTAAATAAGATTTTAAAAACATTTTATTATAAAAATTCTTCTTGAAAGGAAGGTACAAACTTATGGCAGAAAACAGATACGTAGGAGAATATCCCGTAATCGGCATCCGCCCCACCATTGACGGACGCCGCGGAGTTCTCAAGGTAAGAGAATCCCTTGAGGAGCAGACCATGGGCATGGCGAAGGCGGCGGCTCAGCTCTTCACGGAAAACCTCACTTATTCCAACGGCGAGCCCGTTAAGGTAGTCATCGCAGACACCACTATCGGACGCGTCGGCGAGAGCGCCGCTTGCGAGGAGAAATTCCGCAAGGCGGGCGTAGCCATCACCCTTACCGTAACTCCCTGCTGGTGCTACGGCTCGGAGACCATGGACATGGACAGAAACACGATAAAAGCGGTCTGGGGCTTCAACGGAACTGAGCGTCCCGGCGCGGTATATCTCGCTTCGGTGCTGGCAACTCACGCTCAGAAGGGACTGCCCGCGTTCGGTATCTACGGACACGACGTTCAGGACGCTGACGACAGCTCCATTCCCGCGGACGTCAAGGAGAAGCTGCTCCGTTTCGGACGCGCGGCGGTTGCGGCGGCTACCATGAGAGGCAAATCCTATCTGCAGATCGGATCAGTTTGCATGGGTATCGGAGGTTCCATAATCGACTCCGCGTTCATTGAAGAATACCTCGGAATGAGAGTTGAGAGCGTAGACGAGGTGGAGATAATCCGCCGAATGACAGAGGGTGTTTACGACAAGGCTGAGTACGAAAGAGCCCTTGCCTGGACGAAAGCTAAATGCAAGGAAGGCTTCGACAAGAACCCCGAGGAGATTCAGCGTTCAAGAGAACAGAAGGACAGCGACTGGGAGTTCGTGGTCAAGATGATGGTCATCATCAAGGATCTTATGAACGGCAACAAGAATCTCCCCGCAGGCTGTGAAGAGGAGATGGTGGGACACAACGCCATTGCCGCAGGCTTCCAGGGTCAGCGTCAGTGGACGGATTTTTATCCGAACTGTGACTTTCCCGAGTCTCTGCTGAACACCTCTTTCGACTGGACCGGCGTTCGCGAGCCTTACGTCCTTGCTACTGAGAATGACGTTCTCAACGGTCTGGGAATGCTGTTCATGAAGCTGCTCACCAACCGTCCCCAGATCTTCGCTGACGTTCGTACGTACTGGTCAGGCGACGCCGTATATCGCTGTACGGGTTACGAGATCGAGGGTAAGGCGAAGAAAGCCAACGGCTTCATTCACCTTATCAACTCCGGCGCGGCTTGTCTTGACGCCTGTGGCGCCGTCACCGACGAAGAAGGCAACGCAGTTATGAAGAAGTGGTACGAGATGACCGAGGAGGACTGCGAAAAGATCCTCGATAACACCACCTGGAACTACGCTGACCTTGGCTACTTCAGAGGCGGCGGATATTCATCCCGTTTCCTCACCGACGCTGAGATGCCCTGCACCATGATCCGTCTTAATCTGGTTCAGGGACTCGGTCCGGTTATGCAGATCGCAGAGGGTTGGACGGTCAAGCTGCCCTACGAGGTCAGCGACAAGCTTTGGAAGCGCACCGACTACACCTGGCCCTGCACCTGGTTTGCTCCCAGAGTTACCGGTCAGGGCGCGTTCAAGAGCGCTTACGACGTTATGAACAACTGGGGCGCAAATCACGGCGCTATCAGCTACGGTCACATCGGAGCCGATATCATCACTCTCTGCTCCATTCTCCGTATTCCCGTTTCCATGCATAACGTTGACGAAAAGGACATCTTCCGTCCCGCTTCCTTCAACGCTTTCGGTATGGATAAGGAAGGTCAGGACTACCGCGCTTGCGCCGCTTACGGCCCTATGTATAAGAAATAAGTTACATTCTCTTTGAAGGGGGAGACGCGCTTTCTTGAAAGAAAGCTGCGCAAAGAACTTCTCTGACATTGACACCGCGAGGGCATCAATGTCAGAGAATGTCTTGGTATTTTTCCTTCGGAAAAGTTGCATCCCCATTTCAACAAGAGCGTACATATTCTTACCCATAAACAAAAAATCTTCTCAAATTTGGTAGGGGACGGCGCCTCGACGTCCCGTGTATCCAATCTACAGTAAACATCCTTTATGTCTGTAGGGACCGTACGTCTATGGATTTTCAATCCTCGGCGGTCCGTGTACAACCCTTACACAAATCACCCTTTAACACCGTAGGGGCGAACTAAGTTAGTCCGCTACACCAAACCTTGCGAATATTCCGTCTTTTTCCTGCGGAAAAAGTTTCGACATCGTCGAAAAGGGATATTCATAGTGACACCTTTCTATGTTCGCGCTTGTTTTACGGTGTCACATTGTTCGCCCGAAAAATCTCCACCAAACAATAAAAAACACACCAAATAACTATAAAAGAAGGTATTTTGCTATGAAAAAATATCAACTCTTATATCTAAATCAATCCCCCTTTGGCGGAGAAGACCGATACATATACGCCCACGGGCACAGCCCCGAGCTTGCCGACGACGGCTGGGAAAAATGGTCTCTCCCCATCGGAAACGGATATATGGGAGCAAACGTTTTCGGCAGAACTCTGACGGAGCGTATTCAGATAACTGAAAACAGTTTATCGAACCCCTGCCTGTCCGCTCAGGCAAACAACGGCTGCTACGCGGGACTAAACAATTTCTGCGAGATATATCTGGACATTGGGCATCCCTTTGACGAGGTCACGGATTTCAAACGCAGTCTTACGCTCAACACCGCCTTGGCTGAAACGGAATATTCTCACTTTGGGGTGAGATACAAGCGCACCGTGTTCACATCGTATCCCGACAAGGTTCTGGTCTGTCGGCTGGAATGTGACAAAAAAGGCGGCGTATCATTCACCGTCCGTCCGGAGCTTATAGGACTGGGCGACCACCTGCTAAAAGAGGGCGACGGACTTGGTAAAACAGGCGAAATCGCCGCTGCGGGTGAGATCATTCGCTTCTTTGGAGAGATGACGTACTACGGCATCAAGTACGAAGGACAGATCGCGGTCATTCCCGAGGGCGGAGAGCTCGTCACTCGCGAAAAGAGCGTTGAGGTCAAAGGCGCGGACGCGGCGACGG
Organism: Oscillospiraceae bacterium; assembly: GCA_015064245.1. GTDB lineage: Bacteria > Bacillota > Clostridia > Oscillospirales > CAG-272 > SIG673. Next base: position 3,672 of record SVSQ01000029.1, on the reverse strand, counting down.
TCATTCTGGCAGTCGGAACGAATTACGTTGCCGAGAGCCGTGTGTTCCTTGAAAGTGATCCGAAAAAGAAGCTTTCGCCTTACCCCCACCCTCACGAAAAGGTGAGCGCGATCCTTGCTGACGCGAGGAAGCACTCATATTCGGAGCTGCTCGAGCGTCATTTGGCAGATTACTGTCCGATCATCGAGCGCGCGAGCATAGATCTGGGCGGCGTTCCGACGGAAACTCCCACGGACGTACTGCTTGAAAAGTACAAATCAGGCGAGCGCGACAGATATTTTGAGGAGCTGTATTTCACCTACGGCAGATATCTGCTCATCGCGTCATCACGTCCCGGTACCTATCCGACAAACCTGCAGGGAACCTGGAACAAGTACATTTCATCCGCCTGGTCCGCGGGATACTGGCACAACATCAACGTTCAGATGAACTACTGGCCCGCGTTCAACACGAATCTGTGCGATATGTTCCTTCCCTACATCGACTATTTTAGGAACTACAAGCCCAGCGCCGAGAAGATCGCCAGCGAGTACGTCAAAAACCACTTTCCCGACAAGTATTCGGAAGGCGAGGGCGAAAACGGATTTATCATCGGAACCGGCGCTTGGTTATACACTATCAGCGGAGCCAGCGCGCCCGGAACAGGACATTCGGGTCCGGGAACGGGAGCGTTCACCACGAAGCTTTTCTCCGATTACTATGATTTTTCAATGGACGAAAGCAATCTCCGCACGGTCTACGAGGCGAACCTGAGCATGGCGAAGTTCCTTTCCAAGACTCTCGAGGAGCAGGAGGACGGCAAGCTGCTCGTCAAGTACAGCGCTTCCCCCGAGCAGCGTCATAACGGCGAGTACTATCACACCAAGGGCTGCGCCTTCGACCAGCAGATGATCTGGGAGTGCTTTACCGACACGGTAAAATACGCCGACGCCCTGGGCATCAAAGACGCGTTTATCGAACAGCTCCGCGCTGACGTCAAACGCCTTGATCCCGTTCAAGTCGGACTTTCGGGTCAGATCAAAGAGTACCGCGAGGAGCAATATTACGGCGACATCGGCGAATACCATCACCGTCACATCTCCCATCTCGTCGGACTTTATCCGGGAACGGTCATGAACGGTAACACCCCCGAATGGCTGAAAGCCGCCGCTTACAGCTTAAACGAGCGCGGCGACGTTTCGACAGGCTGGTCTACGGGACACAAGATGAACGTCTGGGCGCGTATCAAGAACGGCGACCGCGCTTACGATCTGTTCAAGTCATTGCTAGTCAACCGCACTCTGCCTAACCTTTGGGATACGCATCCCCCATTCCAGATCGACGGAAACTTCGGCGCGACCGCAGGTATCGCCGAGATGCTCATTCAGAGCCACGAGGGTTACATTCATCTGCTCCCCGCTTTGCCTTCCGAGTGGAAGGACGGCAGCTTCGACGGTCTTACCGCCCGCGGCGGCTACGTCGTTTCCGCTTCCTGGAAAAACGGCGCTCTCACCTCGTTCACTATCAAATCCAAGCTTCCGGGTTCGATCAAAGTCCGCATAAACGGTCGCGAACCTCTCATCGTTGAAGGTGGCAAAGAGGTTACGGTTACTTTGTAAAGGGGAAACGCGCTTTTCGAGAGAAAGCCTTGTATGCCTTCGGCAAACCCGCAAAAGCTTCTCTGACATCGACACCGCGAGGGCATCGATGTCAGAGAATATTTGAATATTTTCTTCGAAAATAGTCCGTGCTCCCCTCTTCACCAAGAGCGTACATCATCGCACCCACAAACGAAGAAATCTACGCAAAGCCTCTACACCGCACACCCCGAAAATGCGAAGCGTGGGCGATGCATTTCGGGCGACACTGAAAGTTAGAGCGAACATGGATTTGTGTCGCCTCGAATATCCCTTTTCGACGAGGTCGAAACTTTTTCCTAACGAAAAAAGACGGAATATTCCAGTATTTGCCTGCAGGCGCCCGCCTGCCCACGACCTTTCTTTCTTCTTTTTGCAGAATGCGTAGCATTCATGCGTTTCTTCTTCTTTCTTTCGTGAAAGAAGGAAGAAAAATGCGGATCTAAACAAAAAGAAATTTTCTAGAAAAAACAACCTTTACACAAACATCATTCATAAACTAAAAAGCAATTATCTTCTTATTGCTGGAAGGAGTCCAATATGTCAAGTTATGTAACAAAGAAAACACCGGGAAACACCGATTGGTTCGTTCACGACCGTTTCGGAATGTTCATCCACTGGGGACTTTACGCTATGCCCGCCCGTCACGAATGGGTGAAGATGCGTGAAAAAATGACCACCGAGCAGTACAGTAAATATTTCAAATATTTCGATCCCGATATGTACGACCCGAAGGAATGGGCGCGTCTCGCTAAAGCGGCGGGAATGAAGTACGCCGTTATGACCACCCGTCATCACGAGGGCTTCAGTATGTTCGACACCAAATTCAGCGACTACAAATGCACGAACACTCCCGCAGGACGCGATCTGATCCGTGAGTACGTTGACGCCTTCCGCGCGGAAGGGCTGAAGATCGGCTTCTATTACTCCCTTCTCGACTGGTATCACGAGGACTACACCCTTGATAGAAATCACCCGCAACGCGATATTCCCGACGGAGACGCCTTCAACGAGGGCAGAGATATGCACCGTTACGCGCAGTTTATGCGCAACCAGGTGACCGAGCTTCTGACCAATTACGGCAAGATCGACATTCTGTGGTTCGACTTCTCTATCCCCGCAAATCCCAGCGACCGTCCCTGCTGGCAGGCAAAGACCGCGCCCGAATGGGAAGCCGAGGAGCTGATCAAGGTTGCCCGCTCCCTTCAGCCCGACATTATGATCGACAACCGTGCGGGCATCGAGCAGGACCTCTACACCCCCGAGCAGTATCAGCCTCAGGCTTGGGTAACACACAAGGTCACGGGTGAAAAGGTGGTCTGGGAAGCTTGCCAGACCTTCTCGGGCTCTTGGGGCTACCACCGCGACGAATCCACCTGGAAATCACCCGAAATGCTGATCCAGATGCTTATAAACACCGTCGCCTTCGGCGGAAACCTACTTATGAACGTAGGCCCGACGGCAAGAGGTTATCTCGACGAGAGAGCCGAGAACGCGCTGGGAGTTTACGCTAAATGGATGAAGTATAACAGCCGTTCAATATACGGCTGTACTATGGCTGAGCCTGAATTTACAGCGCCCTTCGGTTGCCGACTCACTCAGACGCAGGACGGTAAACGTCTCTACATCCATCTTTTCGACTATCCCTACAAGTTCCTTGAGCTTCCCGGTTATGCGGGCAAGGTGGACTACGCCCAGTTCCTGCACGACGCCAGCGAGCTGAAGATCCGCGAAAAGAATCCCGGTCACTTCGGCGACGGTCAGTCCGCTTCCGACGACCTGCTGGTCATCTCGCTCCCCGAGGTCAAGCCCAACGTTATCGTACCTGTGATCGAGCTGTTCTTGAAGTGATCTGAGCAAAGGTAACATTTACGGCAAAAAGGACGAAGAATTGCAAAAATCCGCGATTCCTCGTCCTTTTATTTTTTAGCTATGTCACTTTTAATGGTTGATTTTTTGAACTTTTCAAATTTTGATTTATCGGGCAGGCAAACAATTTATTTGGTGAAAATTTCATTATTTGTCGTAGGGGAGGGCCTTGGTCCTCCCGGCAGGC
>SVSQ01000028.1 GCA_015064245.1 Oscillospiraceae bacterium | reverse complement strand
CTCGGGGTAAGCCATAGAGGCGCAACCGCCCTCAATGAAATGCTTTACTACCGCAAGATTGAACTCCGTCAGCTGCTCGATGAGCTCGTCAAGAAGCGGCTCTTCATCCGTCATATCGTAGAGCAGATTTTCATAACCGCGAAGGTCTGAAAGCTGCAAGAACGTATGTCCGTGACGAAGTGAACCTTTGAAATAGCCGCCTTTTTTCTTGATCTCAGCCCATTGCTTTTTCCGAGCGTTCCAATCGACGTTGTAAAGCCCGTCGCAATTGTCAGGGTCTGGGATCTTCCAGGTGGTTCCAAAGGCTTTCCAATCCTCAAGAGGATGACCGTGGACTGTTCCCGTCAGACCGTCGTAAGAGGTCACCCAGGTGCAACCCATAGGATCGGTGTAAGGCTCATTTGCTCTTGCAACGAGAGAGTAGCTTGGTTTCCAATTCGGAGCGGGACGCTTGAAGTTAGGAAAGAGAAGCTTGTGCTCTTCCATCAGATCAAAAAGCTGCTCTTTGTCGCAGGTGTTCCAGTATGAAGAGTTGATGACAAATGTCATAGGTATGCGGTCGGGACGCTCAAAGCGCGCAGCTCTTGTGAAGTTGTCGGACATATAAATCCTCCTTTTTATAAAGTTTAAGTGAGTTTACATGTAAATTTTGTGGTATGATGGTGTTCTTTGCGGGATTAAGTTATTATATATGTATTCATACCTCATCTGCGCGGCGCATGGAAAGTGGGAGGGGAAAGTATAGTCTTGCTATATCCGAAGCTTCCTCGCGTAATGGCGAGATCGGGGAGAAGAGGAAAGAGAGAGCTTCGGCGTGCGAAAGCTCGTAGTTTTCAGGAGTGTTCTCGTCAACCTCTTCGACGAAGCCTTCGCCATCCTTAACTGCGATGCGAATACGCTCGTCAGAGGCGTAGCCGTGAATAAGAAGTACGATTTCTCCATCGGGGAGTTTATCGTATGCGAGCTTCAATGCCAAAAAAGCTTCGGTTACCGCGCGGTAATTCAGAATATTAAATTGCATAGCACTGCCAATCGACATATTTTCAGCAAAAGGCGTCAGCGCTCGTCTATACCCTATTTGATGCGGGAAAAGTGTCACGCTGTAATTTTCACCAATGAATGCGTAGAGCGATCGAATAAGAGGAAGGAAATCTAGATCATTTACAACCTCTATCTCTGTGACATTATTCTTGTTAAGGATGAGATAGCCGACGAACCGTCCGCAGTTCTCTACCGAAATAAGCTTTGCGTGCCAGGAGTTGGCGATATAAAGGTATTCGTTTTTGGGGCGGATAGGGGTTATTGGAGATTTTTCGTTAAGCTCAATAATTAAATCTATTGCCTTATCATGTGGGTCGGTTATTTCCCTTAACGTAAATGGCGCGGAGCAATCTCCGAAAACGTGGTGTATATTCTCGCGGGATATAGAAAATCTATACACAGGTCCCGTCGTATCGTATCCAAAGTATTGGTATCGCTGGCGGCGACCGCCAAGCGTGGAAAGAACGACGCCATCTTTTATCATATCGCGCATAGCCGAATTCATTGCCAACTTCATATAGCCTTTTGAGCGATAATTAGGGTGAACTCCCACATTTCCTATGCCGCGGCAGGCAAGAGTTCGACCGCAAACGCGGATTTCGTGGTCATAAGCACCGACAGCAGCTACCGGATTGCCGTCTTCAGTTACTACGTAGTTTTTCTTCTGTGGACAAAACTGCTCGCGATATAGCTTCGGAAGCAGATTTCTGAGATCGCTCTCGGGGGATGTGCAGCTAAAGCTAATGTTTATTAAGTCCATGAAATCGGAGAAAAGAACATTTTCTCCTCGTCCACAGCAGATATTTTTATCCATACAGAAATTCTCCTTTATATTATTTGGAGTTTGTTTTTATGTTTTAGGGAGTATATTAAACTTCTCCGTAATACTTATCAAGCACGTCTGAAACGACGTTCGACCAGACTATAAGATTTTCGGGACGGTGAGAAACCGTGCTTATATCCTTCAGTACAATATCAACGGGACAGCCGTACTTCTGGCAAAGCTTGACCGTGTCTTCGGTCTCCTTGCGGATAACGTCGGGATCGGTAACTATAGCGACGTTTGCGGGATTAGGCTTGCGGGCGTAAACGTACTTGCTACCGAGACGCTCAGCCATGACCTCTTCCTTCGCCCAGGGAGAAACTCCTACCTTGCGAAGGTTTGGGATCTTGAAGATAACGTCAAGCTTGCGGTCAAGAGGCTCGCAGCAGCCGTAATAAGTGTAAGCAAATCGAGGAGCGATCTGCATAGCGTAAGCAACGTCGAACTCCCAGTGCATATCGGGAGAAACATCGGAAAATCCCTGCGCCATAGTGCGATACCAGGTAGCTTTGAGACCGTCCTCTGCAAGTCCCGTAACCTGAGCAGGAGTACAGTGAAGGAAGGGAGAAGAGGGATCTACGTGAAGCTCATTTTCAACGAAATCCATTTCAGCCATAACTGCGTCAAGGAACTTCTGACGGATAGCGTGAAGATGCTCGGGACGGTCATAAAGATCGAAGAGAATAGGTTGCAGACCGCGCAGACGGGCTATTCTGTCCCAGGGCGCATCGTAAACTATACCTCTTCCGCAGAGCTTAACGGGCATAGCGTCACCAAGCAGATCGGTGTATATCTCCATAGCGCGAGCGTCTTTATCGGGACGGGCGGTGAACTGAGGGAGCTTTATAAGCTCGATACTGCTCTCGTCCTCAAGCACGTCCTCATAGCTGTGAGAGACGATGTTGTTCGTGCTATCCGTTCGAATTATCTCTTCTTTATGTGTGATACCTATACCGCTGGAATCGTACGCCATCGTAACTCTGAAAAAGGGCTCAAGTATCGTATCGGCTTTGAAATGCTTTCTGCGGTAGATAGCTTTTCTGAATTCAAGCTCAACTCTGCGCGCGGTAGGATCCTCGCTTAAGCAGGTAAGCTCGTTTTCGATATCCATCTGATACCACGGTATTTCATCAATCAAAACGGGGGGACGGACGATCTTCAGATCGTTGGTGTCCAGCATACGCTTGTTCATTTTTTGCTGTTTTTCGTCCGTTGCAAGCGCCATATACTGTTTGGCAAGCTCGCGGACGATATCTTTATCTCTTTGTGTCATACGAGAGACTCCTAAATTCTAAATTGGATTTTTAAACAAATTACCTTAAAGAGTAAAACCCATGTACAAAAGTTCTTTTGCTTGATCTCTTAGATAAATTACCTTAAAGAGTAAAATCCATGTACAAAAGTTCTTTTGCCTACTTTTCTTTCAAGAAAAGTAGGACCAGGTTTCGATCTTTTCGATGATCTCTTCGGCTTTTTCGGGGGAACTGAACCATGCGGAAATGTAGACACCCGTGGGATCGAGAGTCTTTATAAGGCGCTCCATACCAGCCATATCGCGCTCGTTTATACCGCCGAGCAGTACCAGATTTTTCTTCTTATCTTGGATCCTTCTATAAAGCGGAAACCACTTTTCATCCCAAAGAGGCGCTTCACCACCGCCCGCAGTCCACTGAATACCGGTAAGTCCGGGAATGTCAAGAAGCATATCCAGATGCGGGATCTCGCCCGGCCCGTCAAGATGATATATAGAACGCTCCATGTAGTTTACTTGGTCGACTATGTGGGGAAGAACGAACTCCTCGAACTGCTTTGGAGAGATCATAGCGCAGAAATCGCACTGAAGCGGATACCAGGGCTTTGAAGAGGGGATGTTCATCCAGCTGTTGTAGGGGAGTCCGGACGCCTTCACGACGGCGTTCTGACGGTCGAACGCTTCAAACCAAAGCTTTTCAACCTTCGCAGTGAACTCCTTGACCTCGTCGGGATAGTCGTACAGATCGTACAGAAGGTTCTCGGTGCCTCTGAGAGAAGAAACGACGTCAAGAATTCCGCCAAGATCGGTAACGGTAAAGTTAACGTCGGGATCTTTGGCGTATCTTGTCTGCAAACGGGTGAGATGCTTCCACATCTCGCTGTTTTCGTCAAGGAAGACCTCGGGGCAGTTCTCCCAATCCTTGATTATGGGAGCGCGGTCGAACCAGATGGTGTTTTCAGCGAGAGTGTAGCTTCCGCCGATACAAGCCGAAAGACAGCCCGGGCCTAAGTTCGTGAACAGCATGGGGACGCCTTCGGCGGCGTAGTAGCCGTTCTCTAAGCTGTGCTTATATCTTGCGTAGATGAACTCCTCGTCCAGCCACCTTTCCTGAACAGAGGTGGGTTTTCTGAAAGGAATCTTTGTGCGGGAACCGGAAATGTTTAGTACGCATCTTTTGTGGTTTTCACGGTTCCAGAATTTTTCGTAGCCCTCAAGGGCAGAAGCAAACCGTTCTTTATACATTGTGAGTTCCTCCTATTTGCAGATTGGTAATTGGGTTGTATTAGTTTTTTGTGAGGAATATGATGTATGCTCTTATTAAAATGGGCGGTACCGGCACTTTCCGAAGGAAACACTGCGCGAATTCTTTTGCGGAGCTTTCTTAAATTAATTACCTTAAAGAGTAAAACCCATGTACAAAAGTTCTTTTGCCTACTTTTCTTTCAAGAAAAGTACGGCTCGAACATCATGTTTTCAACAAACAGATCGGTAAAATAGGGATTTGCGGAAAGATCGACGTATTTAATAACGTCGGTAAAGCGAGAAAGATCGCCGCCCTCGCAAGCGAATTTGATAGTGCCGAGCAGACTGCTGTTGTTCAGCGCGACAGTCTTGTCGGCAAGCTCGGCAGGGAGCAGACCGCTCTTTACAGCGTTTGAAATACTGATCTTGGCGGAAAAGCCACCGGAAATATACATAGCGGAAATGTCGTCAAATCCGACGTTTTCAGTCTTCATTAGAGTGAGAACGGCGGAATATACCGCGGATTTTGCAAGCTGATACTGGCGAATGTCCCCGCCGGAAAGAGAAACTCCCTCAGCAAGAGGATATTCGTCGTCGTCCATATAGCCTGTCTCGTCGATAGTCTCGTTTGCAACGAGCTCGGCGATTATATCGATAAGTCCCGTTCCGCACAGTCCTTTGGCGGGAGCGTTTCCGATAGTTTTATAGGTCGCATTCCCGTCCTCATCGATCTCGAAAGCGTAGATAGCGCCGGGAGTCGCGCTCATACCGCAGCTGATATTCGCGCCCTCGAAGCAAGGGCCTGCGGCAGCAGCCGTGGCAAGTCCGCGTGAAGCGGAATAGAGGACTATCTCAGCGTTGGTTCCGAGGTCTATAAGCAGATTGTATTTGCCCTCCTCGGGAGTATCAATATAGTTGAGCCCCGCAACGATGTCAGCCCCCACGAATGAAGAAACGGAGGGAAGAGAAATTACATTTTCAATACCGCTTATTCCAAGGGAAGACGCTTTTTCCGCCTTGCTCTCGAGAAAAACGGGAGTATAGGGCGCAACGCCGATAGAGGAGCAGTCTATGCCGAAAAAGAGATGCAGCATAGTCGCGTTGCCTGAAACGTACATAGTATTGATCCCAAGATCTCCGAACTGAGCGATCATTTTGTTTATCTCAGCGATAATAACCTTGTTAAGATCGGTGACGGAGTTTTTCTGACAGTAATCGATCCTCGTCATAATATCAGCGCCGTAGGTACGCTGAGGATTTGAAGCGGTCACGACCTTTACAGCCTTTTTTTCGTCAAGTGAGACCAGCGCAAGCGCCAGAGTAGTCGTGCCTATATCAAGGGCAAAGCATAGGTTTTCTGTAACCTTTCCGCTTTCCTTTGCGCCTGTTTCGGAGAGTATCTCCGATCTTTCGTACAGCTCGACCTCTATATCGGAAGAGATAACGTATCTGCAGGAAAGCTCCTCTTTACCGTTTACCTTGACCTTGCATTTTCCGCAGGTTCCTTTTCCGCCGCAGAGGTGCTCGATGTTTTCGCCGTTTCTGTTAAGAACAGCGGAGAGAATCTCTCCGCCGCTCGCAGAATATACGGTTTTTCCAATTTTAACCTTAAACATACAGTTCTTTTACCTTTTTGAAGTAAGCGTCAAGATTTTCCCATTTGGAATCAGCGGGAATATCGCATCCCGAGGATAACATGAAGTTATCAAATCCGCTGCATTCGTCAAACACCTTCTGAGTAGCCGCCATGACCTCTTCGGCAGTACCGCTTCTGAAGAGAAGCGGGTCAACGTTACCCATTACAACGCTGTCGGCAGGCATCTTGGGAATGATATCCTTCAGAGAAAAAGCGTTACCGAAATGATATATGTCCGCGCCAAGCTCAGCTATCTGATCAGCCATAGCGGGAACAGCGTTTCCGCAGTTATGATAGCAGAATACGAAATTCTCGTCGCTGACCGCGTCGATGATCTCTTTGACGAAGGGCATGGAGAATTCCTTGGCAAGAGCAGGGGAGAGAAGTCCGGCGGCAGGCTCCGCCATTACGACTCCGTCAGCGCCTGCTTCCTTGAAAGCCAGAACGTAGTTTTTAAGGAACTCTGTGACCTTTGAAAGCAGAGTCTTGACCTCGTCGGGACTATCGTAGCACTCCATCATAAGCTCGGTCATATCGAAAAGTCTGCCCGCAAGAGAATAAGGACCGATAACTCCGCAGAAAACGGGTATATCCTTTATCTCTTCCTTAGCCTTTTTAACGCCGCCGATGTAAAGCGGGCATCTTCCTTCGGTTATGGAAGGAACTCTGATACCGTCAACGTCCTCGATCGAATCGATGATCCCCTGCTGAACGGTAGGGACCTCGTTTTCGGTAATGCGGACCGTCGCGCCGAAGCATTCTGCTTCAACGGAGAGGTCCATCATGTTTAGTGAAGCTCCGATATCGCATCTCTCTGCGATTGCCTTCATGCCCTTGACCTGCATCTCGGAAGACGAGATCAGTTCGCTTACGGGAATACCGAGAAGCTGAGTTGATGGGAAAGAGAGGATCGGAACGGTTCTTGATTTGTTTTCAAGAAGCTTTTTTGTGATATTCTTCATAAATATAACCATATCTTTCTGCAAACAATTAGCGTTTTGAGGCGGTATGCCGTAGGCATATCTGAGCCACGCTTTACGGCTCAGAAGCCACAAAAGGCGTCGTTTGAAAATTAACTATTAAAAAGAATGATGCTGAAATAAGTTACGGTGTTTGGACCGTTGTTATACTTGATCCCGATATTCCTTGAAAGCTCGACTACGTTTATACCGCAGGCTTCGATAGCGGGAATGGCTTTGTCGGGAAAACGGCAGGGAGAATCGGGATAGGTGCATTTCTTGCAAAGCTCGCATCCTCCGCAGCCGAGAGCGAGAAAGTCACAGCCGTCAGCCTTCATTTCGTCCTTGAGAGCGAAAAGGAATTTTTTTGCCGCGACCTTTCCTTCCGCCATTCCTTCAATATCGAAGGAGTCCTCAAGATCGAACTTGCAGGTAAAAACAGCGGCTTTTTCGTAGCTTTTGATCTTTTTTTCCAGCTCTTCGAGAGTACCGACACCCGGCTGACACATCCAGCAGGAGCCGTATCTTCCGCATCTGTTGACGCGGCAAGCCTCTATGACAGCGTCAGAAAAGGGAATATCGGCAGGTGAGATCACCTTATATTCGTTTATCTCACCTTTATCCATATACTTTTCTACGTTCATTTTATTTGCAGAGCTCAACAGCAGCGTTTGCAGCGCTTGCAGCGTCGGAGGTGTAGCAGTCTGCGCCGATCTTCTTGCAGAATTCATCTGTAACAGGAGCGCCGCCTACCATGATCTTTACCTTGTCGCGAACGCCCTTTTCGATAGCTACCTTAACTACGTCAGCCATAACGTCCATAGTAGTCGTAAGAAGCGCGGAGCAGCAGATGACCTGGCAGCCCTGGTCAATAGCGGTCTGAACGAAGGTCTCGGGGGAAACGTCTGTTCCGAGGTCAACTACCTCAAGTCCCTTGCCCTCAAGCATCATTTTTACAAGGTTCTTACCGATATCGTGCAGGTCTCCCTGAACAGTACCGATACATACCTTGCCCTTAGCCTGAACGCCGTCCTCGATAAGAAGAGGCTTGATCACCTGCATACCTCTGTCCATAGCTCTTGCTGCTACCAGTACCTCGGGAACGTAGATCTCGTTGTTCTTGAACTTTTCGCCGATAACGTTCATTCCGTCGAGAAGTCCCTGGTTAAGGATGTCAACTGCGGGAACTCCGTCAGCTATTGCCTTTTCTACCAGTTCCTTTACGATCTTTGCTTTGCCCTTCTGAAGGTTTTCGGAAATTTCATTGATAATGCTCATTGTTTTTTCTCCTTTATATTTAAATTTGTTTTTACTTTGTGAAATTCTGTATTGATACGGCGTCATCGACGTCGCGGATTTAAATAGCTTATAAAATGATGGTATATCTTTGAGTCCGCACTGCTTTACGATATCCTCGTTGGTGAGGTTCGTGGTAGTGAGGAGCTTGCGCGCTCGGCTGAGTCTGATATCCCGTACGTACTCAACGAAGGAAACGCCGAGAACCTTCTGAAACAGTCTGCTGAGATGGGATTTGCTGATGAAAAGCGTAGACGAAATGGCTTCAAGGGTCATATTGCTGTCGCTGCAACGCTCTTCTATCTCGTGAATAGCGGCGGATACGGTTCCCCATTCCTTTGGATGAAGGATAGGAACTGTGTCAGCCATATTTATGTACCTGCCGAGAGCTATGAGAAGGAGCGTCAGGTACGCGCAGACCGCGCTGCACCATTCGGTATCGTTCTTTTCAAGCTCATACCGTATGCCTGCGAGGATGGATCTTGTCTCGCTAAGCGCTTTTGAGTTTAGCATGGCGTAAGATATCGGAATACCGTCTCTGAAAACTCCGCAACAGTAATTTAAGCTGTCAGGATCGGAAAATTCCGATGGAAGGGTTTTCTTTGCGTCAAAGAGCAGAGTAGTCACGGCGAAGTCTTCGCTTTTCGCCGAATACCTGTGAGATACGTCGTTGCTCAGAATATACATATCTCCCGCGTGGCACTCCGAGGTCTCTTCAAGTATGGTGTGAAAGCCCTCGCCCTGTACCACAACGCTGATCTCGATCCGCTCTTCGGTACCGAAAAGACCGAGGGTGAGCTCTTTAAGACTGCTTATGTTGAGATCGGCAGAGGTCGATATGTAGACGGGGATCTCGTTTTGGAAATTGTTAGCTGACAAAGAGTTTTCCGGCTGTTGCATTACGAAAGCTCCTTTGCTTTATGGTAATATTTACGCTCTTGCAAGCTCGTATATCAGATCGTAGGCGAAGGCGAGATCTTCGATAGAGCAGTGCTTTTGAACGTAGTGCGTGGTACAGCAGATCCAGCGTTTTCCGCGGAGCTTTTCAAATACTCTGCGTATCTCCGCTTCAAGCTTATCTTTAGGTAAAAGTCCGATAGCGGACTGCACGCAGACTCCGCCCAGAATAGCGAATCTGTCCGAATACTTGTCAAGATAGACGTCGTAAGACATACCCGCGTTTTCTTGCCATGGGTGGACAACGTCGTATCCCAGCTCTGCGATCCCATCGGCTACCTTCATAACGCATCCGTCGGAATGGAGACTTGCAAAAACGCCCTTTTCATGAACGTGATCGATGACGGTCTTCATGTTCGGATATATTAGCTCTTTCCACATCGAAGGGCTGAACATCATATCGTTCTGCGCTCCCCAGTCGTCGGAGAAATGTACCATATCCGCCCCGAGAGAGATGCACTTGTCGGCGAACACTTTTGTCCATTCCGCCTGCTTTTTGTAAAGCTCGTACAGCTCGTCGGGATACATAGCCAGATATAGAAGCTGGTTTTCAATTCCGAATACGCTGTTGAACTGCTCGAAAAATCCCGGTGTCTGAACGTAGCAGAACCGACCTCTTTGCTTGTGAAAGGCGATGGCATTTTCGATGTTTTTGTACGTTGCGTCAATATCGGGAGAAGTAAAGATGTCGCTTTCAAGAACTATATCGGGAGTGACCTCCTCGTTTTCGGCACGAAGCTGGTTTAAAACCTCTTTTTTAAAAGCTCCCGGACCGCCGAAGATATGCGCGCAGTCGAACTCGTATCTGTCTTCAAAATTTGCAACAGAGCCGTACGCGGCGCTTATCTCATCTGAAAGATTTGCGCTTACCCAGCCGTATATGGGCTGGCGGTCAGTTTCAAGACCGAGGATGGTTCTTTTGACTCTCTCGGTACTGTTCATATTTTTATCTCCTTGATCCTTTCGGCGTAGTACTGAACCAGCTCGAACTTGCTTCCCGGCATCAGACGGTGATCGGGGCAGGGGATAAATCCGCCCATAGAAGCCAAACGCGTCATTCTTTCGATCTCAGCGTCAACGGCGGCTTTGTCCTTGCGGAGCGCCGTTTTGTCCATTCCTCCGACGCCGAGCATACCGTTTCCGTACTTCTTTCTCGCAGGCTCGAACTGATCGCCCCAGACGCCGACTTCGATAGGAAACATAGTGTTCACGCCGTTTTCAAACCAAGTGGGCAGGAGCTTTTCGGTAACTCCGTCGCAGTCCAGGGAGATAATATCTATACCGTACTTGCGGCAAAGATCGTTTCTCTTTTTGTAGTGCTTTGCGCAAAGCTCGTCGAATATTTCAGGAGCTATCAGAGGACCGTTTTTGAAGCAGATGTCTTCCCAGTAATGTGCGAAATCGAATTTCGCGCCCGTTTCAAGAACCGCTTCAGCGCACTTGTACTGCATATCGGCGTATGTATCGATTATCTCAGCGAAAAGATCCTCGTCATCGTCGTACATAAGATAGCTCATGCCGACCACGGACGTGATGTTTCTGATATTACCGAGCACGCTTCCGAGATGCAGACCTATCGGAACGGTCATATCCCTTGTTTCGTTGAACTTGCGGTAGAAATCAAGATTTACTCGGCTTTTCGAGTATTGTATTTTTGGCAGATAAAGCTCTTCGAAAGCCTTTCTGTCCTTTAGTGTGTAGTCGTCTTCCGAGGGGATGGATGTCCTTCCCGGCTTTATTCTTTCGATAAGTCCGTCGGAATTCTGAACTCTTTTGGTTCCGTCGGGAAATTCCTGCAGAACCTTACGCTCAAAGCCCGGCATAAGGTGGTTTCTTGTTCCAACGGTGTGATACCAGTTGAAATCCCAACCGATTATCTTATCAAGCTCCTGATCCGCCGCATTACCGTCACCGCAGCTTTTCGCAAGCTCGTATGATATCTTTCCCTGCTCAGCCCATTCGTAAAGGAGCTCCTTCCAGTAACCGAAATGAACTGCAGGCATACGGTCAACGGGCTTATAATGCAGTAGATTAAGCGCTCTTTCGCGGTTTGTCATATAAGTTCTCGCTTTCAGTCGTATTTTCCCAGCTCCTTGACTCTGCTGACAATAAGCTTCATATTGTCAAGAGAAACGTCGTTGGGAATAGAGTGGTCGGAAGAGAAGATATAACCTCCGTTTTCTTTCAGAACGGGAACTTTTTCTTCGATCTCCGCGAGTATCGCCTCGGGATCCTTCCATTTTACAGCGTTTATACCGCCGTGAAGAACTATCTTGTCTCCGTATTCCTTCTTTAGCTTAAGTGTATCCATTCCCGCCTTGACCTCAAGAGGATTGAGAGCGTCAACGCCCGTGTCGATAACGTCGGGAAGCAGTCCCGTGATGTTGCCGCAGGAGTGGAGACGAGCGTAGATGCCTCTGTCGTGCGCCCATTTTACGGCGCGGGCGTGGAAGGGCTTGAGGACCTCGCGGTAAAGCTCGGGAGAGAAGAAGGAGGTGCCTTTGTAGCCCATATCGTCCCACCACATTATCTCGTCGAACTTATATCCTGCGTCCCAAACGCGGGAGAAGAATGTCTCGCAGCGGTTAAGATACGTGTCGAACATATCCATCACCAGCTCCGGCTCCTCAATCATAGCGATCAGAGTATCTTCCGTTCCCATCATGTAGGAATGTGTAACGTCGAAGCCGAACCAGAAGTTCGCTCTTATCCAGCGGCCCTCGGCTCTCCATTTAGCATAGTTATTTTTCAGCATATCCCACGGAATACGGTCGTCGGACAGCGTCATCATCGCCTTGGCTTCTTCCCAAGCCTCGGCTGTGGTTATCTTATAGTCAAGAAATTCGGGGGTGGAATCAAGCTCTTTAAAGGACTTGACCGTTGCGCCCCAAGGATTTGTCGCGATCACGTAGCGGTCGGTCTCCTCGATGACCTTTCGAGGCATACGCGGAGTGAGATCGATCCCAATAGCGCCTTCCTTATCAACTCCGAAGAAGTCCTGCCATTCCATATCTTTTGGCATACCCTCGTTCTGCCAACGGCGGATAGTACCGCGCCAAGGAGAGTCGATGATCGGAATACGGTCAGCCTCGCGATGCTCATACATTCTTTTAAATCTTTCGTATGTAGTCAATTTGCGCACGTTCCTTTCTATTTTATTGTTATGAGTACATTATATCACATAAAAAAAGATAAAACAATTGGCTGCAGATGCTTTTTTTCATAGTCTTGTGCAACAAAACCACATAAATCAAAGCTGAATTAAGCTTCAAGCACCAGCCGTATAACGGAATGAGGCGGAAGCGTTATTTCCGGTAGAGAAGAATCAAAATGCTCAGCGCGTATCAGATCCGGCTGATCGAAGGTGTTGCAGGCGCGCACGTCATCCGAAAATATGATGTCGGACATAGCGATCCGCATTCCTCTGAGCTCCTCGGAAACCGTGACGGTCGCTTCATTATATAAGTGGCGGTTAGCAACGGTAACGACCACGCGGCTGCCGTCTTCGTTTACAGACGCGCACGCGTCCGCGTCGCCGTTTATTGTAAACGCGTCTTCGAGGAGCGTTTGCTCAAGATGCTCCTTGAACAGCTTCATGACCCAGAACGTAGGCGTTTTCAAGAATTTTTCGCCGTCTGTATCAAAAAGGCTTTGATTCAGATTACAGAGCTGTGTCTGCATAGCCATTTTTACGATGTCGGAGTTGCGGTAGAAGATATGCATAGCCATGGCGGCGAATATAGCGTCTCTCATTGTCTGGCGCTGATGGGTATCTTTTTCGATCCTGTCCTCGTCGTGCCACGTTCCCCATTCGTCGAACGAAATATAAGTTGGGGCTTTTTTGCAGGCGTGATCGGCGATCAGCTGTCTGTGAAACTCAATGTCCTCCTCATATTTGCAAAGACTGTCAAGAAGATAATAGTATTCTTCGTCGGTGTATTCCACAGCGTTTCCGCATTTTTTATCCTTCATAGAGCCGAGATAATGGTGTACTGACAGCATATTCGGACCCTTGAACTCGCCGTTGTTCGTTATCAGATCCATTACCTTTGCGGGCCAGTCGTGATGACCGTGACGGATGCTAAGACCCATACCGACCAGCGTGCAGTTTTTCGGCATTTTCCCGTCAACGTCTGCGGCGAAATTTCCGTCAAGAGCGGAAACGAAGCGGAGGTAATCGCCTGCGTAAACGTAAGGGTTGTACGCCGTTTTCCAAGCATTCTCGTCCGTGTTTCCGATTCCCCAGAGGTGAACGCCGTAGGGCTCGGGATGACCGTTTGCCGCTCTCATGGCGCCGTATTTGGTCTCGGCAGGAGCGTTACAGTATTCAAACCAGGTGCGGAATTCCTCGACCGTGCCCGTCGAAACGTTTGCGACCAGCATCGGCTCCATATTGCAAAGGCGGCACATTTCCATAAATTCGTCCGTGCCGAAGGACATATCCCATATGCCGTTGTTCTTATCGTGTGCAAAGTGCATACGCGGCGGGCGGTCTTTTCCGATACCGTCCATCCAGTGATACTTTTCAGCGCAGCAGCCGCCGGGCCAGCGGAATGACGTAAGTCCGCATTCCTTTATGCCGTCGATAACGTCGCGGCGGATGCCGTTTACGTTTGGAATACTGCTGTCTTTACCTACCCAGATTCCGTCGTAGGTGGTCCTTCCGAAGAACTCGGCGAAGGTTCCGTGCATATATTTTGATATCTTGTGCGTATCTATTCTTTTCATATGTAAAGATCTCCGTTGGGTTTTTAGAACGCCATTCTTTCCCAGCCTTCGCTCGTGATAGGCGGGATGCCAAGCATCTCGCGTCCGAGATTGACGTAATAGCGGTAGTTTTCAATAGTAACGCCGTTAGGAATACGGTGGTCAAGAGCAAATATAGTTCCGCCGCCGCGGAGATTGCTGTTTAATTTATATTCAAGCTCACGCTCGATAGCTTCCTTGCCCTCGCGGAGCGCGAATTTGTCGATTCCGCCTTTGATATAGAACTTTTTGCCGTATTTTTCTCTCATCTTTACCGCATCCATACCAGCCGCAGGCTCGAAAGGATAGAAGCAGTTTACTCCGCCTTCCATAAAGGCTTCGATAACAGGCTCAATGTTTCCGTCGCTGTCCTGTGAAAACAGCTTTGCTCCGAAGGACTGCGCTGCATCCCATACCTTCTTGTAATAAGGGACAAGAAACTCTCTTACCTGATTAGGACCGATCAGCGGACCGCTTTTTCCCGCAAGATCCTCGTGTATGGTCAGATTGTCTATAGGAACTATCTTGCAGACACGCTCGATGATCTTAACAGCGGTATCAGCCATAGTGTTAAGCATATCCTCGATCATTTCGGGCTCGTCGTAGTAAGCGATGCAGAGCCCTTCCTCGCCGAGAAGCTGACGGGGCTCGTCAAAGCCGCCCGGAAATCCCATCAGCGTCAGATAACCATTGTCTCGAAGAGCTTTGCGGTTGGCAAGGGCATCGTAATTTATACGGCTCTCGTCAAAGGTGTACCAGTGCTTGACCTTCAGCCAGTCGTCCATAGTTTTGACGTGATATTCAAGAGGGTGGGAAATGGACGCCGCTTTCTTGTTGAGCAGGGACTTTCTGCCCATATGGTCGATGGTCAGAGTGTGGTCGGGCGTATCTTCAAGAGTGATCGGCTTTATTCCGGTTATCGCTCCCGTTTTGCAGGGAAGGGAAGTCCTGAGAACGTAGTCCCAGTCAAAGGCTGTCATAGAAATCTCTTTTTCGGTCGCGCCCTGCTGTCTCCATTCGGTCTCAAGCTGAATCAGAGGACCGAAAAGCTCGCAGAACATCTCTCTGCCCGTATATTCAAAGCTGCAATGAGCTATATACTGTTCACGATTCCAGATCATTTTTTCACCTCAAGTAATTTATAACTTTATTATAACATATTAATTATTTAAAGTAAAGTAAAATAAAGTAGTCATTTTTAACAAATTATTAAGGAGAGTTTTGGATAAAACAAAAACACCGCTCGGATCAAGCGGTGTTTTAACAGCGTTTAGCAGTATTTAATCAGTTGGCGGTATGGTTTTGTATCTGGCTTTCAAAATATTCCTCATACCCGCGGACCTTAATGGCGGGAACGTAAGTCTTTGCGTATATCAGATTTCCGTTTTCCGCAGTTCCAATCTGCTTGTAGAAAGCGTAAAATGGGATACCGTAGGACGCTTGAGTAGGATCGATCACATATTCGAAAACGTATTCAAGATCCACGAAATCATATCCTTCAAAGCTTATCTTATCCTGCTCAGCCATACAAAGCTTACAGGAGTGACCACCGAAAACGTAACCTTTGTATAACAGCTTTTCCGCTTCTTTTATGGAGATCATTCGTTGTTTTGAAACGACGTCGTATGAAGCAGTTGGTAATGTTCGATTTTTATAGTAGCAGATAATTGATTGGCTTAATAAATTATCAGATAGTGCATTTTTAAAAGATATACATATTGAGTCTGAAACAGGTTTTTCTTGCGTTAAATTAAGTGGATGCGCATCTTTATCGTAGAAATATATATCTACCATAGCAGTATCAAGCAAGTATCGATGAACAATTTTAAAGTCCTTAAATGATACACCGAAAATATCGAAGAGTTTGTTTTTTATACCTTCGATAGAAGCAATAATTTCGTTGTCCGAAAAGCCTTGCTCTATTTGTACAGCTTCTCCATCAAGATATATCGTTCCGTTATTTGAATTGTTGTGTATGGTAAAATAATAATCATACTGATATTGCTGTGCAAAAAAAACATAACTATTTTGGTTTAAATCATAAACTGCAGTTAATCTTTTGTTGGTTTCGTATTGTGATTCTTCGATGAAATATTGTGAAAACTCATGGTTTAATGCCACAGAAAAATTTGTTAATAGTGATTCGACAAATAACCTAAAATCAGCTTCACTGAGCTGATGTTTGGGTTCTTGATATATGTATGTATCTAAATATTTGTTATTCGGAATAATACTTATATTCAGGTATTTGCTGTTTGGTACGCCTTTTTTGAGATATGCGTTTGTAGTACTATCGTAGTTAGAGGTATTGAATATTTTAGCAATATCCTCTGCGGAATACTGCGCGTTTTCCCAATTTGAAAAGTCAAGTTCGCGTAGCAGCGGCGCAACCACCACCGCGCTGATGATCAGACAAAGGCACGCCGCAAAAGCGGTAACCCTTGACAAGAGCTTTCGGCGTTTGCTTTGCTTTTCAAGAACCTCGCTTTTCTTTACGAATTCTTCAACGATATCGTCATCAAGCTGATTTAATATCTCGTTCAATTTTTCAGATCTCATATCGAAATGCCCTCACTTTCAAGTTTTTCTTTCAGACCTTTTCTTATGAAGGCAAGCTCTTTGTTGACGGTGGAACAGCTTAAATTCAAATCAGACGCAATCTTATTTACCGTGTTTGCAAGGTAATATCTGCTCATAAAAATATATCGGTTTCTTTCGCTGAGCGAACGAAGATAGCCGCTTATTATCTTGCTGATAATATAAGTGTCGAGCTTTTCTTCCGCAGAAGAACCGTCATCGATAAAGTCTTCAAGCTCGGAGAGGGAAACAGTCATTTCCGAAGGAATAGCGCTTTTTTTGATCTTGCTGTGATATCTGTTGATAGCGATTCTGCGCATTATCGTGGTCAGAAATGCACGAAGAACGCTTGGTCTTGATGGCGGTATTGAATTCCATGCGCCTATGTATGTGTCGTTAAGACATTCCTCGCAGTCAGGTGTGTCGTGAACGATGTTGTACGCGACGGTAAACAGATATTTTTTATATTTTTTATCCGTTTCCGATATAGCAGCTTCATCTCGCTGCCAGTATAATTCGACGATATCCTTGTCGTCAAGTACGTTTTTATGTGATTCCCGTTGAAGTACCATAACTTGCCTCCTTTATGCTGTTTTGAAAGGCCCTTCATAAATAATAGTCAAGAAAAAACATGAAAGTGTGTAATAATTTTTGGAAAATTTGAATTTAGTTGATAAAATTTGGGATTAATGAAATCATATCATAAACATCCGGATTTGTCAATAAATACTCGTATAAGATCGGGAATACAGCTTTATTCGAAAACAAAAAATCCCAACGCAAGAGCGTTGGGGGAGAGGAAAAATGTTATTCCCAAATATATTCAATTTCACTTGGGTAGATACCCTATATCTTTTTAGCGAGATATCAATAATGAAATCACCTCGGTGATGAAATCCTCACGAATTGCTCTTCCATTCTATGTTCGGATGAAATCTTCCGCTTTAGCGTCAGATGAAATTAAATCCGCCTTGTAGTTTAAACCTGCCATAAGGCAGATTTCATCGCGAAGCGATTTCATCCATGAGAATGGATTTCTTCCGCATCGGCGGATTTAACTGAAAAAAGCACTTCGTAAGAAGTGCTTTTTTCTGGAGCTGCTAACCGGACTTGAACCGGTGACCTCGTCCTTACCAAGGACGTGCTCTACCTGCTGAGCCATAGCAGCATATTCGGTTGTTTTACACAGCGTAAAATATTATAGCAGATAAAAACGGATTTGTCAAGAGCTTTTGGTAAAAAACTTTGCGCTTTTTGAAAAATCTTTCAATATCTCCCGAGTTGATGGATATATTAACAAAAAATTTCGATACTCTGAACAAAAAAGTTTGAAAAGATGGAAAATGTACTTTAAAAATTCATATTTTTCTGGTATAATAGTAGGGTAATAAATATGTGCGCCCGTCGGCAAACGATTTGGGTGCGATAAGGAGTGTTCGTTTATGAGCCGTATGGTCGGCACAGTTTCGCGCGGAGTACGCGCGCCTATAATCCGCAACGGTGATGATATCGTTGAAATTGTAACCAATTCGGTTTTCGAAGCAGCAGAGGCTGAAGGATTTGAGATAAAAGACCGTGATATAGTAGCTATGACAGAGGCGATCGTTGCCCGCGCTCAGGGTAACTACGCATCCGTCGACGATATAGCGGCAGACGTTAAGGCAAAGCTCGGCGGAGATACCGTGGGAGTTATTTTTCCTATCCTCAGCCGTAACCGTTTCGCAATATGTCTCCGCGGAATCGCAAAGGGCGCAAAGAAGATCGTCCTTATGCTTTCCTATCCTTCCGACGAGGTTGGAAACCACCTTATCAGTATCGATGCTCTTGATGAAAAGGGCGTAGACCCTTACAGAGACGTTCTCGATCTGAAGAAGTACAGAGAGCTGTTCGGCTACGTTAAGCACCCCTTTACAGGCGTCGACTACGTTGAATACTATGAAGGACTTATCCGCGAGTGCGGCGCAGAAGTTGAGATCATTTTCGCAAACGACTGCCGCGCTATCCTTGATTATACAAAAAATGTAATTACTTGTGATATCCACAGCCGTTTTCGCTCCAAGCGTCTGCTCAAGGCAGCAGGAGCAGAGAAAGTCTTCGGACTTGACGAGATCCTCAACGCGTCTGTAAACGGCAGCGGTTATAACGAGCATTACGGACTTCTCGGTTCCAATAAGGCGACAGAGGATACCGTTAAGCTGTTCCCCCGTGAGTGCCAGCCCGTTGTTGATAAGATCCAGGCAAAGATCAAGGAGAAGACAGGTAAGACAGTCGAGGTCATGGTCTACGGAGACGGAGCGTTCAAGGATCCTATCGGAAAGATATGGGAGCTTGCAGACCCGGTCGTTTCTCCCGCATACACCTCGGGACTTGAGGGAACACCGAACGAGCTTAAGCTGAAGTACCTGGCAGATAACGATTTCGCTGACCTTTCGGGCGATGCTCTTAAAGACGCGATCAAGGAAAAGATACAGCAGAAGGACGGAAATCTGGTAGGTAAGATGGTTTCTGAGGGAACAACCCCCCGCCGCCTTACAGACCTTATCGGTTCGCTCTGCGACCTTACGTCCGGTTCAGGAGATAAGGGAACTCCTATCGTTTATATCCAGGGTTATTTCGATAACTATACAACAGACTGATAAAATTTTAAATACCGACGCGCCTGCCGTGTCGGTATTTTGTGTATAAATTTCTCAAAACCTATTTACAAATCAGAATATCTGTGCTAAAATAATATAAATCAAATTGTTTATTACGAAAGGAATAATACATATGAAAACAGTTATCGCCGTAATCGGCTGCGGAAGAATATCCCAAGGCGCGCATTTCCCTGCGTTTGCAAAGATGGACAATATCAGAGTAAAGTACGCCTGTGACCTTATCGAGAGCAAGGCTCTGGCAGTAAAGGAAAAATATCCTTTTGTCGAGAACGTTATCACAGACTATAACGTAGCGCTCAACGACCCCGAGGTCGAGGCTGTTTGGGTTCTCACCCCGAACTATTCTCACTATACCGTAACTATGGACGCGCTCCGCGCAGGCAAGCACGTTATGTGCGAAAAGCCCGTTACCATCAACTACGAGCTTTCTTGCGAGATGGCAAAGGAAGCAGACAAGCAGGGCAAGATCCTCAATATCGGTGTCTGCAACCGTTACCATAAGTCCGTCGAGCTCCTTGAGGAGATGAATAGAGAAGGCAAATTCGGTAATCTTTATCATATCTACTGCTCCTTCAGAGCATTCAGAAGCATTCCTGGTCTTGGCGGCGCTTTCACAACGAAGGCTCAGTCCGGCGGCGGAGTTCTCATCGACTGGGGTATCCACTATCTTGACCTCATCCTTTACATCCTCGGTGGCGCAACACTTAAGAACCTGACCTGCGACGCTTATTCAGAGATGGCTAAGGATATGAAATCCTATAAGTACAAGGGAATGTGGGCAGAGGACACAAAGGACGTTGAAAACGGAACAAACGACGTTGACGATATGATCACAGGTTACGTCCGTACCGATAAGGCGACTATCTCCTTCAACGGCGCATGGGCTCAGAACATCGCACAGAGCGATACGTATATCGACTTTATGGGAGATAAGGCAGGCGCGCGTCTTGCATACGGCGGACAGTACACCTTTACCGACGGTTCTACACTCGAGAGTTACACATCCGACCACGAGATCCCCAATATGTATCTCCGTGAAGACAGCGATTTCATTGAGGCTATCAAGACTGGCACAAAGAACAGAAACAATATCGACAATATCCTTGAAAGTATGAAGCTCCTTGACAGACTGTACGCTTCCGCGGCAATCCATAAGGAGATCGAGCTTTAATTAAAACAAAATAATAAAAATCGGCTGTTCAGAAACAACGCGTTTCTGAACAGCCTTTTTCTATGTTATCCAAATATCATATATGATGTATTATATTTTAGTCCGAACATACCGCGATCGGTTCCGAGAAGCTGTTTGAGATCATCTCGGCTTATTATCTTAGAGTTTCCCTTCGAATCATAAAGATAATAACAACCGTCAAATATCTGGTAACGGCTATTTTGCTCGGTGGTATAATAGTAGCACCAAGTGATCTGTATGATCCCATACACTTCGCTGTCCACCTTTTTGTACCAGGCGTTAGCGGTGCAACTTGAAAAATCATATTTCAGCCTCTCTACAAGAGGTATATTCGGCGGAACGAGCCGTGAAAGATTAAGATTTTGAACGATAGTTCCAATATCCGGGCACGAGGCAAGATCTTCTTGGGTGTAGTTTGTCTTGCCGGACTTTACTTCTATTTTTCCGTTATCATTTGTGATAATGTGAATTTCGTCGGTCTCTACACCGTTTATATATCGGGTTAAAGAAATCTTAATCTGCGTACCCAAACTGCTGATATCTTGAATAAAGCAGTTTGTTTTTCCTTCTGAAACGTATTGAAGTAACGCCCGTGATTCCTCGGTAGCGTTAAATATACTTTCGGTTATATAGCTGTAATTGGATGCGGTAATTTTATACTTGTCCTTCAGAGCAGCGTGGATATTATCTTTTGCTTCTTGCAAAGCAGTGCCTTCACTTACAGGGTAATTGTCTTTGTATAGATAATCTATACTGAACTTTCTTTTGCGCCTGCTGTTTGCTTTTTCAATATAACTTAAGGTATGGCGCCCGTCAATAAATGCAAGCTCGCAGCCATAAGCAAAACTCCCGGCAGAAGTAAACATATGCGGAAAGTATTCAGGTTGATTTGAGCTGTTGAACATTATAAAATCATTCATTCCGATTTGCCGTAATGACATAATGAAGCTGTCAATTCCGTCGAAAATATCTTCTCTGAATGATGCATTAAACGCAAAGTATATTTCTTCCGGAAGTCCGCTTCCCAGAACTTGATCGATAACTTTAAGTTTTGCGACCATATATTCTGATGATTTGTAACTATATGTGTCGGCAAGTATTTCTGTAACCTTAACTTCAACAACAAGAGTATGCTTGGTTTGTAAGGTGAATCTCGGACCTATAATAACAGCACTTGATGAGTCGTATGTAGTTCCGGAATCTATCGATTTTTCGCCAACTCCGTTGTGGGCTTTTTCAAAATCAACGAATGAAGCTTTCGGCGGCGCGTTGATTATATTAATATATAAAGATGGGAAAAATGCGGTCAAAAGCAAACAAACACAGGCGGCGAGCGCGCCGATCTTAATAAACAGCGCTTTGCGATTCGGAACTATTTTGTCATCTAAAGCTTCACCGATTATCTCATCATCTATCTCACCTATGATAGTCAAAAGACATTTGTTATCCATAAAAATCTCCATTCCGCTGTCCTTCGGACAGCCGCACAAATAGTGGACGTATTTACTGTGTTTTGCATAGCAAAACAAAAGGTGTTCAGTCTTTTAAGTAAGTTCAAGCGTGAAAAAGGTTGTATTTTGATGCGCTCAAACTAAACTTTCACGCTAGCTCCTTTCACTATATTTCAATTCCTTGCTGTTGCAGAGAGGCGCGCAGCTTTTCTCTCATTCTGCAAAGCGTGACCGTGACCTTGCTTTCACTCACAGAAAGCTCGGAAGCGATGGTTTTTACCGTTTCCATCAGGAAATAACGGCGGACGAATATCTTTCGTGCATCGGGCTTCGAAGCCCGCAGAAAATCCTCTATGATCTTTTTTATCGCCATGCCGTCAACAAGTGAATCGGCTGTTTCGGCGCCGGGAATACATTCGCATAGTTCATCAAGCACAAGTGGAACTTGCCCTGCGCTTCGTTTTTCGGCGTTGTACTTTTCGTATCGGTGAAGGGAGAGATTTCGGGTTATTCTACCTATAAACGCCTTGAAAATATTTGGCTTTTGAGGCGGGATAGCGTTCCAGACGTGAAGATAGGTATCGCTGACGCATTCGTCGGTATCCTCGGAATTATGTAGTATATTGTAAGCGATAGCGCGGCAGTATCTTCCGTACTTTGCATCTGTTTCGGATATGGCGTTTTCAGAGCGTTCTTCGTAAAGCTTGATTATTGCGGCATCTTCCATAATATCTCGCATCCTTTCTAAAATTCAGACCAAAAAGCCTGTTCACTATAAAAGACCGAAAAGGGAACTCTTTTACTACAAAAATTTCGGATTTTTTTAATTTTATCATATTATGATGTATTGCGTGTGAATAAAGTATAAAAAACAAATGTTGACAAGCCTTTATCCGTATGATATAATGAAGTATCCAATACGATGAGAAAAAGGAGGCGCATAAATGGAACTAAATGAATTTTTCGAAGATTCAATATCTCTTGAATTTACGGAGCTGTTTGAAGAATACCGTGAAGAAAAAGCCAAAAAGACAGCTCTGAACTTCACAAGAAGAGAAATGCTTGAAAATTACGAGGGCGAAGAAGCCGAAACGGTCATAGTATATATGACTTCATATTGGTGCGGACTCCAAAATCAGATAGAAGATGCAAAAAGCAAGAAATTCCTTGAGGCGCTGACCGACGAGAAAATGTTTGAGCTTTTTGGTAATGAAGCGTTAAAGGTTCTTGAAGTTCTCGATCAGCTCCTTGGGCGCCAGCCAAAGCAGCGTGAAGTTAAGAAAGTAAAAAAGCCGACAATACGCGGCTCAAAAAAGTGGAAAGCGGGCGACCTGTACGCCTATAAGATAAAGGGCAGAGATGCGGAGATCGCGGGGATCGCAGGAAAATACGCAATACTGTATTGCCGCAAGGTAACCGAGGTGTCAAAGCAGACAAATGAGATCGAGATGTATATGCTTCTCAGCTTTGATAACGAGCTGCCGAGCGATCCGAAAGCTGTATTTGATAACGCCGTCTTCCTTCCGCTTTCAATATACAGATACTATATTTATCTGCTTATCTCACCACATAAAGAATATCCGGACGATGAGATCATATATCTCGGAAATCTTCCCGAGATTCCTCACCCGTCAAACGAAGTTATTCCGCCGAGCGAATTACACTATGGAAGAATCGTGTGGAAAATGTTTGACGAGCGCTTCGTGGGAAAATTCGAAACTTGGAAAAAATACGGCGTAGATCAGGAAAAATATTTGAAATAAAAGGATTCCCCTCTGTTTGAACTTTCAGAGGGGGATTTTGTGTATTTTGAAGTTATATTTGCGATAATGCGTATATTGCAATACCTAAAAATACGGCGATAATTATGGCGCTCGTAATTATAGCGCTTTTGAGCTTGATATATTTTTTATCTGCGTATCTGCAACGTTTTAGCAGAATGAATGTCAATGTAAATGGGGGCTTTTTTATTGATGTGATAAGCTCACCGTCTATGAAAAAATTAAGTGAGCAAGGCGTTCCTCTACTGTATCGAGAAAGTTCACCGCTGTCAATCTCAATTCTGCTGACGTCACGATAATTTATAGTGATATTATCATGTACGAAATATTCGTCATATAAAAAAACATAGCATTCCTGGAATGGCAGGGTAACGAGCGTGAATACGTTAAATATAAGCAAAAATCCTATCGGTCCGAATATTCCGATAGCGATAAACATCCATTTAAAAGCTTCGGGATCAAGTTCTCCGGTTGTTAGCAATAAACTAAAAAGTATAAGAACACCTGCTATACATGGCAAGCCAATTTCAAAAATTGCAAAGATAGCTGTTGCCATTACGTTCGGCTTAAATTTTTTCATATTATACCTTCCATTGGTTTATATCTCGATTCCCATTTTTCCTAAAACAGGAAGAATTATGCTGAGGGCGACGAATACAGCTATGAGTATAAGAAATCTTTTGTACTGTGTGTATCTGAATTTGGCGCCTCGGCAACGGAATAGCAGAGTTATTATTAACGTAAGTGACGGATGATTTACAGATAACACAAGCTCACTTTCAATATAGAGATCAAGACAAGCGGGAGAGCTGCTGCCGTATTTCGAATACTCGCCGCTATCATACGCTATTTGGGTTACTTCGCGGCATTTTACCGTTGAGTGCTTCGTTGATATGATACCGTCTTCTATAAAAGCGTTATGCTTGGTGAATGGAAGCGTAATAGTATTCAAAATACTGAAAAATAAAATAAATCCGGGTAGTGCAAAGACTAAACATTTAATTCCCAATATAAGATCATCTACGGAATAATTTACAAACCCGTCAATCATATATATCATAATAGGAATGACGAGAATCGCAGGGAGCATAAACTCTGACATTAAGCAAGCAATCCCAAGCATCATATTAGGTTTATATTTTTTCATATCTACCGCGCTCCTTTCACATAACCTTTATATCCGCAGTATATCATACATGGGCGTTTTTGTCAAGAAAACTAATAAAAAATGCTTTTCGCCTCAGCGAAAAGCTACCGAACTTCTTACCTTTTACTTATTACTTCCCAAAAATTCCGATGCGAGTTTTAGGTAAGGGGGAAGAGGTAATAGGTAAGACGTAAAAATCCCGACAGCTTTCGCCATCGGGATTTTTGGAGCGGGTGATGGGAATCGAACCCACGCGACCAGCTTGGAAGGCTGGGATTCTACCATTGAACTACACCCGCACGCTCAACGTATAATAGTATACTACATTTCTTTCGATTTGTCAAGGGGTTTTGAGAAAATTTTTGAAATTATTTTTATTATTTTGAGTTCAATAATAGAGTTCAGATATTGTTTTTGGGCGAAATGAGTTTAAAAGCATTTACCGCTTTTGCAGTCCTCGGCAGAGCTTCCGCGAAAGCAGAGCTCGTTGGGGCATTGATCGTTTTCGAAGAAGCCGACGATGTTGTCAACCGTTGTCTCAGCAATATTGTTCAGTGCTTCCTCGGTGAGGAACGCCTGATGCGAGGTAACGATAACGTTAGGCATAGAGATAAGTCTTGCCAGAGTGTCGTCTTCAAGGATGTGACCGGAATTGTCGTTAAAGAACAGATCGGATTCCTCTTCGTAAACGTCCAGACAAGCCGCGCCGACCTTGCGGGATTTGATACCGGATAACAGCGCCTCAGCGTCAACCAGCGCTCCGCGTGAAGTATTTATGATCACAACCCCGCGCTTGCACTTGGCAAGAGAAGCTTCGTCTATAACGTGATAGGTCTCATCGGTAAGCGGACAGTGAAGGGAAATTATATCGCTTTCAGCAAACAGGGTATCAAGGTCAACGTATTTGACCGTTCCGCTTTCTTCGAGAGCTTTTGAGGGGAATTTATCGTAAGCCAGAATGTTCATACCAAAGCCCTTGCAGATATTGATAAATACCTGACCTATTTTACCTGTTCCGATGATTCCGACTGTCTTTCCGTGAAGGTCAAAGCCGGTCATACCGTTAAGGCTGAAATTAAAATCTCTTGTGCGGATGTAAGCCTTGTGGATGCGGCGGATAGAGGTGAGCAGCATTGCCATAGCGTGCTCAGCAACTGCGTAAGGTGAGTAGGCGGGAACGCGGAGAACGTGTATCTTTCCGTAAGCATATTGCATATCGACGTTATTGAATCCCGCGCAACGGAGAGCGACAACCCGTACTCCAAGCTCGACCAGACGGTCGATGACTGCGGCGTTGATCGTATCGTTTACGAAAACGCAAACGCCGTCAAATCCGCTTGCAAGCTCCACCGTATCCTCGTTGAGCTTGGTCTCGTAGTATTTGAACTGAACGCCTCGCTCTTTTCCGAGTCTATCAAAAGCGGGTATATCATAAGGTTTTGTATCAAAAAAAGCAAAATTCATTTAAAGAATAGTCCTTTCGGTATTTATTTTCTTTATGTATGTAGTATACACCAATATTTTCCTTTTTCTATGTTTAAAATTCAACGTTTTTGAAAATTTTTTGCATAGCGGGTAGCAAGTAAGCCCTTCAGGCGGATAAGCACCTGCAGGAGAATAATTTATATGTGTAAGACGGTTATTTTGAATATAATTTAAACTATTTTTTCTTCTTTCATTTTTCTTCCTTCTTTCGCAAAAGAAAGAAGAAGAAACCTCTGAATGCTTCGCATTCTCCAAAAAGAAGAAAGAAAGCCCGTGGGCAGGCGAGCGCCTGCAGGCAAATATGGGAATATTCTGCGTAAGCAGGATATTCGGGGTGACACACACCTATGTTCGCACAA
>SVSQ01000027.1 GCA_015064245.1 Oscillospiraceae bacterium | reverse complement strand
TACGGACCGTCGAGGACGCCGGTCCCTACAAACATTAATGGGATTTGTATAAAAAAGTTTGCAAACACACCTACAAATCAAAATTTGAAATTATCATCCATATAGTGTGACAGAGCGAACAACAAAAAATTCAAGTAAACCAAAATGTATGCCTGCAGGCGCGTGCCTGCCCGCCCGCGGGTGCGTTACCCGCAAAATTAGAAAGGTAAGGTCATTAAATGGAAGAAAAACAGCAATACGATGAAAGCCAAATACAAGTCCTGGAAGGACTGGAAGCAGTCAGAAAACGTCCCGGAATGTATATTGGTACGACATCAATAAGAGGTCTTCACCACCTTGTTTACGAAATAGTCGATAACTCTATAGACGAGGCTATCGCCGGCTTCTGTACGGAGATCGTAGTAACGCTGCACAAGGACGGAAGCGCATCCGTTCAGGACAACGGACGAGGAATCCCCACCCAGATACACAAGACGGGAAAGCCTACTCCCGAGGTAGTATTTACAGTGCTTCATGCGGGCGGTAAGTTCGGCGGCGGCGGATACGTCATCTCCGGCGGACTTCACGGAGTCGGAGCATCCGTAGTAAACGCCCTTTCCGAGTGGCTTTATTACGAGGACTGCCGCGACGGCAAGCGCTACACGCAGCGCTTTGAGAGAGGTCACGTAACCGAGGATTACAAGTTCGTTGAGGACACGGAAGATCACGGTCTGTACGTCAGATTCATGCCTGACGCGGAGATATTCGAGGAGCTGAATTTCGACTACGATATACTGCTCAACCGTATGAGAGAGC
This sequence comes from Oscillospiraceae bacterium, assembly GCA_015064245.1. GTDB lineage: Bacteria > Bacillota > Clostridia > Oscillospirales > CAG-272 > SIG673. The sequence goes on along the minus strand of SVSQ01000027.1, from coordinate 25,855 downwards.
AGGCATTCCTCAACGCGGGAATAAAGATCGTATTCCGCGACGAGAGAGGCGAGGAGCTCGTGGAGAACGTGCTTCACTACGAGGGCGGTATCGTCAGCTTCGTATCTCACTTGAACGAGATCAAGCACTGCGAGCTGGTTCATAACGACGTTATCTATATGAAGGCTGTGAACGGTGTCTGCTCCGCTGAGGTAGCGATGCAGTACAACGACACGTACAACGACACCATAATGACCTTCGCCAACAACATCAATACCGTTGAGGGCGGTACTCACGAGACCGGCTTCAAGATGGCGCTCACAAGAGTTATAAACGATTACGGAAGAAAAGCGGGTGTTCTGAAGGACAGCGACAAGAATCTGACGGGCGATGATACAAGAGAAGGTCTTTGCGCCGTAGTTTCGGTCAAGCTTCAGGACGCTCAGTTCGAGGGACAGACCAAGAGTAAGCTCGGAAACTCCTTTATGAGAACGATGGTTGACAGTCTCGTCAGTACAAAGCTCGCCGAGTATTTCGAAGAGAATCCTTCCGTTGCAAAGGCTATCCTTGATAAGACACTTGAGGCGTCCCGCGCACGCGAGGCGGCTCGTAAAGCAAAGGAAGCGGCGAGAAGAAAGAGTCCTCTTGAGGGCGGCTCGCTTCCGGGTAAGCTTTGGGACTGTCAGGAGAAGAACGTTGAGCTTACCGAGCTCTATCTTGTCGAGGGTAACTCAGCGGGCGGTTCTGCAAAGGACGGACGTGACTCCAAGTTCCAGGCTATCCTGCCTCTCAGAGGTAAGGTCCTGAACGTTGAGAAGAGCCGTCTTGATAAGGTCTACGGAAACCAGCAGCTCATTCCGATAATTCAGGCTATAGGCTGCGGTATAGGAGACGAGTTCGATATGTCTAAGCTCCGTTACGGTAAGATAATTATCATGGCGGATGCCGACGTCGACGGTTCTCACATTCAGATACTTCTTCTGACGTTCTTCTTCCGTCACATGAGAAAGCTCATTGAGGACGGACATATCTACCTTGCTATGCCTCCGCTTTATAAGGTGTTCAAGGGTAAGAACGTTCGTTACGCCTACTCCGACGAGGAGCGCGACTCTATCATCGCTGAAATGGGCGGCGACAAGGTCGAAGCTTCCCGTTATAAAGGTCTTGGTGAGATGAATCCCGAACAGCTCTGGGAGACCACTATGGACCCCGCTATCCGTACTCTCAAGCTGGTCACTATCGAAGACGCTATGCTCTGCGACGAGGTCTTCTCGCTCCTCATGGGCGACAAGGTAGAGCCTCGCCGTGAGTTCATCGAAGCTAACGCTAAGTTCGTTTCTAATTTGGATATATAAGAGTTACATTCTCTTTTGGAAGGAGATACGCGCTTTCTTGAAAGAAAGCTGCGCAAAGAACTTCGTTTACGGCGACAGCAGGAAGCTATCGCCGCAAACGAATTACTACGTAATTTTCTTCGAAAAAGGGGTTCCCTTTTCAAAAGAGAGCGCACATCTTCTACCCATATTACAAAAAATTACAAAAATTACAAAAAATTACAAAAATTTACTCAAAATCGGTAGGGGAGGGGCTTGCTCCTCCCGAGAAAACTCAATAAAACACTCGTCTTAAACAAACAAATTGAATCTCTGCAGGCAGACGCCTGCCGGGAGGAGCAAGCCCCTCCCCTACGAAAAATAACAAAAAATTATGCCTGCAGACGCGTTCCGGGAGGAGCAAGCACCTCCCATATGAAAAATAACAAAAATTTTGCCTGCAGACGCGTGCCTGCTGCCAGCCAAAAAAATATACAATAAACGGTGTTTATAAAGTTTTCCACACCCTGTGGAAAACTTTGTGGAAAACTTCATGGAAATTGCTGTGCAAAAAGAAAAAAATTGCTGTAGCGGTATTTTTCGGCAAGTTTCGGCTGAGTTAAAGAAACTCTGTTGACGTAAGGAAAAACGTCGGTTTTGACATTTTTTGAAAGCGCGCTAACGAGCGTTGTGGGTTTGTGGATAAAATAAGTCCACAGCTGTTGAAAAACGTGGGTAAAACTGTGCAAAAGATATTGGAAACATAAAACGTATACAAAAAAATCAATAAAAATGACAAAGCAAAAAAACCACTAATTTCTTTTGAAAAAAAGAAACAGAAAGGAAACGGTTAAGTTAAATGGACAAGAACAAGGACGATATAGAATTCAAAGATCAAAAGATCGTTCCGATACAAATGGAGAAGGAAGTCAAGACTTCGTTCATCAACTACGCAATGAGCGTTATCATGTCGCGAGCTCTTCCCGACGTCCGCGACGGTCTGAAGCCCGTACACAGAAGAATCCTTTACGCTATGTATGAGGATCATCTGACTTACGATAAGCCCTATCACAAATCCGCGGCTACCGTCGGTAACGTGCTCGGACGCTATCATCCTCACGGTGACGCGGCAGTTTACGACTCTATGGTGCGTCTTGCGCAGAGCTTCTCTCTCCGTTACCCTCTGATCGACGGTCAGGGTAACTTCGGTAACATCGACGGTGACGGCGCGGCTGCTTACCGTTACACCGAGGCGAGAATGAACCGTCTGGCAAACGAGATGCTGACGGATATAGAAAAGAACGTCGTTAATTTCGTTCCCAACTTCGACAACAAGCTCCAGGAGCCCGAGGTACTTCCCGCCCGCTTCCCGAACCTGCTTGTAAACGGCTCTATCGGTATTGCGGTCGGTATGGCGACCAACATTCCCACCCACAACCTGGGCGAGGTCATCGACGGAACCATATATCTTATGGATCATCCGGAAGCCACGGTCGTTGAGCTCATGGAGTTCATCAAGGGTCCGGACTTCCCCACGGGCGCGACCATCTGCGGAAGCGCGGGCATCAAGGAAGCTTACGAGACGGGTAAGGGTAAGATCAGAGTCAGAGCGAAGGCTACCGTTGAAGAGGATAAGCACCGTATCATCGTTACGGAGATACCCTATCTTGTGAACAAGGTCTCTCTGGTAGAGGGAATCGTTGAATGTCACAAGGAAAAGAAGGTAGAGGGTATCACCGATATCAGAGACGAGTCCGGTAAGGCGGGAATGAGGATAGTCATCGAGTACCGCCGCGATACGAACGGTCAGGTACTGCTCAATCAGCTTTACAAGTTCACTCAGCTTGAGGATACCTTCGCGGCTAATATGCTTGCGCTGGTCGATAACGTTCCGAAGCAGCTGGGACTGAAGGATATGCTGTTCCATTACATCGCGCACCAGGAGACCGTCGTTTCCCGCCGTCTGAGATTCGAGCTCGAGAGAGCGAAGAAGGAAGCTCACATCTATGAGGGCTACAAGATCGCCTCCGACAACATCGACGAGGTAGTTGAGATCATCAAGAAGTCCGAGAACATCGCCGACGCTAAGATCAAGCTGAGCGAGAGATTCTCACTTTCCGATCCGCAGGCTCAGGCGATAGTTGAGATGACTCTGGGACGTCTGACGGGACTTGAGAGAACCAAGATAGAGGACCGTCTGGTCAAGCTTTACGAGCTTATCGAGGATCTGACCGACAAGCTCTCCTCCGAGAGCAAGCTCCGCGAGATCATCAAAGAGGAGCTTCTTGAGATCAAGAACAGATTCAGCGACGAGAGAAGAACGGAGATCAGCTTTGACCTCTCCGATATCGAGGACGAGGACCTTATCGACCGTCACACCTGCGTCATCACCATGACTCACGGCGGCTACGTTAAGCGTATGTCATCCGACGCCTACAACGCTCAGGCGAGAGGCGGTAAGGGTATCAAGGGTATCACCACTAAGGAAGAGGACTTCGTTGAGAACGTCATGGCTGCCGATACTCACTCCGATCTTATGCTGTTCACCACGAACGGTAAGGTATTCACCATGCGCGCTTACCGTATTCCCGAGGCGAGCAGAACTGCCAAGGGTACTAATATAGTCAATCTGGTAGATCTTGCCGAGGGCGAGAAGATAACGTCTATGATAACCGTTTCCGAGTACAAGGACGACGAATATCTGCTGATGGTCACAAAGTACGGCGTAGTTAAGAGAACCAAGCTGTCCGAATACGAGTACCAGCGCAAGGGCGGTAAGATCGCTCTTAACCTTGACGAAGGCGACGAGCTCGTCTACGTCCGTCATACTACCGGCAGCGACGAGATCATTATCGCTACCAAGGGCGGTAACGCCGTACGCTTCAGAGAAGAGGACGCGAGAGTCATGGGCAGAACTGCCCGCGGCGTACGCGGTATCAAGCTTGAGGAAGGCGATTTCGTTACCGGCGTTGCTCTTGTTGACGATAACTGCAAGCTGCTTACCATTACCGAAAAGGGATTTGGTAAGCGTTCGCCCTTCGACGACTTCCGCACTAAGAACCGCGGCGGTAAGGGCGTTACAGTTCACGGTCTGAGCGAAAAGACAGGTTCTCTTGCCGCTATTCTGACCGTAGGCGACGAGGACGATATCGTTGCCGTTACCAGCGACGGCGTTACTATCCGTACTCACGTCAGCGACATCTCCGTCTACTCCAGAACTGCCGGCGGTGTCATCGTTATGCGTGTCAGCGACGACGCTGTCGTCTCCGCTGTCGCTAACGTCGGTAAGCCCGAGGATGAGGGCGAGGGTGAAGAGTCCGATGCTTCGACAGAGGAGAACGCGCTTTCTTGAAAGAAAGCTGCGCAAAGAACTTCATTTACACCGACACCGTGAAGGCATCGGTGTAAATGAATTACTACGTAATTTTCTTCGAAAAAAGTTCGGTCACCCTTTTCAACAAGATCGCACATCATCTAACCCACAAACGAAGAAATCTACACAAATCCTCTACACCGCACACTCCGAAAATGCGAGTGTGTACGAGCATTTTTCTAGATATGTTCGCACAAACATCCCTTTGTTCAATAAAACCGCGAGAGGACTTTTCCGAGCGGTTTTCGGCGAGCCGTTAAAATTCTACCACGGTCTTTCTTTCTTCTTTTTGCGAGCATTTTTCTTCTTTCTTTTGCGAAAGAAGGAAGAAAAACGCGAAAATTAAACATAAAGAACTATTAAATAAAAAACATAAAAATTTACTCAAACATCCTTTACTGATACAATTAAAAATTATGAAAACAAAAAACATCAAAAAAATCATTGCATTTATACTATGTCTCATATTCGTATTGAGTGCCTTCACGGGTTGCGCGAGCGAGGCGCAGAAAGCCGAGGTAATGACGGCGTTCAACGAGCTTTACCCGAAGAGCGCCGAGATCAATAAGATCATTTACGGGCAGGGACTTCCCGCATCCGAGAGCTTTACGGAAGAGGAGCTTGAGGCTCTTCCCGCCGCGCACTTCGTTCCCGTTGCAGAGAGCAGTCCGTATAAGAGCGAGAAGGCTCTGCGCGACGCCATTCTGGCGGTCTATACGCAGGATTATTACAACGACGTGCTGAAGTACACGGCTTTTGAGGGTTACGGAGAAAGCGGCAGTGAGCCGCCACCGCGTTATAAGGAGATGGACGGCGTTCTGTATGTGAACGTAAAGTTTATGTCCTATAACCTCGCAGGTAACCGTATCGTCTCGGAAGCTACGGTCAGAAAGATAAGCGGCGGAGTCGCTACCATCAAGACTCCCTACGAGCTGAACGGCGAACGCACCGATAAGATCCTGACTATGATCTACACCGAGTCAGGCTGGCGCTTCGACGATCCTACTTTTTAAAAGGGGTTACGGTCGCTTTTCGAGAAAAGCTCCGCAAAAGCTTCTTTGACATTGACACCGCGAGGGCATCAATGTCAAAGAATATTCGGGTGTTTCCTTCGGAAATCGTCCGTGGTTCCCTTTTCAACAAGAGAGTACATCATCTCACCCACAAACAAGGAAATCTACACTTTAAACTTCTCACAACACCCCGAAAATGCGAAGCGTGGGCGAGCATTTTTGTAGAAATGACCGCACGGTGATACCGTGTGCCTTGTGCGAACATATACGGGTATCACCCTCGAATATTTCTTTTCGACACAGTCGAAACTTTTCTTCGAAAAGCCCGAAATATTCGCCAGCCTTAGCGGAAGCTATGTACCCAAAATCCGAGCACACGGAGTGTGTTACGCGAGGATTTTCAGCGAGCCGTTCCGTACTACCACGGTCTTTCTTTCTTCTTTTTGCGAACATTTTTCTTCTTTCTTTCTCGAAAGAAGGAAGAAAAACGCGAAATCTATATAAAAAGAAATTTAATAGAAAAATTATAAACTTTACTCAAAATAACCTTCTTAATTAAAAAAATACTTTACTCAAAAAAAATATTCGCCCGCAGGCACTCGCCTGCCGCGAGAAACGGAGAAAAAACTATGGCAAAAGCAAAAAAAGACGCAGGAACCGCTGTTGACGTTTCCGATAAGAAAAAAGCTCTTGATACAGCCATCGCCAACATCACGAAGGCGTACGGTCAAGGCACCATTATGAGACTGGGCGAGAACATGAAAATGAACGTCAGCGCAGTCCCCACAGGCTCGATCATGCTTGACACCGCCCTTGGAATCGGCGGTGTACCTAAGGGAAGGATCATCGAGATCTACGGTCCCGAGTCCTCCGGTAAGACCACGCTTGCTCTTCATATTATCGCAGAGGTACAGAATCAGGGCGGAAACGCGGCGTTCGTGGACGCAGAGCACGCTCTCGATCCCGTATATTCCAAGAATCTGGGCGTAAATATCGACGAGCTTCTCATCTCCCAGCCCGACAGCGGCGAGCAGGCGCTTGAGATCACAGAGGCGCTGGTTCGTTCGGGCGCTATCGACGTTATCGTTATCGACTCTGTTGCGGCTCTCGTTCCTCAGAGCGAGATCGACGGCGATATGGGTGACAGCCACGTCGGCGCGCACGCAAGACTTATGAGCCAGGCTATGAGAAAGCTCTCCGGCGCGGTCGCAAAGGCAAACTGCGTTTGTATCTTTATCAACCAGCTTCGTGAGAAGGTCGGCGTTATGTACGGCAACCCCGAGGTGACCACCGGCGGACGCGCGCTGAAATTCTATGCGTCCGTTCGTATCGAGGTACGCAAGGGCGAGGCTCTCAAGAACGGCGCAGATACCTACGGTAACCGCGTAAAGTGTAAGGTCGTTAAGAATAAGGTCGCGCCCCCCTTCAAGACCGCTGAGTTCGACATACTCTTCGGTAAGGGAATCTCCAAGTCGGGCGAGGTCCTCGATATGGCTATCGAGCTTGACATCATCGAAAAGAGCGGTTCTTGGTTCTCTTACGACGGTAAGCGCCTCGGTCAGGGTAAGGACAACATCCGCGCTCTGCTTGAAGAGGATAAGGAGCTGTTCGCCGAGATCGAAAAGAAGGTCCGCGCATCGGGCGACAAGCTTGACCTCGATATGAAGGAAGATTATTCCGACGACGAGGACGAGGATGACGCGCTCTTCGACGTTAAGATAGACGGAGACGGCGACAATGCCTAAATCCCCGAATTCCCGCCAGTACGAGCTGTACGGCAAGGGCGGGAAGCTGGACCGTTTTGGAAAGTACGATCAAAGCTCGCCCGACGATATGGACGAAAGCGAGTTCACCGTACCTAAGCGCCGCCGCGCCGAGAGATTGAACGGCACTCGCGTGGATGACGCGCCGAAAGCTCCGAAAATCGAGAAAACTCCGATTGCGGGCGCGATGGAAGACTCCCCCGACAATGTCCCCGACGATGAAATCAACGATGAAATCGAAGACTGCAGGAGCGATGAAGAGGCTCTCGGTCTGATAAAAAAGAGCCGTCAAAAGTCTGCCTGCGAGTACGCGATGCTTCTGGTCGCCTCTCGGTCCTATACCGAAAAAGGGCTAAGGGATAAGCTGGAGTCAAAAGAGAAGTACACCGCGGACGAGATCGAGGACGCCGTCGCTTACGTTAAGAAGTTCGGCTACATAAACGATCTTCGCTTGGCTGAAAACTCCCTGCCGAAGCTTGCTTTGCGGCTTTGGGGTAAGAAGAAGATCTGCTACTATCTTCGTTCTAAAGGTATCTCCGCCGATGTCGTAGCCGCTCTTGATTTCTCCGATATCGATTTCTACGAGAACTGCAAGCTCCTCGCTCTCAAAAACCGTCAGAAGCCTCGCGAAAAACTCATTCGCCTCTTGCTTAACGCCGGCTTTTCCTCGGATGAGGTGAATTATGCCATTTCTGAAGTAGGGGAAAACGCGCTTTCTTGAAAGAAAGCTGCGCAAAGAACTTCATTTACACCGACACCCGCAGGCATCGGTGTAAATGAATTACTACGTAATTTTCTTCGAAAAAAGTATGTGCTCCCTTTTTCACCAAGAGCGTACATCATCTAACCCACAAACGACAAAATCTACGCTTTTACCTACACCTAACATCCCGAAAATGCGAGTGTGTACGAGCATTTTTGTAGAAATGACCGCACGGTGATACCATGTACCTTGTGCGAACATCTGCGGGTATCACCTTCGAATATTTCTTTTCGACACCGTCGAAACTTTTCTTCGAAAAGCCCGAAATATTCGCCAGCCTTGGCGGAAGTAAAACTTCCATGCTCTGTAAAGAAATTATTTCCTATATTGGGTAGTTGCGGTAGCAACTCGGCAGTATTTTATGTGCCTTAAAACCGCGAGCCTGCTTATGCGAGCGTGTTTTCTGCGAGCCGTACCAAATCTACCACGGTCTTTCTTTCTTCTTTTTGCGAGCATTTTTCTTCTTTCTTTCTCGAAAGAAGGAAGAAAAACGCGAAATCTTTAACATAAAGAAATTATATAAAGAAAAACATAAAAAATATGCTCTAATAATACCTATGCGGTGTTGTACGCAAAAAAGGAATATATTATGAAAAAAACAAAAATCGGATTTGTATCACTCGGTTGCTGTAAAAACCTTATGGACACCGAGGTAATGCTCAGCGAGCTCAATGCCGCGGGCTACGAAATAACAGGTGAGGAGACAGAGGCTGACATCATCATCCTCAACACCTGCGGCTTCATTCAGGAAGCCAAGACCGAAGCCATCGACAACATTCTGGACATCGCTTGGCTCAAAACCAACGCAAAGCTTAAAGGACTCATCGTCTGCGGCTGTCTCGTTCAGCGTTACGGCGAGGAGATCATGAAGGAGATGCCCGAGGTCGACGCGGTAGTGAGCGTCGGCGCGATCCACGATATCGTGGAAGCGGTGAAAAAAGTCGAGGCGGGGGAGAAGTTCAAAGCTCTCAAAGCACCCGAGGAAGCAGCTATGGGCGGCGATAGGATCGTCACGACACCCGAGCACTTCGCCTACCTCAAGATCGCCGAGGGCTGCGATAACCGTTGTACCTACTGCGCTATTCCCGATATTCGCGGAAAGTTCCGTTCCCGCACTATTGAGGACATCGTCGAAGAGGCGAAGAACATGGAGGCACTGGGTATCCGCGAGCTGATACTGGTCGCGCAGGACACCACCCGTTACGGAGTCGATATATACGGCGAGTACAAGCTGGACGAGCTTATCCGCGCCGTTACAGAGGCAACGTCTATCCCCTGGATCAGAATTCTGTACTGTTATCCCGATAAGATCACAGACGGACTTTGCCGCGAGTTCCGCGAGAACGAACGCCTCGTGAAGTATATCGACATTCCCGTTCAGCATATAAATGATACTATTCTGCGCCGTATGAACCGTCACGGCGGCAAAGAGGTCATCGTTTCAGCTATCAAGAAGCTCCGTGAGGCTTGCCCCGAGATCGTTATTCGCAGTACGGTCATCGTTGGTTTCCCCGGCGAGACCGAGGAGCAGTTCGCAGAGCTGATGGACTTCCTTGCTGAAACGAAGTTCGACCGTCTCGGAGCATTCGAGTACTCCTGCGAGGAGGGAACTCCCGCCGCGGAGTTTGACGGTCAGATCGACGACGACGTTAAGGCCGAGCGTTATGACGCCGTTATGTCCCAGCAGAACGGCATAATGGAAGAGGCGAACTCCCGACGCATCGGTAGACGCGAGATAGTCATAGTCGAGGGTTACGATCCCGTTTCCGAGACCTACTTCTGCCGCAGTCAGTCCGAGGCTCCCGAAATTGACGGTAAAGTCTATTTGACCGGTGCGCCCAAAAATTCCTTCTCTGTGGGCGATATGGTCGACGTTACCATAACCGAAGCTATGGATTGCGACCTCATCGCTGTCCTTTCTCAGTTCTAAAGGGAGAACGCGCTTTCTTGAAAATGGGATACCGTGTACCTTGTGCGAACATCTGCTGGTATCCCCATCGAATATTTCTTTTCGACACAGTCGAAACTTTTTTCTAACGAAAAAAGCCCGAAATATTCGGCAGACCGTTGCGGAAATTTAAGTAACAAGCTGTGCAAATAAATTATTTCCCTGCTTTAGGGTGTTGCGGGAGCAACTCGGCAGTATTTCATGTACGAAAAACCGCGAGCCTGCTTATGCGAGCGTGTTTCGGCGAGCCGCTGAAAATCTACCACGGTCTTTCTTTTTCTTTCTTTCGCCTACTTCTTTCTTTTTCTTTCTCGAAAGAAAAGGAAAGAAATGGGCATTTACTAAATAAAAAAGAACTTTTATAGAAAAACAAAAAATTATCCTCAATACGTCACGGTGGCGTAAAACAAAAACATTTACACAAATAAATACTTGCCTGCATTTGAAAGGAAAAAAACAAAAAATGAACTTACCAAACAAACTCACTTGTCTAAGAATGTTAATGATCCCATTCTTCCTCTTTTTCCTCATATTCCCGGAGGTCTGCGGATATAACGTATCGAGAATAGTCGCGGCGATACTCTTCGCCCTCACCTCATTTACCGATATGCTGGACGGCAAGATCGCGAGAAAATACAATCTCGTCACGGACTTCGGTAAATTTATGGACCCCCTTGCCGATAAGCTCATGGTCTTCGGCGCGATGCTCGGTATCATCATAATCAACGGCGGCAACGCTGTTTTCGCCAAGGTATTCACCTGCGCGGCGTTCCTCATCATCTTCAGAGAGCTTGCAGTCACTTCGATGAGAATGATAGTTTCCTCATCTGCGGGAATCGTCGTTGCGGCAAATATTTTCGGTAAGTTAAAGACTGTGTCACAAATTATTGGTATCATAGTTATACTTCTTGAGCCATTGATCTGGGACGGCTATATCGCTTCTTACGTTATGACCGCGATAATGGTCGCAACTACCATGTTCTCAGGCTTCAGCTATTTCAAGGCGTACTGGCCTCATATCAACTCAAATAAGTAATTTCGGCTACGGTTTTAAGATCCAAGCCTTGAACCAAACTTAAATATCCGCCCGCAGGCGTCTGCCTGCACAGTTCAAAGAAAGGAATTTCGGAAAATGGCGTTTACATTTTGCACCAATTGCGGAGAGCAGATAGACGTAAGTCTTGAAAAATGCCCTTATTGCGGTCAACCTACCGGCGCGCAGAAGAATTATACCTACGGTATGGATCCCACCGCGGTAAACAGGCAGACTCAGTCTGCTCAGAGTCCGCAGAACGATCCAAGCTCTCAACTAACCCAACCACCACAAAATCCTCAGAATTCACAGAATTCACAGAACGGCGATCCCGCCGGCTCCGAGCAGCGTCCGCCTGAGGGCAACGGAAATCCGTACGCTCAGAATCCGTACAGACAGAACCCTTATGCTCAGGGTCCCTACGGTCAAGGTCCGTACACTCAAGGTCCTTACGGACAGAACCCTTACGGCGATCTGTACCGTCGTCCTGTTACGAATAAGCGTCCGATGAGCACCGGACTTATGGTATTTTCCATTCTCAATATTGTTTTCGGTTGCTGCTGCTTCGGTATGGTATTCGGTATTATCGGTCTTGTTTTCTCGTTTCAGGCTCAGAACGCCGTCTCTGATATTGACGAGATCAGAAAGAAAAAGCTTTCTCTCGCCATGAACGTCATCGGTACCGTTCTTACTATTGCGTACGTCGTTTCCTACGTCGCCGTCTTTATTTCCGTCGGCGGCGATATGTCGATGCTTTTAAGCTGAGGAGAACCTACTTTTCTTGAAAGGAAAGTATGCATGCCTGCGGCAAGCCGCAAAAGAATTTCAACACTGTATGGGGCTTGCTCCTCCCGAAAAAAACTCAAGTAAAACAAAATGTATGCCTGCAGGCGTGTGCCCTGCTGAAAGGAATGAAAATTATGACAGACAAGAAGATCAATATTGCAGTCATCGGCTGCAGCGGAATGGGAAGACGCCACATGGACGGCGTCAAAGCAAAGGAAGGCGCTTGCCTTTACGCTATCTGCGATACAGCTCCCGAGCAGCTTGAAGCGGCTAAGAAGCAGATGGGAGACGTTATCGCCGTCTCCGACTACAAGGAGCTTGTAAACGATCCGAACCTTGACGCCGTCGTTATCGTTACTCCGGACCAGTTTCATCTTGAGATGACGGTAGCTTTCCTGCGCGCGGGAAAGGACGTTCTCTGCGAGAAGCCTATGGCTCTGACCGTTGCTGAGTGCGAGGAGATGATGAGAGCAGAGAAGGAGACGGGCAGAAGACTTATGATAGGTCAGGTCTGCCGCTGTACTCCCGGCTTTATTATGGCTAAGAATCTGGTTGACGAGGGCAGGATCGGCGAGCTTTGCTTCGTTGAGAGTGAGTACGCTCACAACTACTCTCATGCCCGCGGATATAACGACTGGCGTGTCGTTCCCGAGCGTCACGGCTTTATCGGCGGCGGCTGTCACGCCGTTGACCTTCTCCGTTGGATCGCCGGCGACCCAACCGAGGTCTACGCTTATTCCAACCATAAGGTGCTGATGGATTGGCCAACCGACGACTTCACCGTTGCTATCTATCAGTTCCCGAACAAGGTTGCGGGCAAGGTCTTCGTTTCCACCGGCTGTAAGAGAAACTACACCATGCGTTCCGTTTTCTACGGCACGAAGGGTACTATCATCTGCGACAACACCTCTCCCACTATCCAGCTTTTCGAGGACGATCCCGCAAACGGCAAGAGCTACACCGAGCCTCAGATCCTTCCCGTTGAGGTCAACAATCATAACGTGACCGCTGAGATAGACGTTTTCGTCGAGGCTCTCGTTTCCGGCAAGCCCATGCCCGTTACGTCTATGGAAGGCGCGTCCAGCGTCGCTGTCTGCTGCGCTACCGTTGAGTCCGCTCAGATCGGCAGACCCGTTCAGATCAAGTATCCCGAGGCTTAAAAAGGCTTAAAAAATCTCATATTCCTTCGGTAAAACCGCAAAAAATTTAATAACGCCGATACCTTTGCAGGTATCGGCGTTATTTATTTTATTTGGTGTTTCCCTCGGAAATTTTTCCGTATTTTTGATCCTTTATTTCACCTTAATCTCTCCGTCGGAGCAGATGACGGTGTAATTTTCGGTTTTGTACGCCCATTGGAAGCGTTTATTGAGCGCCTTCCATTCTTTTTTCGTTCCGCCGAAACGGACGGTCTTCAGCGACTCACAATAATCCGCGCTGCCGTTGCCTATAAACTCGATATCGCCGTGAATTTCAAGCGTTTCAAGCGAGTCACAGTCGGAGAACACACCTTCGCTCAGCTGCTTGACTCCTTTAGGAACGGTAAAGCTCTTCAGCGCATTACAGCTTGAAAAAGCTCCACCACCTATCTCCGTCACGCTGTCGGGAAGGCGTATCTCTTGAAGAGCGCAGTGTGAAAAAGCATAATGAGCGATCTCGGTCAGCCCGTCTTTTATCTCCACTTCGCTGAGCGCCGAGCATTCATAGAAAGCAAAGCCTTTTATCTTTTTCACACTGCTCGGAATCTTTACGCTCTTAAGAGCCGAGCATTCGCTAAAGGTAAAGGAAGGAATCTCCGTCACACCCTCCGGGATCACCGCAGAAGTAAGCAAAGCGCATTTTTCAAAAGCAGATTCAGCTATGATCCTTGTATTTTCGTGCAGGTTCATCTCGGTTATATCAGTACTGACCGCGCCAAGCGCGATATAATACGGATTTCCTTGGTGGCTCAGATATCTTACGTTTCCTTCCGTTATGATCTCAAGAGCGGCGCAACCCTCAAACGCCCGCGCGCCTACAGCCTTCAGCCCCTTCGGCAGAACGATGCTTTCAAGCGCCGTACAGCCGAAGAAGATGTCATCGGGGAGCTCGGTAACACCGTCCGGGATCGTTATGCTCGTAAGGGACGCGCAGCCCTCAAACGTCTTGCGCCCGATCTTTTCCACCTTTTCGGGAATGACTATCTCGGTAAGCGCGGCGCAACCGCGGAAAGCGTAATCGCCAAGCTCGGTGAGCCCTGCGGGAAGGGATATCCTTTCAAGTGATGTGCAACCTGAAAAGCTACCCGGATCCGTTACCGTATCGGGAACGGATATCTCTTTAATAGCCGCGCAGCCGTTGAATGCGCTGTTCAGATCCGTAAGCCCGTTTGGAAGTGAAACGTCCGTAAGGCTGATGCATCCGTAAAACATCCGGTCTCCCAGCTCTGTCACTCCCTCGTTTATCACCGCCTTTTTCAAAAGCTCGCAACCGCTAAAGATCTCCATTCCCATCTCTTGCACGCTTTCAGGAATTACTATCTCCCTCAGCTTTTTGCATCCGATGAATGCCCTCTGACCTATACTCGTTACTCCCTCGGGAATGACGATCTCAAGCAGCTCAGCCCGTTCGGAAAAGGCGTAATTTCCGATAGACGTAACGCTTCCGTCAGCGGGGATAACGCTTTCGATGCAACCCGCGATCAGAGTTTTGCTCTCTTTGTCGATCAGACAGTTGCCCTCACCGCTGTAGCGCGGGTTACCTTCTGCCACCTTTATGGAACGGAGACTGCGGCAGTTATCAAGCATTCCGTACGCTATCTCCGTAAGTGTAGCGGGAAGCTCTATGCTCTCAAGTGAATAACAATTCACAAAGGCGGTGCTGATCTTTACTGTTCCGTTCGGAATGGAAATATTTCTGAGATTGGTGCAGTTCCCAAAAGCCATGTTACCAATATAGACTAAGGTTTCGGGAAGCTCCACCGAGGTCAGATTTTCACAATTTTCAAAAGCGCTTTCGCAGATCACTTTCGTTCCGTCTTTGACCTTTACGGAAGAAGCATCCTTGTTCTTCAAAGATACCAAAACGACGTACGGGTTTTCGCTGTTTCCAAGATAATATGCACTTCCGTCCGTCTTGAGCAGATCTTTTTTATCTTTCAAAAGCAACCCGATGTCAAACTCCGTCACGCTGCTTGGGATACTTATCCGCATAAGGTTTTTGCACCCATCAAACGCGCCCCCGTTTATGTACGTAACACCCTCGGGAATAGTTATATTTCTAAGACTCGTACACCCGTAGAACGCGCCGTATTGGATCTCCCGCAGTCCCTCGCCGAGTTCAACGTTTCTCAGCTTCGTGCAGTTTGTAAATAACATATTTTCAAGTGACGTTACGCTACCGGATATCTTAACGAATATAAGATTTTCACAGTTGTAAAAAGCTGTGCCTCCGATGGTCGTGACGCCCATTGGGATATTTATGCTTTCAAGGGATGAGCAGTAACCGAATGCGCCTCCTCCTATCTTTGTCAAGGTGCTTGGGAGATTGATACTTTTCAGATTTTTGCAGAAGTGAAAAGCGCTATTTTCAATTTCTGTAACTCCGTTCGGAAGTTCTATTCTATTCAGCGTATCGTCACCTGCGAAAACAGATCTTCCGATGATCTTCACGTCTTTTGGTATTTTGTACCCTTTTGCGACGGCTACCAGCTTTTTGCTCTCTTTTTCGATAAGGCAATTGTTTTGGACGTAATAATATTTATTGCCTGCTTCCACCGATATCTTTTCCACCGTTTTTGCGTTAAAAGAGCCTTGTCCCACATATTTGACGTTTTTCGGTATGGTTATCTTTTTTATATCGTGGCTGATAGCGCCCATGTGTATCAGGCGCGTATCCTTATGTATGGTCGGAACACTTGCTTCCGTATCCTCAAAATTCACCAGCACCATATATGGATTTGAGGGATTTCCCAGATACCAGCCGCCTTCATAATAATTAAATCTGATATTTGTCACATATTTGAGGTATGACGACTCTATAAAATTTACAGTATTCGGGATAGTAAAGTTCTCTATATTACTGTTGAACTCCCGCATTTCTATCGACGTGACCTTATACCCTTTATATTCCTGCGGAACGACGATGTGGGTATCTGTACACTCGCCCGTTCCAACCATAGCGCAGGTTCCGTCTTCTTCGTTTATTTCGAACTGCAGTCCTTCCGAGGCTTTTGGGTAGTTTTTGGGATCTTCCGTGTCACTCGACTCGTTACAGCTGAGCGTAAATAACGCGCACAAGATAAATAAGATCGGTAAAATAAGAAATCTTTTCTTCATATACGTTCTCCTTTCTTGACTTTTTGTGTATAAATGGCTTGCGTTGGTTGATTATTTTGTGCAATATTCCCATTTCTATGTTATCATATAAATATGAATTTGTAAAGGCAGAATTAACTATTTTGAAAAAAGTTACACTCTCTTAAATCCGGAGAAGATTTTGATTTATTTTTCGTTTATTCTTCGTTTATTTTTCGTTCAGGCTACTTCACACGACTGATAATTACAAGAGACAGTCATATTGAGCAAAGGGGCTGCTTCATTTAGCGCAGAGCAAAAACACACGAATAAAAAATAAATAGAAAAACAGCATTTACCGTCAATAAAATGATAGTAAACGCTGTTTTTTTAGGTAGAAATTCTTACGAATTTCAATTTTTATGTGTGTTTTTTAGCCGCGCTCTTCACTCCTGCCGTACCTTTGTACGTCGACGGAGTGAAGATCACGACTTCTGCATCTAAATGACTCAGTCCCTTTTTCGTATTTGGCAGGCACGCGCCTGCGGGCGATAATGTTTTTACGGCATTACGGCAGGATCCAAGCCTTTACAAGCCGTAGATCTCGCCGTATTTTTTCTCAAGGTAATCGGTGAAAACGAAGGGATCGAACGCCTCGCCGAGAACTCTTTCAAGGAGCTGACTCGGGGTGTAGACGCGTCCGTGTTTCCAGATATTTTCTTTATTCCAAGCGTTGATGGGCGCGAAGTCACCCGCTTTCAGGCAGGCTTCAACGTCAACGCTTTCCTTCATTTTTTTCAGAAGCTGAGCGCCGTACGCGCTTCCGAGCGCATAAGACGGGAAGTATCCGATCGCTCCGCCCGACCAGTGGCTGTCCTGCAAGACGCCTTCTCTGTCGCTTGGAACGTCAACGCCCAGATACTCCTTATAGAGGCGGTTCCACTCTGCGGGCAGATCCTTTACCTCAAGATCGCCGCTCATGATGCGCTTTTCAAGCTCGTAACGTACCATAATATGAAGGGCGTAGGTGACCTCGTCGGCGTCGACTCTGATCAGCGAGGGGGATACCTTGTTTACCGCGCGGTAAAAATCCTCCGCCGTACAGCTCTTCATAGATGGGAAGCAGCTGCAAACGGTAGGGAAGACGTATTTCGTAAATTCGCGGCTTCTGCCGAGAAGGTTTTCGTAGAAACGGCTCTGGCTCTCGTGGATACCCATGGAAACGCCGCCGTCGAGGTTCGTGTAAGCGAGGCTGTCGTCGCTACCCATGTCGTAAAGAGCGTGTCCGCCCTCGTGAATGACGCTGAACATGGAGAAGGTGAAATTATTTCTGTAATAGTTGGTGGTGATGCGGACGTCGTGGTGAGAGCCGAAGGAGGTGGTGAAGGGATGCTCGGTGGTGCTGAGACCGCAATGTCCCTTGTCTATTCCGATGACGTCCATCAGAGAGAGGCTGAATTTTTCCTGATCCGCCTCGGAAAAATCGCCGTAAAGAAAGCTGTCGTCTATCTGCTCCTTCTGACCGATCTTCTTTATCAGAGGTACGAGACGGCTCTTGAGGGCGGCGAAAAACTCGTCGCATCTGTCCATGGTGAGCCCGTCCTCGTATTTGTCAAGACAGTAGTTATAGGGGTGAACGTCGGGAGCGCAGTAACGCGCAAAGCGCTTCTGATACTCGAATATCTTCTCAAGGTATGGGAGAAAGAGGGCGAAATCGCTCGTTTCCTTAGCTTTGTGCCAGACGTCGTCGGACTGAACCATGAGCTCCTCGTAGGCGACGTACTCTTCCAGCGGTATCTTCTGCATTTCCTTGATTTCCTTCAGCGAGAGGTACACTGAACGTGCCTGAACGTAATCAAGCTCGTCCTTATGAGCGTCCAGAAACTCAAGGAGCTCAAGAGTCTCCTTGCCTGTCGAGAGCAGATAGGTCTCCTCGCTCAGAACGGAAAGCGTCTGACCGCGGTTTGCGGCTGTGGCTGAGGGCGCGCTTGTGACGCCGTCGTAATGTATGAGAGACATGGCGTGGTAATATGCGCTGAGCTTTGCCTGAAGCTTGCGGTATTTTTCAATTGCTGTTGTAAGTTCCATAGTTGTGATCATTCCTTTCTTTGGAAAATGCAATGTAAGTCGGGGTACGGTTTCAAATTTTTATTTATGCGTGACACTGCTAAGCTTGTGCGAACATAGATGTGTGTCACACCTCGAAGCTTTCTCGCTGACGGCGGTCAGCGCTTTTTCCTTCGCTTTGCTCCGAAAAAAGACCGAAATCTTCGCAGAGATTTGGTGTAGGATTATGTTCCGTATGTGCACAAATAAATTATTTCGCCGCGGGGCGTTCCCCGCTAAACTCCAATTTGCCATCCGTATATAACCTAACGAATTTATAAATGGATTTGGCTTACCTGCGGAAAGCAGATAAGCCAAAGAAATTATTTTGCTGTGATATAACCCAGCTTCGTCAGCAGCTCTGCGGTCAGCATAGCGCCGCCTGCCGCACCTCTGAGCGTGTTGTGTGAAAGTCCAACGAACTTCCACTGGAACAGATTGTCCTCGCGCAGACGTCCTGCGGTCACACCCATACCGCCTTCGATGTCGCGGTGGAGCTTAGCCTGGGGATAGTTGTCTTCCTCGAAGTAGGTGATGAACTGCTTCGGCGCGTGGGGGAGCTCAAGCTCCTGGGGCTTGCCCTTGAATGCCGCCCATCTCTCAAGGATCTGCTCCTTGGTGGGCTTCTTCTTGAAGTTTACGAATACAGCCGCGGTGTGTCCGTCTGCAACGGGTACGCGGTAGCACTGAGCGGAGATGACGGGAGCGTCAGCCTTGACGATCTGACCGTTCTCGATCTTACCCCAGACCTTGAGGGGCTCCTGCTCGCTCTTTTCCTCTTCGCCGCCGATGTAGGGGATAACGTTATCCACGATCTCGGGGAACTCCTTGAAGGTCTTACCTGCGCCGGAGATAGCCTGATACGTGCAGACTGCGACCTCGGTGGGCTCGAACTCCATAAGGGGTGTGAGAAGCGGAACGTAGCTCTGGATAGAGCAGTTGGGCTTGACTGCGATGAATCCGCGGGTAGTGCCGAGACGCTTCTTCTGATCCTCGATGACCTTGGCGTGGTCTGCGTTGATCTCGGGAATAATCATGGGAACGTCCTCTGTCCAGCGGTGCGCGGAGTTGTTGGAGACGACGGGGGTTTCAGCCTTGGCGTACTCGTACTCGAGCGCCTTGATCTGATCCTTAGGCATATCGACTGCGCAGAATACGAAGTCTACCTTGTCGCAGACGTCCTTGACCTGTGACGCGTCCATAACTACCATCTTCTTTGCGTATTCGGGCATGGGAATAGCCAGCTTCCATCTTTCGCCGACTGCTTCCTCGTAGGTTCTGCCCGCACTGCGAGCGCTCGCTGCGAGAGCTGTTACTTCGTAGTAGGGGTGGTTATCGAGCAGAGTGAGGAAACGCTGTCCTACCATTCCTGTTGCGCCGATAACGCCGACTTTTAATTTCTTTTCCATTTTGGGTTTCTCTCCTAAATATATTTAGATTATAGTTTTTTTGTTTGAGTAGACTTTGCAGGCACGCGCCTGCAGGCGAATAATTTATTCGTGCAAGATGAATATTTTGAGTAGATTTTGCGGGCGAACACAGTTCGCCCCTACGGGTTTCGGTATAAAGATTACAATGTATCCGTAGGGGAGACCTGCGGTCTCCCGGCAGGCATCTGCCTGCAGAGAAATAATTGGTTTGTGTAAGACGGATGTTTTGTGTAAATTTCGCGGGCGAACACAGTTCGCCCCTACGGTGATAAGGGGTGTTTTGTGTTTTGAGAAGTTTAAAGTGTAGATTTCCTTGTTTGTGGGTGAGATGATGTACGCACTGTTTGCAAGAGGGATGCAACTTTTCCGAAGGAAAATTACCAGATATTCTCTGACATCGATGCCCTCGCGGTGTTGATGTCAGAGAAGCTTTTGCGCAGCTTTTCTCGAAAAGCGCGTTCTCTCTTATGTTCGCACAGTGTCACCTATTTGCTTTCAACCGCGAAGAAGAAGGGGGACGTAGGGGAGTTGACGATCTGGAAACGGGAGACGCAGATCTTACGTCTATCGAAGGTACGGAGATATTCGTCAAGCATTTCACCCTCGAGCTTACCCTCTTCGTGACCGGGATAAACGGCGATGAGGATTATGGCGTCCTTGTCAAGCAGGGAGATCGCTGCTTCGACCGCCTTACGCGTAGTGGGACAGAGAGTGGTTATTTCTTTATGTCCGCTTCCGGGAAGGTAGCCCAGATTGAACACCCCAGCGCAGATCTTCTCGCTGACGTAGTTGAGAACGTTTGAGTGACTGTCGCAGATCAGAGTGCAGTTATCGGGGCAGTTTTCCTCTTTTAGCGTGTTGCGGGTGCTTTCAAGCGCCTTTTCCTGTATGTCAAATGCGTAGACCTTGCCGTTCTCTCCAACGGCTTTGGATAACCACGCCGTATCGTGACCGTTACCCATTGTAAAGTCTATGCAGGTTCCGCCTTCTTTGATATGTGCGGATAAAAATTGTTTTTCAAGTGAAATTAAATCAACCATAATGGGGTACGCGCTTTCTTGAAAGAAAGCTGCGCAAAGAACTTCATTTACGCCGATGACACCTAAATATGCGGAAATTTTAATTCTTATTATGGTGTGCCATCGTCGCAAATGATGACTTCGTCAGCTTCTTTAAAAACGCACTTATTCTCCAAATTATTATTTATGGGTTAGATGATGCACAGCAGGCACGCGCCTGCAGGCGAATATTTTATTCTTGCAAGATGAATATTTTGAGTAGATTTTGCGGACGAACACAGTTCGCCCCTACGGGTTTCGGTATAAAGATTACAATGTATCCGTAGGGGAGACCTGCGGTCTCCCGTTTTTTATTTGGTGTAGGTTTTGTACACGGACCGCCGAGGACGTCGGTCCCTACAGTTTGTTAGAGTATATTTTGTAATATGGGTAGATGATGTACGCTCTTATGTGAAATAGGGATAACACTTTTTTTCGAAGAAAAACTTTCAAATATTCGTTTGCGGTGATAGCTTCCTGCTATCGCCGTAAACGAAGTTCTTTGCGCAGCTTTCTTTCAAGAAAGCGCGTTTTCCTATATTTACATAACGGACTTTACAGCTTCATAGATATGCTGAGCGGAGATGCCGTAATGAGCAGCGACGTCGAAGGCTTTGCCGGAAGAGCCGTATGTATCGCGGATACCGACGCGCTTAACGAGAGCGGGATACTGCTCCGAAAGAACCTCGGAAACAGCGCCGCCAAGTCCGCCGATAATGCTGTGCTCTTCGCAGGTGACGATCTTACCGGTCTTCTTAGCGTACTTAACGAGAAGCTCCTCGTCGATAGGCTTGATGGTCGCGATATCGATAACAGCGGCGTCGACGCCTTCCTTTTTCAGCATCTCTGCGGCTTCAAGAGCCATAAATACGGTGATACCCGTAGCTACGATAGTAACGTCGTTTCCGTCGCGGAGGACGTTGCCCTTTCCGATCTCGAACTTATAGCCGTCGTCGTAGATCATGGGAACGGGAGCGCGTCCGAAGCGCATATAAACGGGTCCCTCGTAATTGATAGCCGCTTCAACTGCCGCGCGGGCGGAAACCGCGTCTGCGGGGCAAATGACGGTCATACCGGGGATAGTTCTCATAAGAGCGATATCCTCGTTGCACTGGTGAGTAGCGCCGTCCTCGCCGACGGTGATGCCTGCGTGAGTAGCGCCTATTTTAACGTTGAGATGAGGATAACCGATGGAATTACGGACCTGCTCGAAGGCTCTGCCTGCCGCGAACATAGCGAAGCTGCTTGCAAAGACCAGCTGACCCGTAGCGGCGATACCTGCCGCAACGCTCATCATATTACCTTCAGCGATACCGCAATCGAAAAATCTGTCGGGGAACTCTTTTTTGAAATTACAAGTCTTTGTAGCTGCCGCAAGGTCTGCGTCCAGAACCACGAAGTCGTACTTTGAACCGAATTCAACGAGCGCTTTACCGTAAGCGTCTCTGGTTGCCATTGTATCTGCCATTTTATATAAATTCCTTTCTTACACAAATTAGCGTTTTGTGTCGGTTTGCCCTTGGGCAAATCTGAGCCACGATATACGGCTCAGAAGACACGAAAGGCTACCGTTTGATTTTCAAACGGTTTCCCCCTAATTAGTTTAATGACGCGAGTATCGCGTTCAGATCCTTAACAGCGACCTCGTAGAGATCCTGCTTGGGAGCTGCGCCGTGCCACTCGCACTTATTTTCCATGTACGAAACGCCCTTACCCTTTGTGGAAGAAGCGATGATAACCGTAGGCTTACCCTTGCAGAGCTTAGCGTCCGCGAAAGCCTTTTCGATCTGATCGAAATCGTGAGCGTCTATCTTTATGACGTTCCAGCCGAACGCCTCAAACTTTGTATCAAAGGGGGCGGGTCCGATCACTTCGGCAACGGGACCGTCTATCTGGAGACCGTTGAAGTCCAGAACTGCGCAGAGGTTGTCCAGCTTATAGTGGGACGCGAACATAGCCGCTTCCCATACCTGTCCCTCTTCGCTCTCGCCGTCACCGATGACGGTGTAAACGCGGTAGTCCTTCTTATTGTACTTAGCTGAGAGCGCCATACCGCAAGCCGCCGATATACCGAGTCCCAGAGAGCCCGAGGACATATCAACGCCGGGAACGCCCTTCATATCGGGATGTCCCTGGAGATAGCTGCCCAGCTTTCTGAAGGTCTTCAGGTCTTCCTTGGGGAAGAAGCCTCTTTCGGCAAGGGTTGCGTAGAGGGCGGGAGAGGTGTGTCCCTTGGAGAGAACGAAGCGGTCTCTGTTTTCCATCTTGGGGTCTGCGGGATCGACGTTCAGCTCCTCAAAATAAAGATAGGTGAGTATGTCGGCAATAGAGAGGGATCCGCCGGGGTGTCCCGATGCGGCGTTATAAACTTCCTCAATGATTCCGAGTCGAATATTTGTGGCTGTTCTTTGGAGTTCTGTTTTGCGTGAGGTTTCCATAGCTACGATATTCCTTTCAGTTCGATAAAATTACGGTCTCGGCTTCGTTTTGCAGGCGGAGAAGCTTGCGTTCCCGAGGTGTTTCGTTCAGCAGGTTCCGTGCGCCGTGAATTCAGCCGTCGCGTTTATTATATTTTGTTGTTATTTATATTCTCAATTATTTTGCTTAGTCTTAGTCCAGAACAACGCTCCAGCCGAAGGGATCGGGAAGCTTTCCTGTCTGGATACCCGTAACGGTGTCGTAGATCTTCTGGCTGATAGCGCCGATGCCGCCGTCGCCGATGGTCATAACGTCGTCCTTGTATCTCAGCTTACCTACGGGAGAGATAACTGCCGCTGTACCCGTACCGAAGCACTCGGTCATAGCGCCCGACTTCTGAGCCTCGATAAGCTCGTCAACGGAGATCTTGCGCTCCTCCACCTCGTAGCCCCAGCTTCTGCAAAGGGTGAGAACGGAGTCGCGGGTGATACCGGGAAGGATAGAGCCGTTCAGCATAGGCGTAACCACCTTGCCGTTGATAACGAAGAAGATGTTCATCGCTCCGACTTCCTCGATGTACTTACGCTCAACGCCGTCAAGCCAGAGCACCTGAGAATAGCCGTCGTCGTGCGCCTTTACCTGACCTGCAAGAGATGCGGCGTAGTTTCCGCCCGTCTTGGCAAAGCCCATACCGCCTCGGACAGCGCGGACGTAATCGTCCTCAATCCAGATGCCGACGGGGGCAAGACCGCTTGCGTAATACGCGCCGGACGGCGAAAGAATTACCATAAACAGATAGGTCTTGGACGGAGCAACGCCGAGGAACTCGTCCGTTGCAATAACGAAAGGTCTGACGTAAAGAGAGGTTCCCGGTTCTGTGGGGATCCAGTCCTTTTCGACCTTGACAAGCTCTGTGATAGCCTGTACGAAATCCTCTTCGGGGATTTCCGGTATGCAAAGACGCTCGTTTGACTTATTCGCGCGCTTTGCGTTCATGTCGGGACGGAAAAGACGGGTGTGTCCGCTTTCGTCGCGGTACGCCTTGAGTCCCTCAAACATGGTCTGACCGTAATGGAACACCATAGCGGTGGGCGCAAGGGAAATGTTCTGGTAGGGGACGATCCTTGGATCGTGCCAGCCCTTGCCCTCTGTGTAGTTCATTATGAACATATGGTCGGTCGTGATCTTACCGAAGCCCAGGGGTTTGTCCTTTGCCGGTTTTGCTTTGAGTTCCTTTGCAAGTTCGTATTTGATGTTAAGCATGATTTTTCCTTTCTATTTGCATAGACGGTGCCTTTAGAATTTTTTTGCGGTGAAACCGCAAGAGAGTTTTATTTTGAGTAAAGTTTTTTGTTTTACGCCACTGGGATATTTAGTGTAGATTTTATAATTTTTCTATTAAAGTTACTTTTAATTTAATTTTCGCGTTTTTCTTCCTTCTTTCGAGAAAGAAAGAAGAAAAATGCTCGCAAAAAGAAGAAAGAAAGACCGTGGTAGTACGGAACGGCTCGCCGAACCCCCTCGCGTAACACACTCCGTGTGCTCGGGGGTTGGGTACATGAAATACTGCCGAGTTGCTCCCGCAACACCCTAAAGCAGGGAAATAATTTATTTGCACAGCTTGTTACTTGAATTTCCACCAAGGCTGGCGAATATTTCGGGCTTTTTTCGTTAGAAAAAAGTTTCGACTGTGTCGAAAAGAAATATTCGAAGGTGATACCCGTATATGTTCGCACAAGGTACACGGTATCACGCATTTCTACAAAAATGCTCGCCCACGCTTCGCATTTTCGGGGTGTGCTGGGTAGGTTGGTGTAGAAATTTTTGTTCGTGGGTGATATGATGTACGCTCTTGTTAGAAGAGGGAACTCATTTTTCGAAGAAAATTACGTAGTAATTCGTTTGCGGCGATAGCTTCCTGCTGTCGCCGTAAACGAAGTTCTTTGCGCAGCTTTCTTTCAAGAAAGCGCGTACTTCTTTTAATCAGCGGATAATATCGCGCCTTTATCGGCGGAAGTGACCATTTTAGCGTACTTTTTGTGATAACCGCGAAGGTTAGTATTAACGCGAGGCGAGGTCTCAGCGCGGCGGCGAGCCATCTCGTCCTCGGGGACGAGAAGATTGATAGTATAGGAAGGAATATCGATCTCGATCATGTCGCCTTCGCAAACGTAGGCGATAGGACCGCCGTTCGCCGCTTCGGGGGATACGTGACCGATGGACGCGCCGCGGGTAGCGCCGGAGAAACGTCCGTCGGTAATGAGTGCGACCTCTTTATCGAGCCCCATACCTGCAATAGCAGAGGTACAAGCGAGCATCTCGCGCATACCGGGACCGCCTGCGGGACCTTCGTAACGTATAACGACGACGTCGCCGCTCTTGATCTTACCGTCGAAGATAGCCGCGATAGCCGCTTCCTCGCCGTCGAATACACGGGCGGGACCTGTGTGCTTCAGCATTTCGGGAGCAACAGCGCTTCTCTTGACAGCCGCGCCGTTGGGCGCGAGGGAGCCAAAGAGGACTGCGAGTCCGCCCGTCTTGGAGTAGGGCTCGTCGATGGACTTGATGACCTCGTGATTGAGGGGCAGAATACCCTTA
>SVSQ01000026.1 GCA_015064245.1 Oscillospiraceae bacterium | reverse complement strand
GCCGTCTCGCTGTAACATATCCCGAGATAGCTAAGATGCAGACAACTGCTGTTATCCGCGCTGCTATCAACGTTCAGAAGGCTCACGCTGATTGGAATGTTAAGCCCGAGATCATGATCCCTCTGGTTGGCGACGTTAAGGAGCTCAAGTACGTTAAGGACGTTGTTGTTAAGACTGCAGACGCTGAGATCGCTAATGCAGGCGTTAAGCTCGACTACGAGGTTGGTACAATGATCGAGATCCCCAGAGCTTGCCTCACAGCTGACGATATCGCTGCTAACGCTGACTTCTTCTGCTTCGGTACGAACGACCTTACTCAGATGACTTACGGCTTCTCCCGTGACGACGCAGGTAAGTTCCTCGGCTCTTACTACGATGCTAAGATCTTCGAGAACGATCCTTTCGCTAAGCTCGACCAGACAGGTGTTGGTAAGCTTATGAACATGGCTGTCACTCTCGGACGTCCCGTTAACCCCAAGCTCCACGTAGGTATCTGCGGTGAGCACGGTGGTGACCCCACATCTGTTGAGTTCTGCCACAAGATCGGTCTTGACTATGTATCTTGCTCTCCCTTCCGTGTTCCGATCGCTCGCCTCGCTGCTGCTCAGGCTGCTATCTCCAACAAGTAATTTAAAACAAAATTTGCCCTCGCAGGATTTTCCCGCGAGGGCTTTTTGCTATTTATTTTTTCCGTTTATGTATCAAAACATTCCAGCGGTAATCGTGGATCGGAAAACCTATTGTTACGCCTAAAAATACAACTATGATTATTGTCGGAAATATCATAAATACCGTTCGGAATTCTTTTGCATTTTCATTTGCTTTGTCGAGGTGATCTACGTAAACTGTTTCTCCTTCTTTTAATCTTAGGATCTCATATCTTCCATCTTCTACCGGATTTGGAAGTATTTCTCTTGGCGGTACGCAAAGAATCTCTACTTCGCTTCCCTCACTGATAAATTCATTTAACAGCTCCGAGAGTTCGTTTTCCTCCATGTTAAAAATCTTTGGATTACAATAAAATTCATTTACTTCTCCTTGTACAAAGACTCGCTTTGACCTGCGGATTCTTCTACCGGAAGGAAGTTTTTCTATTCTGAAATCATTTATTGTTGTTTTTATAATTTCAGTATTGCTTTCACCATACTCAGGATATCTGATCAGCAATAATTGCATAAATAAACAGCTTACAATTATTATCACAATGAATATTACGGAAGATTTTATAATATGCGGACGAAGTCTTTGAAAAAAACGATTTCTTTCACGCAAGTATTTCTTGTTTTCTTTGTTATCCATTTTTCCCTCCCGCTAATTTTTAGTTTACAGCTTAATTATACACAAATACTAAGCATTTGTCAATACTATAAGCATCTCAGCGCTGAGAACGGAAGGATCGCCCGCTTTTCTATGTCCCGCTTGAATCTCGTTTCTCCCATCAGAACCGCTTGCTTTATAATAGAATCGCCGTAACGGTTTCGTAATTTTTCAACCGTTTTGCTCAGTTCCTCGTTTCTGACTATCCTTGCTCCGTCCGTAAACATATCTATCTGCTCGGGACGTCTCTCCTCTATCATTCCTATTGCTCTGACTGTTACCGCTCGTATCGGTGTTTCCCACTGATAGCTTTCACAAAACATATCAAAGGCGTTCTTTGCCAATATAAAGGGGCTCTGTGTTGGAAAATCCAGCTTTTTCTGCCATTGTTTTGAGGAGAGGTTGTTGCTTTTTATAGAAATTGCAACTCCCGTGGCTTTCTTCTTGAACAAATACATTCTGTGTCCTATCTCTTGGGAAAGCTCCAGCATCACCTTCCATACTTCTTCGGCTTCAGTAAGGTCTTCGGCAAGGGTTATCCCGTGTCCTGCGGTCTTATCAAGATAGTCCTCGCAGTTGCGTACTACCGGGCTATCGTCAAGTCCGTTGGCGTAACGCCATATCATTTCTCCGTTCTTACCGAGAAGCTTTCTGAGAGTGGAAGGCGAAAACTCCGCCAGCTCCTCTATGGTATAAACTCCGTAGGCGTGGAGCTGCTTTGCTGTGTTGCGCCCAACTCCAAGCAGATCGGACGCAGGAAGCTTTCCGATCATTTGTTTATATTTGGCTTTAGGAATGACAGTCACCGCATCAGGCTTTTTCATATCGCTTCCCAGCTTTGCAAATATTTTGTTAAATGATACGCCGACAGAGACTGTTACTCCCACTTCACTTTTCACGTCGTTTCGTATCATTTCCGCTATACCTACCGCGTCTCCGAAAAGATACTCGCTCGCGGTGACGTCCAACCAACATTCGTCCATTCCGAAGGATTCCACCTGGTCGGTGTATCTGTTATATATTCCGCGGACCTGCTCGGAAATACGGACGTATTCGTCGTAATGCGGCGGAACAGTTACCAGATCCTTGCATTTTCTTTTGGCTTGCCATATCGCCTCGCCTGTACTGACTCCGTACATCTTAGCCTTCATATTCTTCGCCAGCACTATTCCTTGCCGTTCCTCTTTCTCTCCGCACACCGCTACCGGATATGCGTTCAATTCCGGGTTCAGCATACATTCAACTGAGGCGTAAAAGTTATTTAGGTCACAGTGAAGAATTGCTCTTTCCATACTCTCTCCAAAATATTATAAAAAATTTTTTTAAAACTCTTGACAAACAGTTTTTCTTATGTTACAATATAAACACGAACAACATTTCGTTACACGCAATTACATTATACACGAACAATGTTTCGTTGTCAAGACTTTTTTGTTCGTATTTTTCGTTTTTTATTGGAAATTTTTCAGATATTTGGAGAGGATCATGGAATTCAAAGATAATTTAAGAGAAAAACGCCGCGCAGCTAAGCTTTCTCAAGAAGAGCTTGCAAAGCTCACAGGCGTAACAAGCAGAACAATTCAGAACTACGAGCTCGGTACAAGAAAGCCTCAGCACGTCGAAATAGTGCAAAAATTAGCCGACGCGCTGAATACCACAGTTGAGTATCTTCTGGGTACGGAAGGAACTCTCGTTGTTTCCGCGTATGAAAAAGGCGGCTCAAGAGCTGCAAGAGATATTGACGCGCTGGTATCGGAGATAAGCGGACTTTTCGCAGGCGGCGAGCTTGCAGAGGAAGAAAAGGACGGAATTATGGCTGCGCTGAACCAGGCGTACTGGTTAGCTAAGGAGAAAAACAAGAAATATACCCCAAAAAAGTATGTAAAAGAAGACTGATTATATAGTACATAAATAAGTTTTCATAATACATCGGAGAACTGTATGAAAAACTATTTTAACGACATAACCGCGCGGACCGAACGGCTTATGCGAACCTACGGCACGCGGGATCCCTTCTCTATTGCCAAGGAGCTTGGGATAGATATAATTTACGCCACCGGTCTTCGGCAGTTAAAGGGAATGTACCGCGTTATAAAGCGTAACAGATTTATAATTCTTAACGCGAAAAATTCCGACAGAATGAACGCTATCGTCTGCGCTCACGAGCTCGGACACGATCAGCTTCACCGCGAGCTTGCCAAAGAAAAGCCATTTCAGGAATTTATGCTGTATGATATGGCTTCAAGAACTGAGTACGAGGCGAATATTTTCGCCGCCGAATTGCTTCTGGATACTGTCAGCGTTCTTGAATACGTCAAAAACGGATATGACAGTCTGCAGATCGCAAGCGCGACTGAAACTGATATAAATCTGGTAGCTCTGAAGGTCGACTCCCTCATTCACAGCGGCTACGACCTGCGCGAACAGCCTCATAATTCAAAGTTTTTGAAGTGAATATATAATACCGCCGAGAGTAACCGTAATGGAAACTCTCGGCGGTAGTTATTTAACTTAACGTTGCGGCGGTAAGTCCCGTTACCGTACCAACCGCTTTTTTTAGCTCTGCGTGCTCTTCTTTTTCCAGCATTGGATCGGATTTTATAAGCTTAACCGCCTCTCTGAAGGCTTTTTCAAGCATCTGAGTATCGGTGCAAAGTCCTGCCATACGGAAATTGAGCGCGCCGTGCTGTCTTGCGTTCTGAGAATTAAGAGATATGAAGTCACCGGGACCGCGAAGCTCCAAGTCGTATTTAGCGATCTTATATCCGTCGGATACGGTTTTCATTATTTCAAGACGTTTCATCGCTGTTTCAGTTTTGGAATCGGACACCAATATGCAGTAGGATTTCTCAGATCCTCTGCCTACCCGTCCTCGAAGCTGATGCAGCTGTGACATTCCGAAGCGCTCCGCGTTTTCAACAATCATAAGCGTAGCGTTGGGAACGTTCACTCCGACTTCAATTACGGTAGTGGAGACCAGGATATCTATTCTTCCCGCCGCAAACTCGCTCATTACCGCGTCCTTTTCCTTACCGCTCATCCTGCCGTGGAGAAATGCGGTCTTAAACTGCGGAAATACGTCCTCGCGCAAGCGTTTTTCATAATCAATAGCGCTTTTCAGCTTTGGCATACGCTCGGGATTTTTATCAAAATCAAACCGAAGGAACTCCTCTTCCGGCACCTCTTCTTCCTCTTCCTGCGCTTCGACGGAAGGACAGACGATATACACCTGGCGTCCTGCAAGGATCTCTTTTTCGATAAAGCCGTACATTCGCTTTCTGTGCTTCTCGCCAATCACCAATGTATCAACGGGCTGTCTGCCCGGCGGAAGCTCGTCTATAACGGAAATATCAAGGTCTCCACAAAGTATCAGAGCAAGCGTTCGCGGTATAGGCGTTGCGCTCATTACCAAGACGTGCGGTGACACCGCTTTCTGAGAAAGCACAGCTCTCTGCATAACTCCGAAACGGTGCTGCTCGTCCGTTATTACAAGACCGAGGTTATTATATTTCACGCCTTGGGATATAAGAGCGTGAGTACCGACGACAAACTTTATCTCTCCGCTTTCAAGCCCGTACAATATTTCCCGTCTCTTCGCCGCGGTAACAGATCCGCTGAGATATCCGCATTTAATACCAAGCTTTCCAAGTATCTCGTTGAAGTCCTTATAGTGCTGAAGGGCTAAGATCTCAGTCGGCGCCATCATCGCAGCTTGATAGCCGTTTCTTACAGCGATAAAAGCCGCCGCCATAGCGCAGACAGTCTTACCGCTACCAACGTCTCCCGAAACAAGCCTCGCCATAGGTGAATCTGAAGTCATATCCTTGCGGATCTCGGAAATTACCTTCGCCTGCGCCGCGGTCAATTTAAAAGGTAATGCAGCCGTAAAGTCGTAAAACTTGGATCTTTCGGGATCAATCCTCTTTCCGATAAGGTTTCTTCGCCCCTCGTTTGCCATCGTTACCGAGCAGGCAAAGGAAAAGAGCTCCTCTGCGATAAACCGAAATCTTCCCTTTTCGATCATATCGGTAGATGAAGGATCGTGAATGTATCTGTAAGCCTCGTATTCTGTACAAATGTCGAGAGCTTCTCTTACCGATTCGGGAAGGGCGTCCCTGATCTCGCTTGGCTCTATCTGATCAAGGGCTGATAAGATAAGTGACGAGATGAATTTTTGAGTAAGACCTGCGCGGAGCGGGTATAACGGAATGAACTCTCTGAGCTTTACATTATCTGTAACAGGCTCGATAGTCGATGGAGATAGCTCGTATCCCGTTTTTCCGCGGATCAGCTTACCCCAAAATCTGTAGGTACAACCCGTTACCAAAACGTCCTTGATATAATTTCTATTAAAAAAAACGAGAGTACAGCTCTTGTCACCGTCAAAAGCTCGGCATTTAGTAAGTGTTCTTCCGCCTGAAATACGCGCGGTCTGAGCGCTTCCCGATACGGTCAATATAAACGCTCCCGTCTCACCCACGCTCTCGTCCGACAAGGCTTTTACGTCTCCGCGGTTCTGATAACCGCGCGGAAAATGGCGCAGAAGCTGTCCAACGTTCTCTATTCCCATAAGCGAAAGAAGCTCAGAACGCTTCTTTCCGCAACCGGAAAGCTCCGTAACCTTGCTTTCAAGAGTAATTTTCACTTCTGCACGCTCCTTTTTTGTAAAATTTTTTAAATAGTACTTGTATTTATAAGCAAAATGAGATAGAATATATATGTAATGAATTTTATGATCAAGAAAGGAACAACTCACATGAATGATAAGCTTGAATCTATCCTTGACACTTGTGTTAATACTATAATCACCACAAAATACGATATCGAAACTTCGATATCAAAGAAATCATCGGAAACCGCAGCAAAAATGGGATTTAAAGGTGAGTTCGCAGTCACTCCCGCGCAGATCATAACAGCGGGCGCTGTCCTTTGCGGATTTTGTATAGTTGCATCGATTGCAAGAAAAAAGAAAAAGAAGAAATAATTCCTCAGCCCCGACTATACGGTTGGGGCTTTTTTCTTTTAATTACAAAGCTTCGTACCGTTAAAAACACTATGCAACCGCACAGAACGCCTGCCGCGTCTATCAAAACGTCGGTTACTGCACCTGCGCGTCCGGGAACGAAAAGCTGATGTATCTCATCCGTTACCGCGTACAGTACGCCTATTACAAATGAAATACAGACTTTAATTGGCGTCACTTTTATCTCTTTTCCCGACTGCATAACTGACAGATTTGATAAAACTGCCAGCACGAGATATTCCGTAAAATGAGCGGCTTTTCTGACAGGTAACGAAAAGTCCGAGACTATCTCCGCCTTTTCAGCTACCGAAAGCTCTTCAAAGCCGGAAATGAATACTCCGCATATATTTTCGATCAGACTTCCGCTGGTATTTCCCGAAATTTCTCCCGTCTGCGCGCTCATCATAAATATTAAGATCATCCATATTACAAGAACTGTATATGATGCCGCAAGGCAAAAGAGTCTCTTTCTTTCTAATGTTATGATCATATATAACCCTTACCGATAAGATTTTCTCTGATAAGCCAAAAATAAGCGAAGGATAGGCTGACCTCTGTATCAGTCAAACGCATATTCTTCGCTTAATTTTTTTATCGTTATTCTTCCTCTTCCGAGCTCTCTTCTCTTATCGTTACAAGTATCTCATTTACACGCTGATCGTCTGCAGAGAGTACTTTAACGGTTATGTTCTCAAACTCGAAAGATTCTTCTACCTTCGGGAAGCACCCGAATTTTTCAAGAACCCATCCGCTTACCGTTGCGGAATCGGTATCGTCGTTAATATCAAAAAACTTGAATAATTTATCTAAATCCAAAGTGCAAAGAATCTTGTATGTATTCTCGTCCACCTTGATGAAATCCTCGACTATTTCGTCGTGTTCGTCCCATATCTCGCCTACCAGCTCCTCGAGAATGTCTTCCATCGTGACTATTCCCATGGTTCCGCCGTATTCGTCGACGACGATGGCTATGTGGGATTTGCTCTTCTGTAAGAGCTTCAGAATATCGCTGATCTTCATGGACAGCGGAATGTAGACAGGCTTGTTCATTATGAACTCAATGCCTCTTTCCGTTCCGTTGACAATACTGTAAAAGTCCTTTTGGTGTATTACACCGATTATACTGTCAATGCTTCCTGAATATACGGGAAGTCTTGAGTATCCGCTCTCTCTGAACACTCTTGAAATTTCTTTGTTATCAAGGTGCTCTTCAACGGCTTCAAGCGCCGTTCTGGGAGTGAGGATGTCTGAAGCTTCTCTGTCCGTAAACTCGATAGCGGAACGCAAAAGCTCGCTTTCATCGCTGTCTATACCGCCCTCCTGCTCTACCTCGTCAACGAGCGTAAGCAGCTCATCCTGTGTCATTCTTCTGTCGTTATCTGACTTGATGATCTTGGAAAGCAACCATTTAATGCCTCCGAATAAAATGCTGAGAGGAGTCAAAACCACCATAAGGCATTTTATTATCGGCGCAGAAACCATTGCGAATTTCTCAGGATTCTCCTTTGCCAGGCTTTTCGGCGTTATCTCTCCGAAAATAAGAACTACCACCGTACTGACTACGGTTGAAAGCACCGTACCGATACTCTGATCTCCCTTAAGCAGGTTGATAAAGAATACGGTAGAGATTGATGAAAGAACGATATTCACTATATTATTACCAATCAATATGGTAGATAAAAGCTTATCGTAATTTTCGGAAAGAGCAAGCACTCTCTCCGCTTTTTTGTTTCCTTTTTCCGCAAACGTCTTGATCCTTGTTTTATTAAGTGATGAAAACGCCGTCTCCGTCGCGGAAAAATACGAAGAACAAATAAGCATTGCTATCATCACTATAAGTTGTATACCTTCGGTACCCATAATTCTAATCTCCTTAATACTGTAAATATGTTTTGACTGTATATATGACTAAAAATATCAACTGAGCAAAATACAGCCGCAGCTCGGAGAATGAATCGGGCGGATTACTGATATAATGTTTTTTTGGATTATTCTTGAAATAAACTTTCTCAGCTTCGATACGTTTTGAAGCGTCTTTTTCTGCGAGACCAGCAAGCACGCAATAATGCTGATGGCTATAGAAAAATTAAAGTTATCTCGAGGAGGTTCGTCCATGATAAAAATTTTATCTCCTTTTTTATATAGTTGGATTTATTATATCATATTATTTTCGTTTTTTCAAGTCTCTTAACAAAAGTTTATAATTTTTTATAATTTCATAACAAATTCCGCGCAATAAAAATGTGCATTTTTCCCACTATGTTTTTAAATTACCAATTCAATTGATTTATTTTCATTCTTTCACTTGACTTTTATATGAGTAAATGGTAAAATAATATTGATTAAAGTTATAGTAATTTTTAAAGAAAGGAGCGATGTAATCATGGATGATAAGCGCGACGATACTTTACCGAAGACATCTGCGCCCTCTGATTCGCCGAGCGAGACTTATGCGGCTTCTGACGATCCCCCCGAAAGCCATGCAGTTCCTAAGGACGTCTCCGAGCTGACTCTGAAAAACAGCTCCGCCTCTGATTCCTCAGCAAGCAAAGAAAAGACATTCAAGCAATACTGCAGCGAAAGCGTTATTATCAACTTCATAGTTTTCCTTTGCGTTTTCATAGGCAAGCTGTGCAGAAGAAGTCTTACCGCTTCAGTACTGACCTCGTATCATTCCGCATCTGAAGCCTTTTCTTCGTCGGCTATCTCCGGAAGCCGCGTATTCGGATTCTTTTCCAAGCTTTCGCGCAAGCTGAAGCGTTACGTACAAAAGCTCGTATCTTACGCCGTCTTCCCTCACGCCTTCGACAGGCTCTCTTCTACTCTTCTCGCTTTCAAAACGGCATCATACGGTCTCGTTCTGCTATTCTTCAGCCTTGGAACTGCTTTGATCTACCTTCTCGAAAGATTAGGTATCTTTATTGGCAATCTCGACATCTATGCGCCGGTATCTGCGGCGGTGATACTGATAGTCGCGATCATGCTTCTTCTTAACAAAGGCTCACTTGCTCACGCATTGCAGGAAAGCGTTATAGGCTCGTTTGTTTTCTTCACTCTTCTCGGCATAGACCGTCCATCAGATGATACCACGCTTTCTCCTTTTGGAAGCGGCGCTTGCATTATCGGAGCGCTCCTCTCTCTTTTGACGTTTTTTGTTCCCGCCCACCTAATCTGCGTTTTCATTTTGTTCGCGATATACACGGCGGTAATGCTCAAAAGTCCTGAAACCGCATTTATCTCACTCATTCTGGTCACTCCGTTCGTTTCTCAGGGATACGCGGTCTATATCTGCTCGATGAGTATAGTCTCTTACGTTCTGAAGGTACTGTGCGGAAAGCGCTCTCTTAAATTTGAATTCATGGATCTTTTCGTTTTCGCCTTCTTAGCGATAATGTTTTTCGGCGAGGCTTTCACTCTGGGCGGAAGCGGCAGATTCTACGTTCCGATCCTTTATACTGCCGCATATTTCATAGCGGTCAATATCCTGAAAAGCTCGGTATGGTTCAAGCGGACGATCTCCACCGTTATCTTCAGCGCGGTAGTAATATCATTTTACGCCGCTTTCGTGCTGGTGTTCAAAAATATCATATCTCTGCCTATCGATCTCGCGCCTCAGACAGACATCGGAAATTCAGACGTTACGATCTTCGCTTCTCTTTCCCTTCTTGGCGTTGTAGTAATTTACTCTATCTTCTTTTTACTTTCTGAATTTCTTATCAGTACATCAAACACCCGTAAGATAACCATGTTCTTTATCGCTGCATTTGCGCTCTTCTTCGTGTTTTCATCCTTGTCCCCTGCAGCAAAAATAGCGACCGGCGTATCTGTTATTCTGTTCTTTATGTTCTACAGCAAAAAGACAGCCGCAATATTTACGTCTATCATCGTTGTTCTATCTCTTGCTCTTCTCTTTATTCCGGGATTCTACGCGCAGATCATCGATCTATTTAAAGCAGAGCATTACAGAGCGGATATATGGAACGCAGTTATCTATATGCTGACGGGCAGCGCGCTTCCTGAAAGCTCCGAGCTTTCAGGTTCGGTATTCACGCTCCTTGGACTTACGGGAGCAGGCGCCGGAAACGGAGCCTTCAAGGATATATTCTCCGTCTGCTATCCCGGATCTTCCGGAAATATCACTCACGCGCACAGCTTGTTTTTACAGCTCATCGCTTCATACGGTCTTATCGGAGTCATTGTCTTTTTGATGATCGTATTCTTTATCATTCAAAATTGCTTCTCTTTCGGACGTTGCTGTATAAATAAGAACGTCCCTTCAAGAATATATAACTACGCGGGGCTTTCCGCTGTCATTTCTCTGCTCCTTTGCGGCGTAGGAGAATACATCTGGTATAACCCGAGAGTCGTTCTTATATTCTGGATCATTTGCGCGATCTCCGTATCGGCTAAGAGAAGCGCTGATTTCAACGACGCCAATTATTTTCAATTCGGTAAATATAAGGATTACGACGAATTAACGTGAGCAGTTTCTGCGGAAAGGATAAATATTTATGTCAAATCAAATCACCGGCGAAAAGAAAAGAAGGATCAACCTTATTGATTTTTTACTGATAATTTTGATCATCGTCGTTATAGCCGCCGCTATAGTAACCATGGTAAAAGCCAATCCAGAAAATTCGGCTTCCGGAAATAAGATCATCACCTATACCGTTTCCGTTGACTTTATATCGGCGGATATCGCCGCTCAGATAAAGGAAGGCGATACTATTTACGACAACGCTACGGCGCAGAACCTCGGTACTGTTCAAGCGGTCGAGATAGTTCCTATCGAGCTCTTCGACGCTGAAAATAACGCCGTACCTTCTGATAAGGTCAACGTTAAGATCACAGTAAAATCCTCGGTTTATGAGGACGAAAGCGCGTATACGATCGGAAACTACCGACTTCAAATCGGCGCTGATATGGCTTTTCATTCCGTTTCCTATATGCTTTCGGGAACATGTCTGAGCGTCAATTCTTAATATGAGGTACAGCGAAATGAATAATACTTATGAAAATAAAAAACGATTCAATATAGTTGACGCCATGATAATCCTGGGAATACTGCTGATAGCGGCAAGTATAATTTTCAGAACGCAGATAATCATGCTGTTAAACTCGGATACGACTAAAAACGAATACACGATAACCTTTGAAGCGGAAAGCGTTGACAACGCCTTCGCAGGCTTGATCAAGAACGAGTCTGAGGTCACTTGGATCGAAAATGGAGTCTCTCTCGGTACTCTCGAATCTGTATCAAAGCCTTCAAAGGCTTTGATATACTCTACCGATGAAAACGGCGCTATATCGTTCGTCGAATCGGAAACAAGCAGTAAGGTCACGGGAAAGCTTAGCGTAAAAGCAATCTCAAACAACGGCTGTTATATAGACGGAACTCACTTTATCGCCGCAGGAATGACGGTTACTTTAGCGACGAAGGACGTTCAGTTCACAGCTGTTATAACTTCTGTAACTGCAGAATAACCTTAGTCGAAAATCAGTATGAAAAAATAAGAGGATCGAAAGATCCTCTTTTATTTTGCATAAATGCTTTTCCGGCGATTTAATTATACTGCAAAGCAAGCGGATGCTCCCTACCTTTCGGTAAAAAGCATCCGCTTTTCATTTTTATTTCTGCTGCTTCAGCAAAGCTTAATTCGTCACAACACCGTAAGGATAATTCATACCGACAGCGCTGCCTGTTTTTTCGTCGCTGTAATAATGACACTCAGCATAATATCCAAAGAACTGCTGGTTAAATGCGCTTATCAGTCCCGTAGAGTTATTCTTGCTGATTTCCCATTCAGGTATTCTTCCCGAAATATCCTTCGTACATTCATAGCCGCTTATTGTACCGGCGTTGATACCTGCCACGGTACCGTAGAACGCATTCAATGCGGTTGATGCGTAACCGATCCGATGATTCGTTCCGCCCTTGCCGCCTGTGACTATCGCTATGGGATCGTTCACCGTTCTACTGATTCTGCCGGAAACGGTACAATCAGTAATCATTCCGTTATTCCTTCCTACAAGACCGCCAAATACCTCGTTTGCAAGCAAGGTGGCTGCGGTTTTTAAATGATCACGGGTAACGTATGTCCATAAGGGACCGGGCGTCTGGATGTCACTGATAGCAGTATAATTGGTCTCAATGATCGCGCTGTTCGAGCACAGCTTAACGGTACCCGTATCAACGTTCTCACCAATAAGACCGCCAACGATGATCTCATAAGACTCGCGGACTTTCACTACCGTATCGATCACCACCAACGTCGACATAGTTACTCTGACCGATCCCGTCAGAGAGCAATTGATAACAAGTCCTTCGTTATGCGCGACGATACCGCCTACAACGCTGTTGACGTTCAGCAGATCGACCGTCATTTCATTAAGGGTAAGTCCGTTGATAACACCGCGGCTGTAACCGAATATACCGCCTGTTTCCGCATTGGTTACTGACAGATTGCAGATCTTGTGACCGTTGCCGTAGAAGAATCCGGTAAAGGGAGCTCTCTCCGTACCGATAGGTGTCCAGGTAATGCCTGCAAGATTCAGATCGGCATCCAAAATATAGGTACCGTTCAGGTTCCTTGAAACCGCAATAAGCTGTTCAACGGTGGTAATGTGGATCGCTTTCTCGCTGTCGAAGCTGCCGCAAAGCTCTCCGCAGGTGTCACAGCGAACGTCCTCGTTCACGTCAACGTGTCCTAAAGCAGGAACAATGTCGTTCTTTGCGTATCCGCAATGCTTACAGGTATAGATACCGTAGCCCGCCTCCGTACAGGTCGGAGCGTTTGTATTCGTGACCTCAAAGCTATGTGGGGGGATGACCTTGCTTGCGTCCAAGACCTTATTACAAACCGAGCAACTGATCTCATCGGTATAGCCTTCGGTGGTTTCAAAGGTCACGATTCCTGCTTCACTGATATGCTTGACGCAAACAGCAGGCACGCCCTTCAAGGAA
Organism: Oscillospiraceae bacterium; assembly: GCA_015064245.1. Classification (GTDB taxonomy): domain Bacteria; phylum Bacillota; class Clostridia; order Oscillospirales; family CAG-272; genus SIG673. The sequence continues at coordinate 13,396 of SVSQ01000026.1, read as the reverse complement.
GTGATCGGCTTATGCGCCGCGGGAATGATATCCCTCTTCTCTTCCTCGCATCGAGCGCACTCGTAAAGATCATAACCGTCAACGGTACAGCTTTCAGCTACGCGCTTGATATGCTGCCAATTGTGACCGAGAGGATCCTGATGATCGACGGTCTGTACCTCGTCACAGCGGTGGCAAGTAAACATGGTGTAGCCCTCAGCCGTACAGGTTGGCTCGAATATTCTGACCTCTGCGCGCGCGTGTCCATAGGGCTGAACGAAGTCTCTGACGAAGAAGCGCGGGCAATCATTACAAATATACAGCGAGTAGCCGAAATCCTCACAGGTAGGCTCTATCACCGTTATCTCGTAGCTGTGATCGATTGCAAGTTCCCACTCGAGAATAGGGTCCTCATTGATAAGAATAGCCCAACCCTCTTCATCCCAATAGAGCTGATCGACCAAGAATTCCCTGCTCCACAGATCGCCGTGCGCCAAGCCTTGAACAGTTTCATATTCTACCACGTGCGTCTTATAAACGCCGTTGACCAGAAGAGACGTACCGCGCAGATAATAACACTTATTAAGAATTCCCGAAGATCTGCCTACAAAGAATCCGCACATTTCACCCGGCGCCGTAACGTCACCGGAGCTATAGCACTTAAACACCGTGCCTGCAGATGCGTTTTCACCCACCAGCGCGCCAATGTCCACGTTTACTGTCGAAATAACGTCGCCGATAGCATAGCAGTTCTGTACGTTTGCGGCATTGTAACCAACCAATCCGCCGACGTCTCCGCCCTTGTCAGCAGTAATATCGACTGTAGAATAGCAGCTGACGATCATAGAGAGAGAATCGTTTTGAGCAACGAGACCGCCAAGGGCAGAACCGCTGATGGCGCCGCCTCCAATAGTTCCGTTGGAATAGCAGGCTTCAATACGTCCGTTTTCGAGATTTAAACCTACAAGACCGCCGAGGTATGAGATCTCTCCTGCGTATGCGCCAACGGAAGACGTATGGGAGAGGTCAGCGTTTGCGTAATTAGCATAACACTGCCCCTTATTGCCCGTAGTATCCTTCGCTCCGTAGTTACAACCGATCAATCCGCCAATGACAGGATGGTTATACGTATCATAATGTGTCCAGGGATTTTCTCTGTAGCCGACCGAATACGAGGAAACGGTTATGGAAAGCTGCGCAGATGAATACGTGGTTTTACCGATATTATATCCGACAAGTCCGCCGATATAATAATACGGAGTTCCGCCGCGTTGGCCTACAAAATCAAGGTCCATATTTACCAAGGTACTGCACTCGGTCACTATACCTTCATTCATTCCAACAAGACCGCCGATACTCAATGCTTTACTCGTACCTGACATAGTACAGGTGACCTTGAAACCGCCGCTCTCAAGCGTACAGTTGGAAATCGTTCCCTTATTGGTTCCGACTAAAACGCCAATAGCATTGTCTGCGTAAGTAGATGCGGTTACGTTGAAGGTATAATCTAACAGGTTCAGATTTTCAATAACACCGCTGTTTTCATAGATCATACCGAAATTACCGCTAAGCGATGTTGAGCTTATAATAAAGTTCTTAACAGTATATCCTCTGCCGTCAAGCTTACCTGTGAAGCTTTCGATCGGCGTCCAGAAATTACCCTTCAGGTTGATATCATCCGTCAGATAATAGTTTCCTGCGGGATTCTGCGCAATTGCCAAAAATTCTGCCGCTGTGGAAATAGGAGTACTTTCAACCCACTTTGCATGGAGATCTACGTCTCCGAGGATCAATGTGGTCGATGTATATTCGATGGAGCCGTCAACAGTGTACCAACCGTCAAATACGGCGCCGTCCTTTTGAGTGACGATCTCGGAATCAAATGCTGATCCGTATGCAAACTGCTTTGCCGCAACCGATTCGCCGCCGTTTGTCTCAAAGGTGACGTTGCACACAACCACTGCCCAATGCGCGTAAAGCACACGGCCGGATTTTTCCTCATAAGGAATAACGGCATCGCCCTTCTCGTCTGTGTACTGTACCGCGTCGGCGCCTGTGTTATCGAACCATCCAAGGAAGACCTTTCCCGTCTGTTTCGGTACAGGCAGATCCAGCATACCGCCCATCTCAACGGTGAAGGTGTTCTTTGAAAGCGTTCCGCCTGCAGGCTCAAGTATTATGGTATAAACAGTAGGTGTCAGATTCGCGGTCAACGTAATATCGCCTACCGTTCCCTTCTGAATGACCGTAACACGCTTACCGTTCAGCGTCCAACCGTTAAAGGTATATCCGTCAACATTGACTATCGTCGGCAACGTAATGGGACCGCTCTCAACGGTGAAGCTCGACGGGAATTTCGACGTATCCGCTCCGTGTACGTTTTCATATTTAATTCTGTATTTTGCAAGCTCAAAGCGGGCGGTCAGCGTTAAGTCGCCCGTTGTTCCTCTTGCGATCTCGGTAACCTTTTCACCCTTTTCGCTGTACCAACCAAGGAAGCTGTATCCCCTCTTGGTTCCGTCGGCAAGAGCAAAGGTGTCGGTCTCATAATTGTATTCAACGGGATTTCCGTGGTTTCCTTCATCACCCAAGTAGGTGATGATAAACTGTGTCAGATCAAATTCTGCTTTCAAAACAACGTCGCCAACCGTTCCCGCAGGAATCTCTGCGACCTTTTTGCCGTTCCACGTCCATCCCTTGAAGGTGCATCCCTCAATTTCAACGCTTGTTGGCAATTTGACAGCGGCGCTCTCCATTGTAAAGCTTGACGGGAACGCCGAGGTATCCACGCCGTGTACATTTTCATACGTAATACTGTACTCGGCAAGCTCGAAGCGAGCAGTCAGCGTCAAGTCGCCCGTTGTTCCTTTTGCTATCTCGGTAACCTTTTTACCGCTCTCGTCAAACCAACCAATGAACCTATATCCATTCTTGACAGCATCTTTGAGGGTGAAGGTAGGTGTATCATAGCAATATTCCGTGGGATTACCGTGGTTTTCCGCGCCTTTGTATGTGATAAAATAAGGCTTGAAGCTATATTCCGCGTAGATATGCAGGGTTTCGGGCGCTATGGAATAAGCGCTCCACTTTCCTACGTAGCCGTCCTTCACAGGCAATTCGGGATCGTCAAGCTGACGGGTTTCATATGTGAAATACAGTGTTGTCAGCAGCTTTCCGTCTACATAATATTTAGCTTCGTACGAAGCAAGCTCCCATCCTGCGTAAAGCGTAACAGCTTTACCCTGCGCCGTATCTATCTCCGTTACGCGCTGTGTGCAAGCCTCGTCCGAATACCAGCCTGTAAAGCTGTACCAAGGACGCTTCAAGCTATCAAGAGTGATGTCCGCATCCTCTATTGTGTATGAAACGGGGTTTACGTTAACAGCATCAAAAAGGTTTTTGTACGTAACCGTATAAGCTTCGGGAGCAAAGCGCGCGTAAAGCACCAGATCTTTATGCGAGCCTGCGGCGATCGCCGTCACTCTCTGACCGTTTGTCTTGTACCAGCCCTTGAAGGTATAGTTCGGAACTGTAATATCGCTCAAGGTCATCGTATTGCTCTCGACTGTAAAGCTTGTGGGCAGACCGACAAGAGACGCTCCGAGAGTATCAAGGTAGGTCACCGTGTATGTTATCGGCTTCCACCGTGCTTCAAGGCTCAAGTGTCCTTTGGAGCCTGCGGGAATCATGGAAACGGGTGTGTCTCCATTAAACCAACCTATAAATTCATATCCGGTTCGGCTGACGGATTGCAACATTATGGTCGCAGAATCTGAAGTATAGCTCGACGGATTCTTGTTTGTAAGCCCTTCAACGCCCTTATACGTAATGTTGTAATTGATTGCATTCCATACCGGATATAGCGTTACGTCATGCAAAAGCGAATAGGGTTTCAGCATTTTTCCGTCGGCATCTGCAAAGAGATTTCCTGCGCCGTCCGTCCATCCGCCAAACGCATATTGCTCTCTTGATGCAGGAACAGGCAGACCGCGCAAAGCTCCGTATTCGGCGGATACTGCGGCAACACCAGTATCTGCCGCAAAGGAAATGGTGTACTGCAATGGACGCCAATCCGCAACCAACGTGCAGTCGTAATTTACTTTAAAGGTCTCAAAGTCGACCTTTTCGCCGTTCAGATACCAACCGTTAAAGCGATATCCGATCTTTGTGAATTGCTTATTTTCAAGCTTGCTATCCTTCTTCAGCAGCAGCTCAACGTCCGCTTCGCCGTTTTGAGGCTGATATATTACCGTATAAAGCTTTTCGCGGTAAATCCTCAGGGTATAAGTTGATGTCTTTACCCCGTTTTGCGACGTTACGCGCAAATAATAGACGTTTTCGCCCGGCTGAAGCATTATCTTGCCAACGACCGTATCGGCACACGTCTCATCGCGCGAAATGCTCCAAGTTGCATAGGGGCTGACCGTAAATGCGGCATCCAGGGAGATCTCGCTCGTCTCACTTGGAACCTGCATGGTGAAAATATGATCCGAGCGTTCAAAGCCCTCGTATGTAAGAACTTCTGTCTTCTCCAGATCGCTCTTGGAGACAAAACACGCGTAAAGCGTGATATTCTGAGTAACTTGATCGTAATCAAAACGCCATTCTTGGTTCATCTCAGTATCGAGATACCAGCCTGTCAGAACGCTTCCGTTCGGTACGGTAATCGAGGGCTCGGTAACGGTACTGCCATAATCCACAGATACGGGATCGGCAAGCACGGCTCCGTCTGCTCCCTTAAACTGTACGGTGTATTCATTATTCTCTGCAGTTTTAATCGCTACGCGGTCTTCAACGTAGTTTGCATTTCCCTCTTCAGCAACCGTCACTTTATTCCACTGTTCCAACGTGCCGTTGTAAAAGACGGTACACTCGCCCTCGTTACCAAAGAAGTTAGCGGGGATCGAGGTCACAGAGGCAGGCAAATATATCTCGGCGGCGTAAGGCAGGCAATAATATTTAATGTTAAAAATGCCTTTTGTGTAATAATGCTCATAAATTCCTGCTTCAAAGTCAAAGCCCTCTGCAAATGTAGCCCTTGCAATGCCCGTGGTCTTCGCAGGCGTGAAGTATTTATGGCTTGCGCTGTTTTCGATCTCGATATGTCCGATATTGCTCACAGAAAGCGAACTGCCCGAAACAGTCAGATGATCGACGAAAATATTAACATATGAAGATTCCAAATTTGCATTCCGCAGATTCATCTCCTTGACGCTTACAACGTATTCGTTGTTTACAGAGTGAGTCAATGTTATAGTTCCGCCTTTAAATGACAGCCTGTCAATCGACAATTCCTTTGGGAAAGAATTCGCGGGAATCGTGATCTCGGTATTCTCATCGCCTGCAAAAGAAAGCTCTTCTAACTCGGTTACTTTTCCAAAAGATGACTTTAACATAGTCAGCTCTTCAAGCCGACCTTCACCGAAGCTCACAGACTTCAGCGCAGTGCATCCCTCAAACGCCTGCTTCTCAATAACAAGCTTTGATATGTCCTTTCCTTTAAAGACAACGCTTTTCAATGCGCGGCAAGACTCGAAGGCGTGCGCGCCAACCGTCATCTTGCTGACGTCTTCAAATACAACCGATTTCAGGTTCGGGCTCGCATCAAAAGCATACGCCCCTACTGAAACCACGGGTAATCCATTGTATTTAGCAGGAATGACCAACTGCTCTGCATCATACGATCCGATGTATGAAACAATGTATCCGTCCTTTGAGTCATTCATCATGTATTTCAATGTTATTTTCTTCTTGCCGCCGCAAGCGATCAGCAAAACCGAAAGCAACACCAGCAGTGCTCCAAGCACCGCAAAGCGAATCCACTGCCTGCCACAAGTCGGTTGCCAAGTTTCTTTTTTCATCTTGTTATCCTCCGAATTGTCTATTTGCATTTTTTACACTTATACATTTTAATTATTTCACACGTTTATATTCATTTCATCTGCTTTTTATACTATCTTGCTCAGCTGTCTCAGATACGGCTCCGCAAATTTAAAAAACTCCTTATAGCTTTCGCAGTAAAGATATTTGCCGTTTTCATCACGGTATCTGTAGCATCCGTTTCCGCAGAGACCTCTGTATCCGCATTTTTTACATTCCTCGGGTAATACAGCGGATCTTTCTGAAAATGATCTCAGTTTTTTTCCGGAATATATACTCTCAAAGCTGTCTTCAAATACGTTTCCCAGCTTATATTCGCCTGAAACGTAAAAGTCGCAGGGATATACCGAGCCGTCGGATTCGACAGTCAATGCGCAGCGGCAGACGCCGTCGCCTCCGCAGATCTCGCTTCTCTTCCCCGAATATATCCGAATAAGATCGTCAAACTCGCGGACGCTCACGCCCGCGGATCTTGAGATGTCTTTCAGATATTCCCAAAACGCCGACTTAAGAAAACTCGCCCAGCTTTCTGCGGTAAGGCGGATATCGCTGTCCGTAGATATGCATTTCGTAAACTGGATCTTATTCACTCCGAGAGATCGGATATATCTATACAGCTCCGCTCCGTTTGAGGCGTTATTCTCCGTAACCGTGACCAAAGCGCTGACGTCCGCTCCGTAATCAAGAAGAAGTCTGATGCCATTGGTAACGCTCGAATGGGAGCCGGACCCGTTTGCAAAACTGCGGTATCTGTCGTGCTGAGCCCGGTCTCCGTCTATTGATACGCCAACGTAATAGGAGTTTTTCAGAAAAAATTCCGCATGGGCGTCCGTGAGCTCTGCTCCGTTGGTCTGAATGAATCGCTCCGTTTCGATGCCTTTGAGATTATATAAGGACAAAAACCTTTCAAATTCCTCGTAGAACTCTATGCTCTGAAGCGTCGGCTCTCCGCCTTGGAAAATAAACGCGCATTTATCTTCCGCCGTTTCAAAGGCTCTTTTTACGATCTGCTCCAGCGTTTGAAGGCTCATCAGCTTCATCGGCTGAGCGGCGCCGCCGCCCTTTTTCATCTCATCGTGATAAAAGCAGTACTCGCACCTCATATTGCACAGTCCGGATGCGGGCTTTATAAGTAAAACAAGCTCTTTCATTCTTCAGGATAGATTATAAAATCAGCGTACAACTTCATTTTATACCAAGGATCCTTTGAGATCCTCAGCTTTTCGCCGAGCTCTTTTCGCAGAAGGAGAAGGTCTTCTTCCGGTATAGAGTCAAAAGCGATCTTATTCATCTGATACGGATCCTTTTCAAGATCGTAAAGCTCGGGAGCGGTATAGTTATCTTTATCTCCGTACGAAATCGTAAGAAGATATTTGCTTGTCCGCACGCCCTTGCGCTTAGGCTGAGTGAAAAGCGCCGATCTCGGACGCTCGCCGTCCTCGCCCCTCAGAAGCGCAGAATAGTCGCTTCCCTCAACGTCTCTCGGAATATCCGCGCCAATGAGTCCGAGAAGCGTTGGCATGATGTCGGCGCCCGTCATGAACAGATCGTCCGTCTTATGCTCAAGCATCTTGGGATAGCTGATTATAAACGGTATCGCTGTCGCTTCCTCGTAAGGCACGTTCTTGGACATAAGTCCGTGGCTGCCCAGCATCTCGCCGTGATCTGCTGTGAAAACCACGATGGTATCGTTCTTTTCTCCGCTTTTTTCGAGACCGTCGAGTATTCTTCCGACGCAACTGTCTATTCCGGTAACGTGAGAAAAATACACCCTGACCTTTTCGTGGAATTTAGCGTCTCCGATAGTAACGTTCTCTCGCTTGATCAGCGCGCTGATATCCGGCTGATTCTCTGCAGAATAAATGTTATCGTACGCCGTGTAGTCCGTATCCTCTCTTGAGGAGTACGGCAGATGCGGTGGATTATAGCTTACGAACAGAGCGTATGGCTTCTCGCCGTCTCGCTCACCCTTTTCGTTTCTGATGAAATCAAGGGCGAGATCGGTCTCAAACTCAGGGCTCCAGATGTTCGGCGGAACGGTTATTCTGTTATGGTCTTTATCCCAATAATGCGGCGCTTTCAGCTTGTTTCCGCCTTCTTTTGTTCTGAAAACGTCCCAGGTATTATACGCGTAAAGGTAATCGATCTTTCTCTGTCTCCCGCTTCTTATGAGCGTATCCCAGCATGCTGTATTGCTGTCAGGGCTTCCGTCGGGGAAAAATCGCTCTCCTTCGTAATCCTCTTTATCGCCTATGTAGTTCCCTTCAGCGTCGAAATCGGGTCTGGGCTCTTCAAGATGCCATTTCCCAACGTATCCTACGCTGTAGCCCGAATCCGAAAGCACGTCCGTCAGACTGTCAAGGTCTTCCTTAAGGGCGTCAAGACGTCCCGGAGCGCAGTTATTCCATACTCCGTTATTCTCGGGATATTTGCCTGAGAACAGCATCGCTCTGAACGGACTGCACACCGGATAGCTTGAATACGCCTCGGAAAGAACGACGCCGTCCTTTGCAAGAGCGTCAAGATTGGGAGTTACTACCGGGTCCGGCTCTCCCTTTATATGCTTCTTATATTCCTCGTTCTGCCAGAAGCCCATTGATGCTTTTCTGTGCTGATCGCTGAATATGAATATAATATTTGGTTTCTTCATTACGTCTCTCCCTTATTTAAATCGTCGCTTTTCTCGTCGACGCGCAGATATTCACTTATCCAACCCTGCTTACGCTTTATAGAAAAATATCCGATTGCGGTCGATACAAGCGCGCCAACCGTATCTATTACGATATCCGTCATCGTGTCGGCAAGTGCGGCGTGTCCGACCAGGTCATTTCCGTCCGGCAAACGGTATTTCTGCATATTCAGACTGAAAAAACGGTCTATAGTAAACTCGTATATTTCCCATACCGCGCCGATCGACAACGAAAAACAAAAAGCAAACAGCGCTAAGAATATCGGTGAAAGCTTCGATGCAATATCCGTCTCCCTCGATCTGTTAAAGATATATACCAGCATAAACCCGAAAAAGCCTGTCATTACGCTCGAAAAACAATGCAGTATATCGTCCCACAGATCGATGTGACTGTAAAAGCGTTTTATTTCGCCAAGATATATTGAGCAGAACAAAAACACCGTATAAAGGATCAAAATTCCCGTCGGGACCTCGAAGGAATACTTTTTCATCAGAAATGGCGGTATATTTATCGCTATTACTCCGAGGAGCGCCTGGACTACCATCAGCATATATTCCGTTTTAAGCTGCTTGCTGTGCTCTGATATATCTCCGTTATATACCGTTATAAGGCTTATCGTAAAGCTGAGAAGCGGTATGATAAATGATATAAGAACGACATAATATATTACCTTGTAGAGCTTTGATCCTTGGATAACTGCCATACGTCTGTCCTTTCAATTATAAACAGTATGTATTTCAGATATCCTTATGTTTTTTTATATTGATCAACATAGAAACTGCTATCGTGAGCGGGAACACCACACAAGACAAGAGCCCCATGCTGAGTCCTGCTCCGTTTATTTCGGAAACAACAGCCGCGACCTGCGGTCCGACGGAGCATCCGATATCTCCGCACACTGCAAGTATTGCAAACATAGCCGTTCCGCCTGCAGGAATCGCTTTAGACGCTACGGAAAGCACTCCGGGCCAGAAAAGTCCGACTCCTATTCCTATTACGCCGCATCCGATGAGCGCAATATAAGGGTTCGGTATCAGTGAGACCATGAGGTATCCGCCGAGCGCGATCAAAGCGCAGATAAGCAACGCTTTTTTGATCGGGAGCTTTTCGGCGTATTTGCCGTAAAGTCCTCGCGTAGTACCCATAGCAAGCGCAAAGAAGCAGGGGCCAAGGAGATTTCCAACGGTTTTGGAAACACCCAGCGCCGCCTCTGCAAACAGCGACGCCCATTGTCCCATAGCCTGCTCCGCCGCTCCGCCGCAGATCATGAGCAGCAAAAACAGCCAGAACAACTTTGTTCTGAAAAGGTCGGTAAGTGGCATTGAAGGAGCTGAATCGTTCAGCTCTCTGATCGGGACAACACTGAACATTATAAGCGTGATAACGGGAACTATCGCCCACAAGATCGGCAGTACGTACCATTCATCCGTTCCGAAAACGTAAAAATAAAGAGTTGAAAGAGTAACTACGCCAACGAATCCCCAGCAATAAAATGAATGGAGTATGCTCATCGCCGATTCCTTTGCATCACCCGGCAGTGCCTCGATCATCGGGCTGATAATGACCTCACCCAGTCCGCTACCGATAGCGTACACGATCGAAGCGATTACCAGCGCAAGATATTTATTCCCCATAATCATGGGAAGTATTCCGATACAGACAAGTCCGACCGCCAAAAAAGCCTCAGAGATTATCGCGATGCCTCTGTACCCTACTCTGTCAGAATATTTCGCGCCTAAAACGTCAACTATTATCTGCGTGAAAAAATTAAAGGTCACGAGAGAAGCAAGCTGGGTAGTGGTAAGTCCGAAATCCGTCTGAAATATGATGAACAACAGCGCCGGCAGATTGTTCGCCGCGGCTGAGGAGATATACGCCAGATAGCAGGAAAGGACCGTGTGCTTATACGTCAGTTTCATATCTTAAAACGCCCATTCTCCGTTTTCGAAGATCTTGACGCTCTTTCCGTCTCTTGTGTGAGCAATAATGGAAAGGTCGTCCGTTCCGATCATGAAGTCCTCGTGGATCATGGAATCATTTACGCCCTTCGCGCGGCACTCTTCAAGGGTATACTTATCGAAATCCTTGATGCAGCTCTCGAATCCTGCGCCGAGAGCAAGGTGGCAAGCGGCGTTTTCATCGAACAGAGTATTGTAGAACAGAATTCCGCTCTTATTTATGGGAGATGAATACGGAACCAGCGCGCACTCGCCAAGGTACGCCGCACCCTCGTCCATTTCGATCATAGCTTTAAGCAGATCCTCGTTCTTTTCCGCGTGGACCTCAACGGCTTTACCGTTCTCAAATCTGATCGAGAAATTCTCAATGAGCTGTCCTCTGTAAGAAAGAGGCTTCGAGGAATAAACTATTCCTTCCGCTACTCCCTTTTTGGGTGTGATGAATATTTCTTCCGTAGGAATGTTGGGATTATAGAAGTTTCCGAGCAGAGTATCCTCTCCGCCACCCATAAAGATCGCGTCCTCTATCATTCCAACCCTGAAATCGGTTCCGTTGGACGCCTTGTATTCAAGAGTCTCGATTCCGAGGGAGTTGAGGTAATCACAGCGCACCTTCAGATCCTCGTTGTGACGGTTCCAGTTTTCATTGGGATCGTCGCTTCCGTCAACTGCAACTCTTGACGCCGTGAGGATAGCCTCCCAGAGCTTTTCTACCGCCGCGCTCGTTCTGAGTCCGGGGAATACCTTCTTTGCCCACGCCTTTCCGGGGATAGCGGCAATACACCATTGATAACGGTTATCCATCTGGTCTCTGAATGGCTTGAAGACCTTATATCTTGCCTGAGAAGCCTTCTGATATTTGACCTGGTCGATACCGTTCAGTCCGTCGGGATCATCGGAAATGAGGTAGATGTGAACGGGAAGAGTCTCTACCTTATGCTTGTACTTCTCTATCTCCCAGTTCTCCGTCTTCGTCATAACGCTGAGACTGCGGTATTTGATATTCAGCTTCGTTATGGGCTGATGCGACCATTCTACCATAACCTTGGACGCCTTTGCCTTATAACACTCCGCAACTACCATCTCAACGAATTCGGGGCAGTCCAGCTCAGCCTGGATAACTACCTCCTGTCCTTTTTTTACGTTAGCGCCTACCGTAGCGATAAGGCGGGCATACTTTCTCAAAACTGTCTTTTTAATCATTTTTATATACTTCCTTTCAAAATGTGATATTATTTTTCATTATAAAGCCCGAGACGTAGATTTATACGTCTCGGACTGAATTTCTAAATTTGATCAAGCGAAAAATCTGATCTTCGATACTACCTCAAAGCCCTTTGTCATTTCGTCAAGCTCGTATTCCGTGATAGGCGCGGTGACGATCGCGGTCTCGCCGTCCTTCTGAATAACCTCGATAGCGCCTTCGGGGATCTTATTGCCATTAACTCTGCAATAGAACTTAGATACTGCCGCCTTTGCGTCCGCCAGCTCACTTCCCGCGCCTCTTGTCCACTTTGAGGGCGGAAGCTGACCGCAGGAAAGATGCTTGACTATCTCAACGATATCCGCAAGAACTGCGCCCGCCGTCGGGATCCTGCCCGCGCCGCGTCCGTAGAACATCAGGTCTCCTACGGCTTTTCCTGACACCATAATGCCGTTGAAAACGTCGTTTACGCTTGAAAGCGGAACGTCTGACGGAACCATTCTGGGGCAAACGCTGATAAGCACCTTGCCATCTGCTGTCTTTTCAGCGTGACCGATAAGCTTGATAGATGCGCCGAGCTCCGAAGCGTCGGAAGCGTCTCTCTTTGAGATATTGCGTATTCCTTCTGTTGCAACGCTGTCGCAGGGATAGATGACTCCGTAAGCAAGCGCCGCCAAGATGCATATCTTTCTGCAGGCATCGATACCGTCAACGTCCGCGCTGGGATTTGCTTCGGCATAGCCGAGAGCCTGAGCCTCTGCAAGGGCGTCCTCAAACGCCTTACCATTGTAAAGCATATTGGTAAGTATAAAGTTGGTCGTACCGTTAAGAATACCGTTTACCGAGATTATATCGTCGGAAGAAAGTGATTCTCTCATAGGTCTTATTATCGGAATAGCTCCGCCGACGGATGCCTCGAAAAGATAGGCTACCTTATTCTCTGCCGCAGCGGCGAGGAGCTGTTCGCCAAAGTTCGCCACGACCTCTTTATTTGATGAAACAACGTGCTTTCCCGCCTTGAGCGCCGCGATCGAAAAATCAAAAGCAGGATGAGATCCGCCTATCATTTCCGCAACTATGGAAACCTCAGGGTCATTAAGGACCACGTTAAAATCCTTTACTATTTTACTTTCAAGCGGATGACCTGTAAAATCTCTTATATCGACGATATATTTGACCTCTACCTCGGTCCCGCAGTCTCGAGCGATTATCTCCTTATGCTTATCTATAAGTTCAACAAGTCCGCCACCGATATTTCCAAAACCGATAACAGCAATTTTTACCATAATTATTTAATTTCCTTTCTTGATAGGGCTGAACATTTTTTGCCATGAATATTTTTTGTTATCACACGACATATTAGTATTATCCAATATTATATCTATTATATCATATATTATCTGCGATTTCAAGGGTTTTTCAATAATTTTAGCTCTTGAATGGCATAAAATCATAGCCTTTTTTGAATAAAAATACTCCGTCAATATTTTTCTTAACTTTTTTCTTAAAACCCCTTGACAAATGGAAATAATTGTGATATAATATCTATCGTTCCAAACAATGCGGCATCGCCAAGCGGTAAGGCAACGGACTCTGACTCCGTCATCACCTAGGTTCGAATCCTAGTGCCGCAGCCAAGACGAGTTGACAAAAAAGATGCCAACCGAAAAACCCGAGATTTTCTC
>SVSQ01000025.1 GCA_015064245.1 Oscillospiraceae bacterium | reverse complement strand
AATAAGCTGTGCGGATAAGGCTTCAAAGTGCTGTTATGTACTTTTCGTGTACTTTTCGAAAAATGAAAACCCGAAAACCCTTGTGGTATAAGGGTTTTCGGGATAAAGTTTCTCATTCCCACTCAATCGTTCCCGTAGGCTTAGGAGTCAGATCATACAGAACTCTGTTGATTCCCTCGACCTCGTTTGTGATACGCTGGGTGATCTTATGGAGAACTGCGTAAGGGATCTCCTCGATGGTAGCGGTCATTGCGTCCTTGGTATTTACTGCGCGGATGATCGCGGGCCAGCCCTCGTATCTGCTGTCATCCTTAACGCCGACGCTCTTGATGTCCGGAACTGCGATAAAGTACTGCCATACCTTTTCTGCGAGTCCGTTCTTATCAAATTCTTCACGAAGGATAGCGTCTGCTTCTCTGAGAGCGTTCAGACGATCTCTTGTGATAGCGCCGAGACAACGAACGCCAAGTCCGGGTCCCGGGAACGGCTGACGGTAAACCATTGCGTGAGGAAGACCGAGCGTCTCGCCCACAACTCTTACCTCATCCTTAAATAACAGCTTGATAGGCTCTACGAGCTCGAATTTGAGATCCTCGGGAAGACCGCCGACGTTATGGTGGGACTTAACAGCCTTCTTACCCTCTGCCTGCTTTATGCTTTCAAGAATGTCAGGATAGATAGTACCCTGAGCAAGGAACTCGACTCCGTCCAGCTTTCTTGCTTCCTCTGCGAACACTTCTATAAACTCTTTTCCGATTATCTTTCTCTTGGATTCGGGATCTGCTACACCCTTGAGAAGATCAAGGAAACGGTCTGTCGCGTCGATATATATAAGATTGGCGTCCAGCTGACCTCGGAATACTTCCACAACGTTCTCGGATTCGTTCTTACGCATAAGTCCGTGATTTACGTGCACACAGACCAGCTGCTTTCCTATAGCCTTGAGCAGTAATGCAGCTACGACAGAAGAGTCAACACCGCCCGAAAGCGCGAGAAGTACCTTCTTATCCCCAACCTGCTTGCGAACCTCCGATATCTGCTCTTCAATGAACTTATTTGCGAGCTCCGCGTTTGTTATACGTTCCATTGTTTCAGGTCTTACGTTTGAATTCATACCATTACCAATCCTTTCTTTTTATCGTGTATATATTTTTTATAATAAGGTATTCTATCATATTTTTCTTTTAATGTCAAGAGTGTTTTTTTATTTTTCCGCTATTGCATATTATTTTTTTACTCGTTTTTTATTTTTTGTTTATTTTATCAAAATTGTATTTTTCAGCGCTATGCGTATCAATCAAAAATTTCAACTATATACCGTTTATTCATAAAATTCCCCTTGAAATGCTTTGGTTTTCATGTTAAAATCGAAGTATCTAAAAGAAAGGAGGGATATCCTTGAAGGAATTTGAAGAGATATACCGTTTGCATTATTCCTACGTTTACAAGTTTCTGTACCGAACCTGTCAGCACGATCATCATCTTGCCGAAGAGCTGACGCAGGAGACCTTCTATCAAGCCTTCAGGTCTATGCACCGATATAACGGTAAGTGCAGCATCGAGACCTGGCTATGTTCCATCGCCAAAAACATCTGGTTCCACCACATAAGAAAACACAAGGATATCTGCCTTGATCTTGAATCACTTGAAGAAACTCTGTACGACGATTACGAGAAAACCCCTGAGGCGTACGCAGAACGCCGTGAGCGAAGCGCCGCTATCCGAAACGCTATCGCGCATCTCAAGCCCAAATACCGCGAGGTCGTATTGCTTCGCGCGAGCGGAGAGCTTACCTTCGCTCAGATCGCCGATATAATGAAAATCACCGAATCATCCGCGAAAGTTCTTTATTTCCGCGCTAAAAACGATATTAAGGAGAGCCTTGAAAATGAAGGATATTTTTGATAAAAACTGTTCTGTGGTCTTTGACCTTTTACCGCTTTACGCTGACGGAAGCTGTTCCGCCCGAACCGCTGAGCTGATACGCCACCACCTTCTCACCTGTAAGAGGTGCAGATGCTTCCTTCACTCCATCAAAGCTCCGAAAGCAACCTCGGACTGCGGGGAGATCCCTGCGCCTCATCCTGATTACGTCAGCATCAGCCGCCGTTTGAAGCGTCGCAGAGCCGTCAAGAACACGCTTCTTACCGTTTCCGCAATAAGCGCGGTAGTGCTTCCGATGGCGATATACGCATATCTCACCTCCGAGCATAGGGAAAATGACGATGAATGATTATCAGAGCTGTCGTCTCTGCCCTTTGGAATGCGGAGTTGACAGGACCGTCGGCAAGCTCGGGCGATGCCGCTCAGGTTCTGAGATGCGCGTCGCTCGGATCGCCCCTCACTATTGGGAAGAGCCCTGTCTTTCAGGGCAAGGCATAGAAGCTCCGGTCAAGGGATCCGGAACCGTGTTCTTTACCGGTTGCTCGCTTCGCTGCGTTTACTGTCAAAACCAAAAGATCAGCCGTCCGAGCGGCGATATCGGCAGAGTATACTCCCCTCGTGAGCTTGCGCGTGAGCTTCTGATTTTACAGGAAGCGGGCGTTCACAATATCAATCTCGTTACCGCTACGCACTTCATTCCCTCAGTTATAAAAACTCTCGATATTGCAAGGGAGACGGGGCTGACGCTTCCCGTCGTTTATAACTGCAGCGGCTACGAATCCGTCTCTTCTCTGAAAATGCTTGACGGTTACGTTGACGTTTATCTTCCCGATTTTAAATATTTTTCCGACAGAAGCGCGGAAATGTATTCATCTGTCTCAAATTACCGCGAGATCTGTCTTGCAGCCATACGCGAGATGCGCAGTCAGACGGGCGCTCCTTTGTTTTCAGATGACGGGTTTATGCTGAAAGGTACTGTAATACGTCATTTGATATTGCCCGGAAACGATCTTGAATCAAGAAAGATAGTTTCGCTATTACATGATAAATTCGGTTCAGACGGAGTAGGACTTTCCCTTATGAGCCAGTACACTCCCGTCTGCGAAACACCGTATCCCGAGCTTAATGACACCTTGCCTCGCGCCGCCTATCTTCGCGTAGTGGAGCACGCGCAGAAGTTAGGTTTTAAGCTTCTGTACACTCAGGACGGCAAAAGCGCTTCGGAAAGCTTTATTCCTGAATTTCAGTAAATAACAACACCGCCTGCGGTATTATTCCGCAAGCGGTGCTTTTATTTTGTCTATTCTCGATTCAATTTTGCCTTTGGAAAATAAGTTATTCTCAGATTAGTGCAGCCATAAGGTTCAAGCACGAGAGGAAGCCGCTCTGTAACCGCATGATATTCGCCGTAAGGCTCATACGTGGTCTTCGGGTACGGCGGGAACAAATGAGGCGCTTTATAGCAGTGTGTATGGAGCCGTATCATAGGCTTTTCCCAGACGTATCCTGTTTCGTCAAGCTCCTCTACCGTCACGTCTTCCGCTTTCAGATTTTCATCGATAGCAACGTTCCAAGATATCTGTTCGCGGCGGCGGCCGAGACGCTCGTGTGCATCCTTTGCGTCTGCTTCCTTAAAATCAGGCGTTACGTTATACCAGTGCCAGCCGCTTGGAAGCGCCGTCATAGGTCTGCCTGCGGTCACGGTCCATTTTTCCGGAATATGATACGCAAACACCAGCGCGCCGTATTTTATCGCCAGCGGGTGATTTCCGCAACAATCGTCATCTTGAAGTGTGACGATCTCCACCGTTGCCTCAAAATTGATCGTTACTCTATCGCCTTTTTTCCAAGCGCGTTTGACAGAAACGAATCCGTCCTTTTCTTCAACGGTTGCGTCCTCTCCGTCCTTCACGGAAAGTCCGTATCCCTTTGCAAAGGAAGGAATACGGAGATTTATCGCAAACTCCTTATCACATTCGATCTCCACGGTTACGGAGTTTCGGAAGGGATAGTAAGTCTTCACGCTCAGCGCGACATCACCGTGCTTAAGGGAGCAGGGACCGTACGCCATAAGATATACGTTTTCCTCGCGGTCGCGGAGGAGCATACCTCTGATAAACTCGGGTATGACTGCAACGGCGTTGACGGGACAGCAGGACGTTGGATAGCAGGGAGCGTAAGCTTGCGAATCATGATGTGTACGAGAAGAATGATCGGTAGCATACACCTGGTTTGGCGAGTTCATATACGCGATAGCCTTTTCGTCCTTTTTACGCGCCCCCTGAGCGCCGTTATAGAACATCGTCTCCATGCGGTCGCCGTACTTCGCCTCGCCCGTGATATAGCTCATATAGGAATACTCTGCATTGAAGAATGCGTAACAGCAGTATTCAGTTTCCGAAACCGCGCCGACGGGAGAAAGGTACTCGTTATCCGAAACGGGACTTCCCGTAACCTGCACGGATCTTTCGTGCATCATATCAAGAGCTCTTGCGGTGGCATCAAGATAATCCTTTTTGCCTGTCGCACTATATACAAGAGCGGGCATTCTGCTCTGACATCCGTATCCTGCGGTATGGGAAGAATTATAACGGTATTCGCCGTGAAGCATGGTTTTATACGAGGTGTCGAAAATGTCGTTCTTGCAGATAAATTCAAGATAATCCTCGCAGAACTTCACCAGTCTTTCGTCCCCTGTGTACTGATACGTAAATATCATCGGCTCTATTATAAAAGGTCCTGCGTAAGTGGTCTTTTTGTCGCCGCTCCAAACGTCACAGAACCAGAGCATACAGCGGTAGACTGCGTCGAGCACATCTCGTCTTCCCGTCGCCTCGTAATAGGCGATAAGTCCGCGCATAGCGCAAGCCGTTCCCCAGGCGTTATAGTCGTCATAAATCGCGGCGTCTTCCTCGTAATACGTTCCGAGATACCCGTCCGGGCGTTGTTTTTTCATCATCGCATCCACCCAGTCCGTCGCGGTCTTTATCATTTCGGGATCGTTCAGAGTATATGCGAACTGTATGTAACCTGCCCAATAGTTTCCTGAGATCTCCGCGCCCCAGCCGTTTTGATTACCGTTCGACCAGGCGGGAACGTGAGTCTTATTTATATACGGATCATAGATCATATTAGGCTCGAGCTCGTGGAGATGCCCGCAGATGCCGTCCTTTCCGCGAAGCATCTGATCCTTCAGAAATCCTTCTGCGCGGATAGAACCAAGGGGATATCGGTCAAGCTTTTGAAATTTATTCATACGCTTCGTCATCCTTTCAAATGCTATAATTAAAATCGATCAGACCTTCTTCATCACTTCGATGACGGGGCTTGCGATGATACCCATCTCACGAATCTGATATTCGTAGCTGAATGCATCTCCGCCCGTCTTGAACATTCCGGGGCCTACCCATCTGAGATCTCTTTCCGCATTATGCAGACCTGCAAAGCAGTTGAAGCGGTTACCGAACAGAGTTAGCTTAAGCGTATGCTTACCCTTAGAAACGTTATCAAACACAGCGTTATAGGGCGCAAATACTATCTTCTCCTCTGCCTGTCCGTCAAGCTTTACGGAAACCAGAGCTCCGCGGTAGAAGTTTGAATGTACCTTGACCGCACTTCCGTCCTCGTCCACCGTAACGTCGCAGAAGTACTTGACGTTTCCGCCGTAGAAGGGCATTCCCTGAGAGGTCACCGAGCCGAATCCTATGGTATCGGTCTTCGCTACCAGAGTCTTCTCTATTCCCTCAAGGCATACGTTGAAGTCGCCCAGCAGGAAGCAGTTCTCGGTATAAGTTCTTGAGCCCAGCGGTATGGTATATTCGATAGTATGCTTACCAGCCTTGAAATCGGGAAGCGGAATGGTTCCGATGGATTCGTCCGTAAAGTATCCGTCGGGCTTTGCTTTGACTTCCTTTCCATCAAACACCAGCTTGCAGATATCCGCGTCCTCACAAGCAAACTTAGCTCCGCTTACGTCTATCTCGGAATCAAAAGTAAATCTGAGCGTTTCGGAATGGACTATCTGCTCCTCGGGGAGCGTCCATGGCTGTTTTCCGCTCTTGCGCGGGATACCTACTCTTGCTCTTACCTTATCGTCGAGACGTCTGATCTCCTCAAGAGGCTGATATTCCGTTTCGTCGTCGCACTTGAATTCAGCGATATCGAGAACCACTACGTTAGGCTCTTCTCTTTCGTACCTTACCTTACTCTTGTAATCCACTCTCTTTACCGTCTTATATGCAGGCTCGGCGACCGTCTTTGCCTTGCATCTTGTCTTTTCAAGACGGATGAGGAAGGAATCGTGGAGATACGCGTTGAATTCAAAGAGAGTATATCCCTTTTCAATTCTGTAAGAGATCTCCTTGATCTCGCCCTTGATAGTATCGTAAAGCTTCGGCGCAAATTCTCCCTTTACCTTAACGAAGATACGGTTGGCTTTTACAACGTCAGCCATATTGTACTTCTTTGCGTTTACGAAGAACAGCCACTTGTACGCGCCGTCGTTTCTCATCTGGTAGATATAATTGTTCGTATATCCTCCGCTTACGCCTCTGATCTCCAGCTTTCTCTCACTCTCCAGCGCTTTGAGGAGAGAATATCTTTCAAAAGGAATGACCTCGCACTGATCGTAAAGCTCCTTGACCGCTTCGCTCTCCTTTGCATCGACGTACTTCGGGCACGGTCCCATGAATATTACGTTACCGCCTGCCGCCTTGAAGCCCTTAAGTCGCTCAAGAGTGGTGCTTCTCATAGTTTCAAGTCCCGGAACGATAACAGTGGAATATTTCATCTTACCGACCGCCAGCGGATTTGACGCTTTCTTACACGCGTCGGGGAACAAAGACTCGCTGATATAGTCGAAATCAAGCTGACCGAACAGCATCCAGTTGATGAAATTTTCAAAATTGGATTCCATCTGGTCTCTTATATCCTGCGTGGTCTGACCGGGACCCCAATGTAGCCAATAGCTCTCGATGGGATGGATAACACCGATGGAAACGTCGGGAGTACCTCTGGTCATCGCTGTGTTTACGCGGGCAAAGTGATCCTCGATATATGGGTATTCCTTATACCAAGGAGACTGGTAGCTGATGGACGCGGGATAGTCGCGCTTCGCGTCTCCCTTCATAGATACCCAGGAAAGATGTGGAACGCGGATCGTTACTCCCAGAGCAGCCTGCCAGTCACCCTGAAATTTATGACCTCTGAAATCGAAATCCCAGTTCGTTACTCCGTAAAGCTCGGAGAGCATTGCTTCCTTGCCGTACTGATGAACGACGGACTGCGTCTGCTTTGCGGTGGTAAGCTCGACGCTGTTGCAGAGCATATCTATTCCGGGATAACCGAAATATTTGTAAGCTCTCATCGTCTCGCCTATAGCTGCGGTCTGAGAAGTGAGCGTAGGCTCTTGCATCATATGACCCGTAAGAGGCAACTTGTTCTTATCGCACCACTTGCCGCACTCGGCGCTGAAGGCTTCAGTAAATCTGTCGCAGAGGTGATCGTGGAAACGGTATCTGTCCGTGGAGACCTTTCCGTTCGGAAGATCCCAGAAAAGCTCGGGAATATGCTCTATGATATCAGTTCCGTATTGCTTCTGATAAGTCTTCGGAAAATCGGGAGTCCAAGCAAGATTGCAAAGAGTCTTATCGGTCGGAAAGCTGAGGTTCTTTTCGCGGGAGAACTGAGGCTCGTCCGTAAAGATAGCCGGAACGGTCTTGTCGAACTCTTTGCCGCAGGTCTTTTTGTACGTTTCGTGTGTCACCTCGATAAATCTTCTGACTGCCTTTTTAGACAGGGTATCGAGATAGCAGTAACCGTTATACCAGTCGCTCATATTCTGCGTAGCGCAGAAGGCAAACCATTTCGTACCCTTGGCTTTCGCGTTTCGCTTGACTATCTCGCTGCTAACAAGACAACCGTTTTCGTCCAGTATTATATCATAAGCGGCAATAAAGTACGGCTTACCCTCTTTTATTGCTGAGTTCATCGGTAGTTCTCCGCTAAGGTCAAAGACTATCGGAACGTCCGTTCTCGTCTTATTTTTGTACTTATCCGCAAGCTTTACTCTGTCCGCCGGCGCAAAATAAAGTATTCTTGCTCTGTATTCGGGATCCTTGGTGACGAGTCCGCCTGCCGCGCCTGAGGGCCATCTATCCTCGTCATAAAGCCAAGCGAGCATCTTCTCTCTTTTCGCCTTATTTACGCAGGCGTCAACCAGCTCCATGAAATCTTCGCTGAGGTAAGCGTTGTCCATACCCGATCTTGAGTGCATATGAAATCCGCCGAAGCCCATCTCCTTGAGACAGTCTATCTGCTTCTCCAGAATCTCGGGTGTCATCTTGCAGTTCCACGACCAGAACGGCGTGCCTCTGTATTCGCTTGTAGGAGATCTGAAGACCTCTTCCGAAAGCGTTCTTTCTCTATTCTTCTTATAAAGCATCTGCCTTTTCCTTTCAAAAATCGAATTTAACCTTTTCAGGTCACCTAAATTATAGCAAATGCATTGTAAAAAGTCAACAAAATTCAAAAAATTTTCTGAGCTTTTGTGTGTTTTTTTTACGAGAGGTATTTCAGCGCAACACAAGCGTACGCCCCAGCGCCCGTTCTCAGCGCTTCAAGATCAAATCTTGCCTTTGGATTATGGAGTGGATATTCGTATCCCTCATTCCTGCTTCCCGCGGAAACTGCCAGCATCACCGACGGCACTCTTTCCGCGATATATGCAAAATCCTCGCTTCCCGCACTCATAGATCTGCCATCTGCCTCTGCCGGCGCAAGGACGTTACTTTCTCCCAAAAGCTCGGTAAGACAGACTCGGCAAAGCGCGGACAGCTGTTCGTCGTTTACAAGCGGCGGGCAGCCTGCATAAAATTCGGTGTCGACATCTGCTCTGAAAGCTTTTCCGATGCTCTCGGATATCTCCGTAAGTCTTCGCTTTATAAACCGGCGAGTGTCTCCGTCAAAGCAACGCATGCTTCCATCTGCTTCCGCGTATTCCGGTATTACGTTTCCCGCGTTGCCTGCTGAAAACCTCCCTACGGTCAGTGCCGCTCTTTCGCCCGTCCTGATCTCGCGCGCCTGTATCTCCTGCAAAGCTATAACGATATGGCTGAGGGCGGTTATAGGATCGATACCGTTCGAGGCGGACGCTCCGTGAGTGCCCTTTCCTTTCACCTTTATGCGGAAATAGTCGGCGGACGGCGCGCTCGTTCCACCGCCTGTAACTATCACTTTTCCGCTCTCTATATCAACGCCCGTCATAACGTGTATCATAAGCGCGGCGCTCGGAACTGGATCGCGCAGTACGCCGCCATCGATCATATTCTGCGCTCCCTCAAGTCTTTCTTCCGCAGGCTGAAACAGCAGACGGGCGCAGCCCTTCAGCTCCAACTCCCTGCTTTTGAGGAGCTTAGCGCATTCCAGCAACATCACCGTATGCATATCGTGGCCGCAGGCGTGCATATTTCCGTTTTCGCAGGCGTACGGAACGCCGCTCTCTTCCTTTATCGGAAGGGAGTCCATATCTGCGCGAAGCAGTATCGTTTTTCCTTTACCTTTGTCGCCTACTTCCGCTATCACTCCGTTATTCCCGCAGATTTGCGCGGCGCACCCGTATTCCTTCAGCTTTTTAATCACAAAAGCCGAGGTTTTGGGAAGATCAAAGCCGGTTTCGGCGTTTCTGTGAAGATAGAAATAGTTCTCCTTCATCTCTTCAAAATCATTTTGTATCTCTTTTAACAGTTCTTGCATTTTTTATCTCCATTCTGATAGCTTTAGTTTTAATTTTCCCAAAAATAAAAAAAGTTTGCATTTTCTATTGATTTTTCGTACGCTTTCCGCTATAATTAAATCACAAGCTAAAATGATCGATACGAAAGGAATTTTTATTATGGCTAACGATATCATAAAGGGTATGGGATTTCATCACATCGGTCTCAAAGCCGCTGATTTTCAGAAATCCATTAAGTTTTACACCGATCTCGGAATGAAGGAGATCGTTCGCTGGGGCGAAGGCGAAAAGGAGATCGTTATGTTCGACCTCGGTGACGGCGGACGCATCGAGCTTTTCGCAAACGGCGGAGACGAGTTCTCGGAAAACGGTAAGTTCGTCCACTTCGCTATGAAGGTCGACGACGTTGAAAAGGCTTACGAGATCGCTCTTGCGGCAGGCGCTACTCCTCACATCGCGCCAAAGGTAGTTCCCCTTGACTCAAAGCCCGAAAAGATAAGCATCAACATCGCTTTCGTAAAGGGTCCCGACGGAGAACAGCTGGAATTCTTCAAGGAAGTATAATTTAAATTTAAATAAAATATTTTAAGGAGATCAGTTATGAAAAAAGCGAGTTTTTTGCTTATTCTTCTCTGCTTTTGCCTGCTTCTTCCCCTTGCCGCTTGCGGAAAGGATACAGGTCCCGCCGGAGAAGAAGGCGACAAGCCCCGTTACGACGACAAAACCCGTGAGACCGCGGCTGACAGTATCCCCGATGATTACGATCTTGAAGGCGCAACTATCGGTCTGTTCTACGGCACTCACTTCGACTACTCCGTTATCGGAGACGCGGATACGACCGATATCGTATTCTCAAAGATCCACGAGAGAAACCTCTCCGTTCAGGATCGTCTTAACGTTGAGCTGAACTTTATCGGCTCGGGAAGCCGTACCTGGCAGGACTCTATCCCCTTCATCCAGGAAATCGTTCAGACCATGTCCGACGCTTACGAGATCATAATGACCTCGAACAACACGGTAACAGGTCAGAAGCTGTTCAACTATTTCCACGACCTCAACGATTCCGAATACATCGACGTAAGCGAGCGCTGGTGGTACGAGGACGCTATCATGGAGACCTCCGTTGATAACTACAACTACCGTTTCCTTTACGGCGACATCAACATCCTCGACATGGGCGTTGCAGGTACTATTTACTACAACAAGGATCTTTACACTCAGTACGTTTCCTCGACCAAGAACCCCGACGAGCTTTACAGCACCGTTCTCGAAGGCAAATGGACCCTTGAGGAATTCACACGTCTGACTAAAAAGTCTCACATCGAAAAGGGCGGCGACGGATCTAACGACATCCACGGATACTCCCTCTTCAGAGGCGCTGAGCCTATCCACTTCTTCAGAGAGGCTGCGGGTATCAAGATGTACGAGAGAAACGAGCAGGGTATGCCTATCTTCACTCTGAACGACGATCGTTCTCTTGAATTCCTCGATCTGCTCTATAAATGTCTCTATGAAAACGAAGGCGCTTGGCTCTTCTATCCCGGTATGACAGGAGCTGAAGAAGAGCACTCCTACGACTTCTCAAACGGCAAGGTAATGTTCTACATAGGTATCCTTAACGATACTCTCGGCGAAGGTCTTCACGTTACCCTCAAGGAAGGTCTCCGTGAGATGAAGTCCGACTTCGGTATGCTTCCCTACCCCAAGCTCAACGAGGAGCAGGAAGAATACATCAGCTTCATGCATAACGCTTCCGTCATGACCGGCTGTCCCGTTTCTGCTGATATCGACAGAGTAAACGAGGAGCTCAGCGCGATCATTGAGGCTCTCGCTTCCGAAAGCTACCGTCGCGTTTCCGTTCCTTACTACGAGTCCGCTCTTAAAGCGGCTTATAACCGTGACGACCTCTCCGCGCAGATGATCGACATCATCACAGGTCAGCATGATACCATTAAGTCTACGCTTACGAAAAACTTCGTTTACGAGTACACAAACTCCCTCGGAAACATCGGCGTTATCTTCTCTAACCTTATGGATAACAGATCTACCGATTTTGCTTCTATGTATGCAAGCCGTATAGGCTCCGCCGAGACCGGTCTTCGCGATCTTATCGCAAAATACAAGGACGGAACTCTTTAATTCTATTTTTAAACACCGCAAAAAAAATGCGCGTTCTCCGTTAAGGATAACGCGCATTTTTTCGGCTGTGTTTGTTTTTGCCGCTTAACCGATTTGCGTTTTTAGTTTTCCTCCAACAATTGACATTATTTAAAAAATATGTTATAATAATTTTTGTTGCATGATGCTGCAATCAGACTTAAACAGGAGCTTATTCAAGTGAACAGAAGCATTTCAAAAGATTTCACGCAAGGTAATATAGCGCGTCAGCTGATCCTCTTTGCGCTGCCTTTTATGGCGTCAAACGCTCTTCAGGTGCTTTACAGCACCATCGATATGATCATCGTCGGCGAATACGTCGGTACGCCCGGTCTTTCAGCGGTCTCTCAGGCGAGTATGATAGTGAACTTTGCCACCATGGTCTGTCTCGGTTTTTCAAATGCGGGACAAGTCCTGATCTCACAAGCCATGGGAGCGCGAAAACGCAAAGAAATGAACGACGTCATGGGTACGCTCTTCATATTCGTTCTTCTCCTCGCCGTCGGACTCTCAGCCGTTATCCTTATCGGACGCGTGTGGATCCTCAACGTTATGAATATTCCCGAAGAATCCTATGATATGGCTATGGATTATCTGATTATATGCGGCGCGGGACTGATCTTTACCGCCGGATACAATATGGTATCCGCTGTCCTTCGCGGTATGGGAGATTCAAAGCGTCCCTTCCTATTTATCGCTATCGCTTCCGTGGTCAATCTGGTACTCGACATTCTTTTTACGGGTATTCTCGGCTGGGGCGTTGCAGGCGCGGCTTGGGCTACCATCATCGGTCAGGCTACCTCCTTTATCTTCTCCATCATTTTCCTTTACAATCGCAGAGAAGCCTTCGGGTTTGATTTCAAAAAGGAAAGCTTCGTTCTGAACAGGAAATACGTCGGTATGATCACGGGGCTCGGAACGCCAATGGCTATCCAGTCCGGATTTATCAACGTATCTATGCTGTTTGTAAACGCTATGATAAACGACGTTGGCGTCGTTGCTTCCGCTACCTTCGGCGCAGGCTGCCGTATCGACGACATTATAAACAAGATCTGCATGGGTATCCAATACGCCGCTATGCCTATGATAAGCCAGAACATCGGCGCAGGTCAGCAGAAGCGCGCAAAGAAAGTCGTTTACGTCGCTTGGATCTACTCCGCTATCTTTACCGTTATCTGTATGGTAGCGTACATTTGCTTCGGTAAGCAGATGTTCATGCTGTTCTCGGACGACCCGCTGGTTCTCGAAATGTCATCCACCTTCATTAAGGCTATTCTTTGGATGTTCCCTGCCTTCGCCATAATGCGCGGAAGCGGAGCCTTCATTCAAGGTCTCGGAAACGCCCGTCTCAGTATGATACTTTCTATTCTGGACGGCGTTGCGCTCCGTATAGGACTCAGCTGGCTGTTCGGTATCGCTCTTGACTGGGGTTTCTTCGGATTCGTCCTTGGCTACGGTCTCGCGCCTTACGGCTTCGCTATTCCCAGCCTGATATACTTCCTGTCTGGTATCTGGAAAAAGAGAAAAACTCTCGCGGAAAGAATGTAATTTATCAAAAATAAAATGGGGCTGAGTCAAAAGCTTGCTTTCAAGCTTTTGACTCAGCCCCTCTCCTTTTTCGTTTATTCCAGAACGAAATCCGCGAAGAATTCGGGACGGTGGAAATCGGGATGATCCCAAACGATATTATTAAAGCATCCGAAATGAGGATGATCCGTATCGTCGCCGCACTTATAAAGGTTTCCCTTCAGATGCGCGCCGCTTCCGTGGATGTATGATGGAATATATTTCTTGATATACTCAGCCTTGACGCAGAGCTTTATTTCCCAGCGGTCATCAAATATCTCAGTTTTAATATTCAGAGTGTCGATATCTGCGGGATCGATAAGCTGAGATTTTCCTCTCTCAAAGGAGACCGAGCTGTACGCCGCGCCGTTGGGATTCATCTCGATGTTGATGTATCTCGGATCGGTATCGGCTGCGTACTGCATGAATATCTCCATACAGCTGTCCTTGTGTACCGAGGTGTTGTGTTCGGTCTCGGTGGCTCTTAAGTTTGTCTCGTAAGAAACGAAATGAACGTTTATACCCTCGTCGTCATAAGAAAGGGTAACGAAGGTCTTCGGTGTTGCGGGATATTTATCTGTCCATGGGAAATTTTTGATCTCGAATGTCGTTCCTGTTTTTTTGATTACGTTCATAATTGTGATAACCTTTCTTTAGTCTTGATCATTCCGAGCGGAGCGATTCTACGGGATCCTTCTTCGCCGCTATTCTTGATGGGATAAGTCCGGAAACGAGTGTCAGCACCATACTGATGATGACCAGTATTATACCGCCCGCCACGGGAAGCGTTGAAAGTCCCGAAATATCCGCAAGGTGCTTGATTATAAGGCTTATCGGGACGTTGAGTATCACGGTAACGACGATACCGATAAGTCCCGCGCCAAAGCCGACGATAAGCGTTTCCGCGTTGAATACTCTGGAAACGTCCTTCTTGGACGCGCCCATAGCTCTGAGAATACCTATCTCCTTTGTTCTTTCAAGAACGGAGATATAGGTGATGATGCCGATCATTATTGACGAAACCACCAGAGAAATTGAAACGAAGAATATAAGAACGTAAGAGATAGCGTTGATTATATCGGTCACGGATGACATCAGGATTCCCATATAGTCAGTATAAGAGATCGCGTCGTCCTCATTCTCCTGCTCGTCGTTGTACTGCGCGATTATATCTCCTACCCTCTCCTTATCCTCAAAGTTCTTTGCGTAGATGGAAATGGTGAAGGGATCCTTTTCCTCCGCAAGTCCAAGAGCCTCAAAGTTGTCGCTGAGCGTCGTGGGAGATTCGGAAGGAACGTATTCGTCGTAGAAATATTTTAGCTCGTCGTTCGTATATTTTTCCAAAGCTGACTCGAACGCCTTGGATACCTTCGTATTCTTGGCAAGATCGCTCTGCGCGGGCGCTTTGTTAATCAGATAGTTTTCGTTTGCCTGTTTTTCGATCTCGGGAACGAAAACGGTTTCGTCAAATGTTCCTGCAAGGATCATTTTGTCGATCTCCGCGCTGATGATCTCAGGACTGAGAGCCGTGTTCTTTGAATAGATATCAACGATGTATTGCTTTTTGAGGTCGGGACGGATCGCTTTAAGGAGTCCGCCTGCATAATCTGCGTTGGGATTTTCGGATTTACCGTAGGTAGTAAAGATATTTTTGAGCAGATCTCTTGTCTCCGCGGAAGTCATTGTGTTAAGATCAACTTCAAACCCGATAGAGCCAAGTCCCGAAACGAACGCCTGCGCAACGTATTTCAGCTCGAAATCTCCGATAAGGTCCACGAGCACCAGCGCCATTTCAGCGTCGCGCTCCGTCGCTGTGGGAGCGTTTTCGATAGCGGAGATAGCAGTCTGCGCTTCCTCGGCGTACTGCTCTCTTACCATATCCTCAGCGAACTGCTTGATATAGTTATAAAGCTCCTTGGCTTCAAAGCTGTCAAAGTATTTTTCCGCAAGCTCGGAATTACCGTCGCCTGCGTAAGTGAGGACGATATTGAGAAGCTCTTCCTTGCTCTTATCCTCCGTGACGCCCATACCGTTCAGATACAGCGCCGTTCTCGCCTGAACGAATTCTTCCGTGGGTGTGGTGAGTATGCTTCTGTATATCTCCGCTCTCTTAGCCACGGAGCTGAGGGATATATACGACTTGAATGCCTCGGGCTTTTCACCGTCGCTTATGATATCCTCCGGATTTGCCTTGAAGGGCAGTCCTGTGAATACGTCGTGGTCAAGGTCGGCTTTCTGGGATATGACGATGTCGCTCTTCGCCGTCTCGTCCATTATATACTCGGTAAGCGCCGACGTATAGACGAGAGAGCCGCTGATAGATCCCGCCGTCGCCTCTTCGTTCTGACGGATGATACCGACTATCTGAAGCTCCAGTCCGCTTGCGATAACGCCGTTAAGGTCAGTATCGTCGGATTTCGTTCTGAGATCCAGCCATTCCTCGTCTTCCTTAACGAAATAAGCGCTGGTAGGGATAAGCTTATACTTGACGTTCAGAAGCTCTTCAAAGCTGTACGACGTCTCGACCGAGGTATCCACCTTATCTCCCTTCATAGCATCCAGCATCGTATCCAGCATAGTATCGGCAGATGCAAGTCCGAGAGTATAGAGCGTAAGGTCGGTTATCTCGTTATCGGGGGAAACTACGAGAAGGACGTGTGATTTATCCGTCGGCCAATCACCCGCTACCAGCTCGTACTGTTCCTTTATCATGGGGTGGAAAAATTCCCCGCTCTCCTTATTGGCGGGCGGCATAAGCTCTTCCCACACCTTGTACGTATCAAAGCCCGAGGTCATCATTGACGCCGTTCCCATACTTAGTCCCATATCAAGAGCCATGTTTTCAAACAGCGCCGCGATATCGGCTTTGTAATACTTATTCGCGTCGTCTTTGATATACGCGTTTACGTCTACGTCGTAGCCGTAGCGTATTATTTCAACGTACTCGGATATATTGCTCTTTCCGCTTTCCAGATACTCCTTGAATTTTTCAAGGTTGTTGGTATTCGTCTCCGGAGTGAGCATCGAGGTCATGAGATCGTAGGATACAGTATTGAGATATATCTTATCCTTATCCCTGTCCTGTTTACTGCTGTGGCTTCCCATAATTGATGTTATGAGCGCCGACATATTCACCTCTTCCTTCTGCAGGATTATGGGATATGACGAAAGCGTCTCTCTCTGGATCTTCTCGATATACGCGTTTATACCGTTGGAAAGGGAAAGTATGAGCGCGATTCCGATAATACCGATGCTTCCCGCAAAGGACGTGAGGAAGGTTCTGGTCTTCTTGGTAAGCAGGTTATTGAAGGAGAGGGTGAGCGCAGTCCAAAATGACATTGTGGGACGCTTTTTTAACTTTTTCTTCGCAGCCTTTACGCTTTCGGCGCTTCTGTCTTTCGATTCCGCATCGGCTTTGACCTCGTTTTCCTCGTCTTCAACGGAAAACGGCTTTGTGTCTCCGGTGATCTTTCCGTCCTTGAGCCTTATTATTCTGTCGGAATACTGCTCCGCAAGCTCAGGATTATGGGTGACCATTATTATCAGCTTATCCTTTGATATCTCCTTTAAGATATCCATTATCTGGACTGACGTATCCGTATCCAGCGCGCCCGTCGGCTCGTCTGCAAGCAGGATCTCGGGATCGTTTATCAGCGCTCTTGCGATCGCCACTCTCTGCATCTGACCGCCCGACATCTGATTGGGCTTTTTATGGATCTGATCTGCAAGTCCTACCTTCGCAAGCACTTCCTCCGCGCGTCTTCTGCGCTCCGCCTTGCTGACTCCCGAAAGGGTAAGCGCAAGCTCTACGTTTGAGAGGACGGTCTGATGAGGAATAAGGTTATAGCTCTGGAAAACGAAGCCTATAGAATGGTTTCTGTAGGTATCCCAGTCGCCGTCGTTATATTTTTCCGTTGATATGCCCTTTACCGACATAACTCCGGATGTATATCTGTCAAGTCCACCGATGATATTGAGCATGGTCGTTTTACCGCATCCGGAATGGCCGAGAATCGACACGAATTCGTTTTTGCGGAACGCAATAGACACGTCATCCAAGGCTCTTACCGTGGTATCGCCCGAGACGTAGTCCTTAACAATATTCTTTAGTACTAACAATTTTGGGGTTCCTTTCTCATATTATGGAATAATTGTAACACCCTTTTATGAACACTCAAAGAATTATTTTACTCTCGTAAGTAAATAATGATTATATTTTTTTACACATTAAAAAAACAAGGCGTCTTCAGACGCAAAAGGGACTGAGTCATTTAGATGCAGAAGTCGTGATCTTCACTCCGTCGACGTACAAAGGTACGGCAGGAGTGAAGAGCGCGGCTAAAAAAACACACATAAAAATTGAAATTCGTAAGAATTTCTACCTAAAAAAAACAGCGTTTACTATCATTTTATTGACGGTAAATGCTGTTTTTCTATTTATTTTTTATTCGTGTGTTTTTGCTCTGCGCTAAATGAAGCAGCCCCTTTGTATTGATTGTATGTAATAATCAGATCTTGACCTCGGCGTGCGCCTCTGCGCTTCTGTAGATCGCATCCAGCATCTTCTGGACGGTCACTGCGTCGTCGATAGGCGAGATGGGAGTCTTACCCTCATTAAGGCAGGTTACGAAATGGCGGATCTCCTCAACGAAATAGTTGTTTCCGACCACCTCAGGCTTTGTATCTGCAAGATAGCCCTCTTCGTTCTCTCCGTAAACGGTGAGAGGTCCGAAGGTGCAGCCCGCTTTGCTTCCGAAGATCTGGATTCCGCTGATCTCGGGACCGTTGATAGCCCAAGCGATCTCTGCCACCATAGTCTTTCCGCCCTCAAAACGGAAAAATACCATTGCCGAGTCCTCGGTATCAAATACCTTTTCGTCCGTGTCGCCGTACGGCTTCCAGCGGCTAACGCCCTTTGTCTGGTAGTCGCCGATCCTGTACGAAACTTCAGCGGAGCATGATACGGGCTTCGGTCTGTCCATAAGATACCACGTACGGTCGATAGCGTGTACTCCTATATCAAGAACGGGACCGCCGCCTGCGATGGCTTTATTGGTAAACCAGCCGCCCGGTGTTCCTCTGCGGCGAACGTACTGACATTTAGCGGCGTAGATCTCGCCAAATACGCCCTGCTCGTAAAGCTCGCGGAACTTGAACTGCTCCGCGCCGTAACGGGTAACGACTGCCAGCATGAATTGCACTCCGGCTTCCTTTACCGCCTTCTCCATAGCAAGTCCCTGCTCAAGTGTAGCGGCAAGGGGCTTTTCGCAGAGAATGTTCTTTCCCGCTTTAGCCGCTGCTATGCAGACGGGCGCGTGGGCTGCCGTCCAAGTACAGACATCTACGTAATCGACGTCCTCGTTTGCAAGCAGCTCTTCTACCGATGCGTAATAATGAGGGATCCCGAACTTTTCAGCAGACGCCTTAGCTCTCTCGGGAACGATATCCGCGATCGCTACGACCTCGACTATGTCGGTCAGCTTTTGGTATGCAGGCAGGTGCGCGGAGTTTGCGATGTTTCCCGCGCCGACGATTCCAACTCTTAATTTTTTCATGATGGTTTCCTTTCTTTTAAACAAAATATAACAGAAAGTATAATCTTTAATGATAATATAGCACAAAAAACCGGTTATGTCAAGAGATTTGCGGCTTAATTATTTCACAAAATGCCAGACCTGCATCTCCATCGCTCCACGGTTTGCAAAAGCGTAATACGGGATCAAGGTCGCTTCCGTTTCAACGAGCTGCTCTCTTCTCTCGTAGTACATCGGACTGCCTTCGTCACGCTGTCTTCTGTACGCCTTTACCGTAAGCTTGGGTACGCCCAGCGCCTCGTGTCTGCCGTACTTGAAGCGCGAACGTGAGCTGAGACGTATATCTCTGAGTATATCTCCGTTATCCGCCGCTTCCATACAGTAGACCACGGGACCGCGCATAACGGCGAACTTTCCGCAATCGAACACCGCCTCGGGGCGCGCTTCGATAAACTTGACCTTCATCTTGAAATCAAAGGTAAGCGTCTGACCGTCCTTTACGTCGAAGTACGCGTATCCCTTTACCGTCTCGCCCTCGTAGCTGTCGCACCAGCCCGGGATCCTGACCGCCAGACGAGTATCTCCGCCGCTGACCTTGATCTCTACCTTGCCGTTTTCGGGATACCTTGTCTTCTGCTCAATAACTATAGCTTTTCCGTTTCTTTCGATCTCTGTTCTGCTCTGCATAAACTGGTGGACATAAACCATATTTTCGTCTTCAGAGTATAACATATTGGCTATTGACGGAATAAATCTGACAATATTCGGCGGACAACACGAGCAACCGAATACCTCCGAACGCTGCATCTGGGGCCAATGGATCGATCTGTTATTATTGCTCTTGTCGCGGGTGTGCAGGTACGGAATGACCTCAAGAGGATTCTCGTAGAAGAATGACTTTCCGTCCAGAGACGTGGATGACATAAAGCCGTTATAGATAACTCTTTCCACCGTATCGGAGTATTTTGAGTCAGCATCGAATCTAAGCATTCTGTTTGCAAACAGCGCAAGTCCGAGCGCCGCGCAGGTCTCTGTGTACGCAAGGAGATTTGAAAGATCGTTATCAACCGTGAAGGCTTCTCCGCATGAGGACGAGCCTATACCGCCGGTGATATACATTCTCTTCTCTACTATATTGTTAAAGAGAGTTTCGCAGGCTTTCTTCAGCTCGGCATCTCCCGTATGATATGCTATATCTGCCATACCGCAGTAAAGATATACCGCTCTTACCGCGTGTCCCTCAGCCGTCGTCTGCTCTCTTACCGGCAGATGTGACTGATTATAGCTCTTGTTCATCCAGCCGGGATTTATCTCGTCCTGCGTTCCGCGGGTGTTTATAAAGAACTCCGAAAGCTCCAGATATCTCTTCTCTCCCGTCGCCTCGTAAAGACGCACCAGAGCAAGCTCGATCTCCTCGTGTCCCGGTGTTGTAAATCCGGTATCCTTATCTATTTTAAAGCGTTTTTCGATATAGTCAGCGTATCTGCACATAATATCGAGGAACTTGCGTTTACCCGTAGCTTTATAATACGCCACCGCAGCTTCCATAAGATGTCCCGCGCAGTACAGCTCATGCCAGTCTCTGTTTTTGAAACGGCTCTCGGGATCGACTACCGTGAAATATATATTGAAATAACCGTCTTCCCCCTGATTCTTTTCGATCAGGTCTATTGTTGCGTCCGCCAATTTTTCAAGACGGGGCTCTCTCTTCTTTTCGGTGAGATACGCAACGCCTTCTATCCACTTCGCTACGTCCGAATCCCAGAAATAGTGGGGCTTGAGAGGCATTCCCTCTTTCCAGTCGCACTTGAACGCATCAAATCTGCCGGTATCCTTGAATCGGTCGTAGACCGCCTTTACAGACGTCTTTCTCACAAGATCCTGCTTTTGCTTCCAAAATCCGCCTGTGATGTCCGTTTTGGAGAAATCAACTGTTTTTATCATATCTCGGCTTCCTTTCATGTAAAAAGAATTCAATTAGGTATTGATTTTCACCCTTCATTGTGATACAATTATAACAGATAAATTCAAGATTTGCAACAGCATTATCAGAACAATAGGAGCAAAAATCCGACTATGTACGATAATATTCATTTCATCCACGGCGGAAAATTTATTTCCCGGGGAAAGTGGCAGCATCCCGAGCGCACCATCGATAATACCGAGATCATCATCGTCACAAAAGGCACGGTGTATATCGCGCTTGACGGTCGGGAATACACGCTTACTCCCGGTGACGTTCTGCGTATCTCTCCCGGAGTTCCCCACGGCGGAACGAGGATCAGCACCGATAACGTTTCCTTTTATTGGCTGCATTTCAGCGGCGCTGAAGAGGGCGAGCTTCCGCCCGTATATCTTCGTCCCGAAAATACCGCGCAAGCAGAGCTGATCGCCCGCCAGCTCCTTCATTACGCAAGCACAGAGGGATACCCGCGTGAGTCCGTCGACTATCTAATCCGTCTGCTGATAATAGAGATGAACGCCGAGGATCTGCGCTCAGGCGCGTCGAACCACCGTCTTTTTTCCGCAGTCAAGGAATGGGTGAGATTAAACTGCGATCTTCCAATCAAGGTGGCGGACGTTGCGCGTCAGTTCAACTACAACGAGGATTATCTGAACAGAGTTTTCAAAGTGTTTTATCCTGACGGTCTGAAGGCGTATATCGACGATATGAAGATGCAGAGGATCAAAAACGATCTCATAAACGAAAGCATGTCCCTTGTTGATATAGCGGCTCGCTACTCCTTCAGCGACTATAAATACTTTCTCAAATATTTCAAATACCACGAAGGTGTTTCGCCTACAAAATACAGACAGGCGTACTACAACATCCACACAAACAACAAATAATATCTTTTATCTAATTGTAATAAACTTTTATTTTCCAGAAAGGCAACACACGTTTATATGTTGAACATCAGAAGATCCGTCTATCTTTCCCTTCTCTCCTGCGCTGAAAACGGGCGTTACACCAATCTCGAGGCTGATTCTTTTATCTCAAAAAACGAGCTTTCGCCCCGCGACAGAACATTCTATACCGCGCTGTTATACGGTACTACCGAAAAGCAGATAACCCTTGATCATCAGATCAAAAAGCTGTCCAGCAAGGATCTCGGAAAGATCGATCTCAAGGTACTCGTTCTGCTCCGCATGGGGCTTTATCAGATACTCTTTATGAACGGAGTTCCCGACCGCGCGGCTGTAAGCGAGACGGTAACTCTCGCTTCATCCGTTACCAACAGTGGGGCGGCGGGATTTGTAAACGGCATACTCCGCAGCGCAGTAAGACAGCTAAAATCGGAAGACGGAAATGTAACTCTGCTTACGCCCGATAAAGAAAAGGATATCTGCGGATATCTTTCCATAACCTACTCTTTTCCAAGATTTCTTTGCAAAAAGTGGATAAGCGCGTACGGCGAAGAAAATGCGGAAAGAATAATGATCGCTCAAAACCGCCGTCCCGTTACCACGCTCAGAGTGAACACTCTTAAGACCTCCTCGAAGGCTTTGTTGTCGAAAATTTCCGACGCCGGAGTAAAATGCGCTCTATCCGAAAGCTCTGCCGACGGTATCGTCATCGAGGGCTCGGGAGTGGCTTCCCTACCGGGATTTGAGGAGGGCTGTTTTTTCGTCCAGGACGATTCCTCTCGGTTATGCGTCGAGGCTCTGGCGCCAAAGGAAAACGACACCGTTATCGACTGCTGCTCCTGTCCCGGCGGTAAGAGCTTTGCTTTCGCTATCCGTATGGGGAATAGAGGTAAGATATTCAGCTGTGACATTCACGACAACAAGCTGTCGTTGGTCAGAAGCGGCGCGGAGCGTCTTGGAATCGGCATTATTGAAACCGTCTGTCAGGACGCGTCCGTCTTCAAGCCCGAATTCGAGGCTCTTGCGGACAAGGTACTGTGCGACGTTCCCTGCTCAGGCTTTGGAACCATTTCCAAAAAGCCCGATCTAAGGCTGAAGCCCAAAGAAGTCTCCGACACTCTTCCGCCGCTGCAGCTTGCTATACTCTCAAATTGCTGCCGTTACGTCAAATCGGGCGGAACGCTGGTATATTCCACCTGCACGCTGAATCCCGATGAAAACGAAAACGTCGTCTCCGCGTTCCTTGCCGAGCACGGCGAGTTTGAGCTGATCTCGCAGAGGACGTTTTTCCCCTATGAAGCGCTGTATGACGGATTCTATTATGCAAAGATGCAAAAAAAGTTATCATAACGACATAACAAAACTTATAAAAGGAGAAACCGCGTATGTACGAAATCATAATGAGCTTTTTATACTTTTCTATCCCTCTGCTCGCCTTCGTTTTTTTCGGAGTCAGTCTTTATAAGTACTTAAAGGCGAAAAAGGCAAATAAAAAATCCCCCGGCACCTTTCCCGATCAAGAGATCAAAAATCGCAAAACGGTTCTGATAGTCGCTTCAGTCATAGCGGGTGTGCTGATCGCTATCTTGATCGGCTTTATCGGGCTGTTGTTCTTAGCGGTAGCCTATATGTAAAAGGATAAGCTTAAAAGAAAGGAATGGTCAGAAATATGAAGGACCGTACGTTTTCAGTAATTCTAATTTCGGTCATCGGGCTCTGCCTTGCATTGACCTTAGCACACTTTATTTACGCGATCTACGCCTACGACCATTGTTCGATAATCTATTTCATAGGAAAGGAGTTGTGGTGACAAATGAAGCTTTGGAAACAAATAGTAGCCATAATCTCCGTTATCGCTTTGTTTGCGGCGTTTAATTTGAGCATGTATATGCTCCTCACCGTCAGGCTTTCAAACAATTTCAGCGGCGCGACGCAGGCTCAGATGGTGGACGTAAGGAGTTATCTTCCCCACGAGGAAGGCTCCGATCTGCCAAAGCTCAACGCGTCATTGAAGCTCACCGACGATCTTCCCGTACTTGACGGCGCGGCGGCGCTGGTTCCCGTTTACGCCGCGCTAATCGATAATCTATACCCCGAGGGCTGTGTCACCTACGAAGGCGGAGAGTTTTCCGACGATAACTTCTACGGCGAAAACTTCGCTGCGGACAGCGCAATGCAGTACAAAAACACCGTTCGCGGATACAAGGCTATCGTTGACGGCGAAACGGATATTCTGTTCTGCGCAGCCCCATCCGAAGAACAGAAAAAATACGCAGAGGACAAGGGCGTTGAGCTGGTCTACGTTCCCATCGGGCTTGAGGGCTTTGTGTTTTTCGTGAACGAAAAAAATCCCGTAGATGATCTGACCGTTGAACAGATACGAAAGATATACTCCGCCGAATATAAAAACTGGTCCGACGTCGGCGGCGCAAACAGAGTCATAAATCCCGTAACAAGGCTGAAGGGCAGCGGAAGCCAGACCGCCTTTGAGGCATTTATGGGAGATCACGAGATCGGCAAGAAATCCCCCCTTGCGATCACGGGCGCTTCCATCGGTTTTTCCTTCAGATATTATATGGAAGGTATAGTTGAAAACGATGCTGTAAAAATGCTTTCTCTTAACGGCGTTTATCCCAGCGCTGAGAACATTAAAAACAGAAGCTATCCAATTGTGGCGCAATTCTATGCGATCTACAGAGCTGATAACGATAACGAAAACATTCCGCTTTTGATCGATTGGATCTTGTCCGAGGAAGGTCAGGAGCTGATCGAGAAAACGGGGTACGTGAGGATAAAATAAGGTTATCTTTGATAACACTTAGCGCGTCATCCTGAGCGAAGAGCCGCCGAGATTCCGCCTACGGCGATTTCGCTTCGCTTCACTCAGAATGACAGGCGGCTCGCACTCGAACCCGTAGGGCGAGGCAACGCATCTGAATCTATTAAAAATGCTAAACCTATATAACGAAATAAAGGAGTTTACATAATGCTCTGTCCTTATTGCGATGATGAAATGGAAAAAGGACTAATACATAGTCCTCAAGAATTGAATTGGATAAAAGGAGAAAAGCGCAAATTTTTCACTCGCGCTTTCCTACATAAAGAATCTGTTGTGCTATCAGAGCTTTCAATGATAAAAGGCTCGGCTTGCATCGCTTACAACTGCCCGAGTTGTCAGAAAATAGTCATTGACTATGCCGATGGCAGCATGGATTTGAATGGAGAAAAAGAAAATTGAACCTTTACGAACAATACATAAAAAACAAATTCGACCTTTCTGCCTTTGGCATTGAGAGGGGCGAGAGCAGAAGCGACTACTTCTGCACGCCGAAAGGCGCGAAGATTATCGGTTGGACGGGTGTGGACGGTATTCACTACTGCACGATAAAGGCTCTTGGCGAGATCGTATTTGCGGTTGAGCCGATGGGAGATGCAGGGCGCCATGCTTTTCCCGTTGCTAAGGATTTTGAAGATTTTCTGCGTCTTCTTATGGCTTGCGGTCACGAGGCGTATATTGAGCAAGCACACGCCTGGAGTCGGGAGCATTACGAGGCTTTTGCAAAGGATAACCCGATATCAGAAGAAGCTCGCGCGCTTATAGATCAGCTTGCGGAGCAGTTCGGACTTGCTCCGACAGACGATCCTTATAATTATCTGAAGGATATATACGATAGCTTCGATTTCAGCGCCGTTCCTTACAAGAAGGATTATTACGAATACGTTCCAAAAGACGATATGCCGCTGCCGAAAGAGTGGAATGTATATTTTTCCCTCGACGGCAAAACGGGCAGAGAAAAAGCCGGCGAAGAAGTGGCTTTAAACAAGAGTTTTTTATGGGACGGTCACAGTTTGAGCGTTCCTTCCTTTTACGTTTGCTCAAGAGGCTTGGTAATTGATCTTTTCGTCGAAATCGACTCAGAAAAGGCGCAGGCATATTTATTCAGAGAAACGTTTTCAGAAGACAGCGAGGATATTTCCGAAGACGCTGAAAATCCGTTTACCTTTGATTTCCGCGCCAGCGTAACGGTCAACGGAATTGAATTAAAGCAAACGCGCGCAAAAGGCAACCGTTGGGCGCTGGGATTCGAGTTTTACGAATCGGAATCGATGCGCGATATTCTTAATCATTACGAATTAAGTCTTGAAAAATGTTACGTATGGCGAAGGATCTGCTTCCCTTGGGCAACCAAATCAAAGCCGAACATCAAGAATTTTTCTTTGAAGCTGGAACAGCGCCCGAAGTCCATGCTCGTAAATAAATTCTTTGTAAAAGGATCGGGCGAGCAGATCAAGTTCGAGCATCCTGTAACGAAATCAGAGCATACATTGACCGTAACGGAATACCTCGATGACAAGCTCAGCGGATTTCATCCCGTTTCCGACGGTTACGAGCATCCCGCCTACTGCACAAAAATGGCTTATACGCTTGAGCCCGATCTTACGAACACGGAGTTTTCCGTTTCGGACACGAGACACAGCGATCCCCCTAAGAAAACCAATATTCCCGCCAAAGAATACGATTTTGTTAGTTCAATTGCGATAATCGGCGGCGCTGACGGACCTACCGCCGTATTTCTCGGTGTTCCGCAGAACAGTCAGAATCTTCACGCCGCCTGCTCTGCTCTGACGTTCGAGCCGCAAAATAAGGTAGAGTGGAAAATAACTATCAGAGCAAAAACCGTTGATGATATTGAAACGGAATTGATTTAAACGAACTATGTCATTTTATAACTGATAATTTAGAGTTTTGAAGTTCGTTATACCGCAAATTTTAATTTACAAATTTGATTTAGACTAATATTTTAAACAATCTCAAATCTTCTTTTAAGTTCTATTACCGTAGGCTTTTCTTCTTTATAACAAAAAAAATACAATTTGTGATTTTACTCTTGACAAACTGACTTCTTTATGGTATAATACCTTCGTTGCGAGGTGTGGCTCAGTTTGGTAGAGCGCTACGTTCGGGACTCAATCACCACGCTCGGCGTAGAATTTTCGAGAAGAGCCGAAAACCCTTGAAAACACTGACTTTTTCGGCTCTCCCGAA
>SVSQ01000024.1 GCA_015064245.1 Oscillospiraceae bacterium | reverse complement strand
GAAAGCTAAAGATAGCTGGCATACTGTTCACAATGATCCAGATGCTTTGGAGGAACGAATGATTAATATTACTACAACAATGAACGGTATGATGACCGGAAACTGTTTACATCCAAGCGAGCATTTGGCTACATTGCAGAGAAGCGAATTCGATCCTATCCGTAACTATCCGAAATTCGAAGAACTATGCGAACGAGTAAAAGCGCTGATTATTACCAAACAAAGGGAATCGTGATCTTTGCTTTCAGGTATCAAAAAGCCTTCCCGCCACAGGGAAGGCTTTTAAAAATTACCGCTTATTTTGCATAATATCGGAATACGGCTTGTTATAAAACTAAAATCTGATGTAATTATTATAGTTTGTCGCAAGCCCTTCTTTGTAAAGATGGGAGTCGTTTGAAAGCTGAAGTACCTTGGGGACAACCAAGCCGTCAGTTCCGCCGAACTCGATGACTGTCATTGATGAGTGACCGAGATCAAAGCGGGCGCAGAACTCGGGATAAGGAATGTCAAGCAGACAGCTTAGAAACGCAAGTCCGAAGCCTTGATGAGCAAACAGCGCCACGCGCTCTTCGGTGGGCGCTACGGGAATATACCCGTTTTTGGTGTGATCGTGCTTGTAGCCGAGGGATTCAAACAGATCGTCGCAGCCTTTTTGAATTCGCTGTATGCCTTTGTCATACCCCTTGTCCTTGAATTCGGGGTGATAGTACCAGTTATTGCCGTACGAACGGACCTCGGGTGAAACGAGCAGGTCAACGTGCTTTTTGCTTTGGAAGAGCCAGGTGCGGCGTCCGTTATCGAGGACGGTGGTAAGCTCATTCCAGGCGTGGGACTCGTTGGCAAAATCAAGGACCTCAATGTCCTTTTTATGTAGCTCTGCTGTTGGAGTCGCGGTGAGCATGGCGCGGTTTGAGCTGGAGCAGTAGAGCTTATCGATACCGTATAGATAAAGACGCTTTGAAAGAGCTTCCGCTTGGCGCTCGCCTAATTTCGTCAAAGAATCGGGGGAATATATGGGATCGGCGTGACGGAGATAAAAGAATAACATTTGGGCTTACTCCTTTGTTAAGATTTGACTGTTGATTTCGTCGTTTATAAACTCGATCGCCGCTAAAAAAGCAACGTATATCATTTGAAAATTAAGATAGAAAAAGAAGTTATCGAACATTGACGTAGCAAGGATCATGGCAGGTGTCAGAAACAAAGTGAGCTTCTCTTTCGTCAACTTTTTGAAGGTTGCCGTTATCAGCTCCTTTATGTGTACCGCGAAGGATAAAATACCGAATATGCCAAGAGAAGCAAGCACCTGGACGATAACGTTGTGGTACATATTGCTGTAATCGTTTGCGGCGCTGCCGTTTGGATTTATAAGTCCGTATCCGAAGATCGGAGCCGCTTGAAAATCGGATATTCCCAGCTTCCAAAGCTTTAATCTTGATCCCCCGTCTTGATTCAGCCTAAAGAAGCTGAGTATCCTTTCGAGTACGTTGGACACGTATCCCGAACGAAGGAAG
This sequence comes from Oscillospiraceae bacterium, assembly GCA_015064245.1. Taxonomy (GTDB): domain Bacteria; phylum Bacillota; class Clostridia; order Oscillospirales; family CAG-272; genus SIG673. The sequence goes on along the minus strand of SVSQ01000024.1, from coordinate 26,016 downwards.
TATAAAAGGATCACACCGCCTAAAGTTAAGATCCCGGCAATATTTACAATATGGCAGGCAAAGCTGTTTTTGTTGAAGAATGAGCAGATGATAACGCCCGCTGTAAACGCAAGCGCGCCGATAACCATGGACGTGCGCCCCATCGTTATGAAGGCGCATAGCAGGAATAAAAACGAGGATATGTAGTAGAAAACGCAATGCTTTCGTGAGCACGCGAGATATATTGCCGAAGGGATCGACATGATCACGACAGCGCCGATCATGTTTGAAACGCCCCAGGGGAGATACATCCATGTCTCAAGTATTCCGATAACGCTTCCGGAAGCGGACAGTCTGAACAAATGCCCCGCTTTGTAAAGCTTGACACAAAGAACGGCAAACTGGGCAAGCACGGTGTACCCGAGACAAAAAGATGCGTAACAGAGATATTCGACTGTGTTTTCGGTTTGCAGTAACACGGCGCGGATAGCGAGATATGCTACGGCAAGTCCGACGACGGCAAGCGCGCCGTACAAAAAGTTTTCGAAATTTTGGTTTTGGCTGAAAAGACCGTTTGTGAGCAGAGCGGCGCTGAACAGTAACAAGCCGAAAATAAAGTGATTTTTTTGTTTGAAGAGCTGTCTGAACTTACCGCTGATCGCCAATCGAAAAAAGAGAGAAGAGAGGATAACAGCCGCCATGATATACATTTGGAGCAGATCCTTTGGCGCGATAGAGCCTAAAATGTTTTGCGATGGATTGTTGACGAAATACGTCGCATCGGAGCCGATTGCGTAATAGAGCATAAAGAACGGAGCTAAAAACGGCTTCGTATCCGGGTTGAATATTAAACCAAACGTGACGAAAAACGTCAGCGTCCACATGTGCGAAATATATATATAATGGCTGTTAGTTGATGAAAAAACACAAATAATAGCGAAAAATACCAAATATAACGGTGAGGATTGGAATCTGTTAAAAACTCTTATCGCTGGGAATTTGCCTGCTTTGTCTAAAAACTCTTTTACAGTATTCATACGTTTTTTTCGTTCCTCCCTTCCGTTTCGTTAATGACTTATTTTCAAAAAGCTAAAGATGATAGTATTATATCATACAAATCGGTTTAATGCAATAGTTATAAAAAAATAAATTCTTTTCGTGATAAAACAAACGTTAAAATAAAATAATACAAAAAAATGAACATCTTTACAAATAACCCTTGAAAAATGCAAAAAAATATATTATAATATTTATATTGAAAATTTGAATGGTTTTCAGATCGATCTATAAGCAAAATCAGCCGGCACACAGCCGGTATATTGTTTTTTTATATAAAAAGGAACGGTCATAGACATGAATAGAATTGGATTTGATAATTCAAGATATATCGAGCTTCAGTCCGAGCGAATACGCGAGAGGATAAGATCCTTCGGAGGAAAGCTGTATCTCGAATTCGGAGGGAAGCTCTTTGACGATTACCATGCTTCCAGAGTTCTTCCCGGATTTTGTCCGGACAGTAAGATCAAGATGCTGCTCAGCATGAAGGATAACGCAGAGACGATAGTAGTGGTCTCCGCGCCTTCTATCGAACAGAATAAGATCAGAGGCGACCTCGGTATCACTTACGATATGGACGCCCTCAGACTCATTGACGCCTTCAATGAGATCGGAATAAAGGTCAGCGGCGTAGTGCTTACCCAGTATATGCGTCAGGCGGCGGCAGACAGCTTTATAAAGAGACTGAACAATCTCGGCGTGAAGGTCTATAAGCACTATCAGATAGACGGATATCCGTCCAACGTTGCGAAAATAGTAAGCGATGAAGGTCTGGGCAAAAACGAATACGTCGAGACCACAAAGCCGCTTATCGTCGTTACCGCGCCGGGTCCCGGAAGCGGTAAAATGGCGACCTGCCTTTCACAGCTTTATCACGATCACAAGAGAGGCATCAAGGCGGGATACGCGAAGTATGAGACTTTTCCCGTCTGGAATCTGCCTATCACGCATCCCGTGAACCTTGCTTACGAGGCGGCTACGCTGGACCTCAGCGACGTCAACATGATAGATCCGTACTATCTTGAATCAACGGGCGTGACTGCGATCAATTATAACAGAGATATTGAAGTATATCCCGTGCTGAGAGCGACGTTTGAGAGAATTTACGGATATTGTCCGTATAAATCACCGACTGATATGGGAGTTAATATGGCTGGATACTGTATAGTAAACGAAGAAGCGGTAGCGCAGGCTTCAAAGATGGAGATCGTGCGCAGATATTATGATTGCCTTTGCAGAAGAAGAAACGGAACGGCAAGCGGAGACGAGGTCTATCAAGCAGAGCTTCTGATGAACAAAGCGGGAATAGACGTAGGATTCAGAAAAGTAGTTGAGCCTGCGCTCAAGAAAGCTGAAGCCACGGGAGAGCCTGCGACGGCGATAGAGCTTCCGAACGGTACCATAGTTACGGGTAAGACCTCAAAGCTTATGGGATGCTCCGCGTCGGCGCTCCTGAACGCTTTGAAGAAGCTCGGCGGTATAGACGATTCCTATCTGCTGCTTCCGCCCGAGGTAATAGAGCCGATACAGAAGCTGAAGGTAGATAACCTTGGAAATCATAATCCCCGTCTTCACGCGGACGAGATACTGATAGCCCTTGCGATAGCGGCTACGAGCGATCCGAGAGCGGCGCTGGCTATGGAACAGCTTCCGAAGCTGAACGAGTGCGAAGCGCATACCACGGTCATCGTTTCACAGGTGGATAAGAACATTTACAGAAAGCTCGGACTCAACCTTACCTGCGAGCCTAACTACAGCACAAAGAAGCTGTATCATAAATCTTAAAATAAATTCAAGTTTTTTCCGAAAACCCCTTGACAAAATGTGAATCTTGTGATATAATGATATCCGTTCTAAACGGGTACCTTTAGCTCAGCAGGATAGAGCAACTGCCTTCTAAGCAGTAGGTCGAGGGTTCGAATCCCCCAAGGTACGCCATCCTCATAGGTCAAAAATGTAACCTATGCCAAAAGCCTTGTTTTTACAAGGCTTTTTCGTTTTTTAGGGCTGTTTTTTGACCTTTTGTTTTTTGCAACCTTTTCCGAGCCTTCGTGTTTTGAACCTGAGACGTTTTCGTACATTTGAAGATTAATTACATACGGTTAACATAAAGCCGACTTTATAACCACTTTAAGTGGAAATAAGGTCGGCTTTTTAATAAACTTATTGCTGAATAATTTTTGTTCAAAATATACAAATTTCCCGCTTTAATTGTTTTAATATTGACAACTTCGCCTATGTATGATATAATGTATATACAAGGATATCTTGACGCAAAAAGCTTGTTTAAGATAACCAAAAGCAAAATATACTTTTTGTTTATTCATACAAAAAACTATTAGGCTCGAATGAACTACGGTAGTTTTGAAGAAAAAATCGAAAACAATGCGCTACGGGAAATGCCGATTGTGCAAATTATAGTACTGCTGTTGATATTGGTTCAAATAGAGAAAAAGGAGGGATAAAATGAAAACAAAAAAGAATGTTATAACATCAGTATGCATCAGTTTAGTATTACTACTCGCTATCTCTTTAACAGTATTGATCAATCAAAATTTAGTATATACTTACTATGAAGATTATACTCCAACTTACCATAGTTATTCAGTGAAAGCAACTTCATTGAATTTTCGAAAAGAAATAGTGATTCCTGAAAGCACCCAAAAGAGTGGGGAGCGACCGATTTATAAAATCGTGAAAATTATAGAACCACATGCATTTGAAAAATCCCGAGCAACGCGTTTTGTTATTCCGGACTCTATCAGCGTTATAGGAATGCGAGCATTCTATAGTGAAACTTCTAAAACTATTGTTTATGAAGGTACGTTAAAACAATGGAAAAGTATTGATTTTAGTAGTGTAGGCATTTTTAAAAACGCCATACTGGAATGTGAAGGAGAAATATACTATCTAAGTGAATGCGGAGGCATCTATGCAAAATATAATAAAGAAGATGGCAGCGTAACGATATACTAAAATAGGCACTGGTTTCACAACTCCCCACGCCGTGGGCGGGGGACACCCGGCGGATAAGCTGACACCGGCGAGTACTCGCTAAAAACGAACTGAAAGGAGATTCTTATGAAAAAAATAATTATAATTTTAATTTCTATCTTATTTATTTTTAGTGGCTGCGAAAGCTCAGAAGGAACAAAATCGGATTTTCCGGGTGAAAAGTACGCAACGTATTATTCTTTGGAGTATAACAACAGTCATTTAGAACCGGATGAATACGATCCACGATATAACATTGTATCAGAGCAGCCTTATTTCCAAACAACACCTAATATCTATCCTGTGGATAATTTGGGCGGAGATTACGCATTCAAATTTGATGGAACTGACTATGCGGGTGACGTATCCGGGTATGGTTCTGATTTGGAATTCAATATCAATATGCTGAACCCATATATCAGGCTTCATAAAGTTTTTACGCTTCCTTATGATCACGTAAATCCGATAACACCTGATTGGCTGGCGGCTGAAATATGGTTGGATACAGGGGAAGTCAGAAAAATAATCTATGATGAGGGACGTCAAATAGGTGGTGAAATATCTGAAAATATATTGAAAGAAGAAGCCGGCAAAATTGCCTCAAATTATATTGATGTAAACAAATATGAAATAATAGTAGAAGATTGGCGAGTCACGTATCAGCAAAAATTCGGTGGGCTCTATTTAGAAGATCCGTTCTATATTCAATTCGGAGCAGGCGGAAACGGTGAACCGCTGGTAAATGTAATAAATTTCGGCAGGACGGGAATGTTTGAAAAACTTGATTATGATCCTGAAACGGTAAAGACCGCTGTAAAAGTTAAAGCCGAAGCAGCTGTAACCGATGCCGCAATAATAACGGATATAACCTTGGAGAATATTGGAGTTGCTAAATTCGGTGTACCCGTAGTATGTTCCACTGTCACTCTGAAATGGAATGTTGACGGCAGTGTTCAAGAAGTGTCGTTCTACACCAAAATCAGCGATTAACTTTATTAATCCCCCCGCCCTTGTGGGCGGGGGACACCCGCCGAACAAGCTGAAACAGCGAGGACGCGCACAAAAACAATAATAAAGGGCTGAGCCAAAAGCTTTTTGAAAGCGATTGGCGCAGCCCTGTTTTAGTTATTAACTTATGTAAGAAAATATTCAATATATTGCAGTAAGCATAATTGCGGATATAATATAAATTCAATCCCACTTATGCTTGACAGACGCCGATAATTGTGGTATAATAATAAAAATTATGATGATTTAACTGCGACATACGTCCGACAGAGGACGTATTTTTATTGTCCGCGCGATGCGGACGGCAAAGGAGATGATACTGTATGATATTCGGACGTCACATCAACCGATATTATCTGCGCTACTTACACCTGTTTCTGGGTGGAATAGCGGCGCTTTTGCTGGTTGATATTTTTCAGCTCAAGGTTCCGGAGCTTTATAACCTGATCGTAAACGGCATAAATGACGGCGCCGTTATGATGGACGGTGAGCTCGTGCCCTTTGATCTGAACTTTTTGCTGGATCACATCTGTCTGCCATTGATGGTAATAATCATTTTGATGGTGTTCGGACGTTTCCTTTGGCGTATCTGCTTTTTCAATGCAGGCATCAAGGTCGAGACCGACCTGCGACGCCGTATGTTTGATCACTGCAAGGATCTGCCGCAGGAATATTACCAGACCAACAAGGTCGGTAACCTTATGTCCCTTTTCACAAACGACCTGGAAACTATTCAGGAATGCATCGCCTTTGGCGTGCTTGAGCTGACAGACGCAGTCCTCTTGGGCGGACTTGCTATTTTCAAAATGTGGCGCATGAATCCGCTGCTGACCCTGCTTTCACTCATTCCCATGGCGCTGCTGCTTTCGGTGGGACTGCTGGTGGGCAAATACATGACGATGAAGTGGGATGCGCGCCAGGAAGCCTTTTCCGAGCTTTCAGACTTCGCGCAGGAGAATTTCTCGGGTATTTCGGTGGTCAAGGCGTTCGTTAAAGAGTTTCTGGAGCTTATGGCTTTCCGCCGTCTCAACAAAAAGAATGAAGACGCCAACGTGGAATATACCAAGATATCAACTCTTTTACATATCTCAGTCACCCTGTTGGTGGAGTCGGTCATCTGTATCATTCTCGGATACGGCTCGTACCTTGTCAAGCAGGATATTTTCAATGCGGGACAGCTGGTCGAGTTTATCGGATATTTTACGGCGATAGTCTGGCCGATAATGGCGGTAAGCGAGCTGATCGACATGACCTCTCGCGGACGCGCCTCTGTCAACCGAGTCAGCGAGCTGCTGGACGCGCCCGTGACCGTTCGCGACCGTGAAGACGTTAAGTCTATCGGTAAGCTGAAGGGTGAGATCACCGCTAAAAACCTGACCTTCCGTTATCCGGGCGCGGATTACGACGCGCTGTCCGATATCTCCTTTACCATCAAAGCAGGGGAGAGTGTCGGTATCGTGGGTAAGACGGGATGCGGCAAGACCACGCTCGTGGATCTTTTACTGCGAACCTACAACGTGCCGGACGGCGTACTGTTTTACGACGGACATGACGTAAACGCCATTCCGATCCGCGAGGTGCGGGATAGCGCCGCTTACGTCCCGCAGGACAATTTTCTTTTCAGCGATACCGTTCAGAATAATATTTCATTTGCAACAGTCGAGCACGGAGCGGACACAGATGAGGAAACGCTCAAGGCAGTCCGCGAGGCGGCAGAGCTGGCAGACGTCCACGAAAACATTATGGAATTTCACGAGCAGTACGAAACGGTGCTGGGTGAGCGCGGTGTGACCGTTTCAGGCGGTCAGAAGCAGCGTATCTCCATCGCCCGCGCGCTGATGAAAAACGCTCCGATACTGATCCTTGACGACTCGGTCAGCGCGGTGGATACCAAGACAGAGAAGAGGATACTTGCGCGTCTCAAGGAGAACCGCGCGGGTATGACCACTCTGCTCATCGAGCACCGTATCTCAACCGTTGAGGATATGGATAGGATTCTGTTCCTTGAGGACGGAAAATTGATGGATTTCGGTACTCACGCCGAGCTTTGCGAGCGTTGTGAGGGCTACCGCAATCTGGTACATCTGCAAAAGCTGGACGAGGAAGGAGGCAATTCCAATGCGTGAGTATGCCCCTCTGTTGTATATCGGCGCGGCGATCGGAATCTTTTCCGTCGCGTTTATCGTCGCTTACGCGCTGATAAAGGATAAAAAAGCGGCGATCGGATTTGACCGAAATATGAAGGACTCCGAGATCATTCGCCGGCTTCTCAGGTATGCCCGTCCACACATCGGCGCTTTTGCGCTGGTCGGCTTGGTCATGCTGCTGTCTATTTCGTACGATATCGTTTCCCCCTTACTGATCGCGGACATCGAAAAGCTGATCACATCGGAGTTTGAGATGCGTGACGTCATCGCAAGAGTTATCGTGTACGCGTCCATTCTGATCATCTCGCTTGTCAGCGCTTACGTGCAGGCAATAGTACTGCAGAAAACGGGACAGAAGATCATTTCCAAGATACGCGAGGATCTGTTCGTACATATCGAAAGCCTTTCCCATAACCAACTGCACGCAACGCCCGTAGGTAAGCTGGTCACAAGAGTTACGAACGATACGGGCTCGATCTCCATGATGTTCACGCATCTGCTGGTCAATCTGCTCAAGAATATATTTGTTATCATCGGCGTATTCTTTGCGATGCTGGCGCTTAATCTTCAGCTGACGCTTATGGTACTGTGCTTTGTGCCCTTTATCGTACTGTTTACCGTCATTTTCCGTAAATTCTCCCGCGCGTCCTACCGTAAGGTCAAGGACGGAACGACGGATATCAATACCTTTCTTTCGGAGAATCTGTCGGGAATGAAGATCATTCAGATATTTAACCGCGAGTACAAAAAGAGAAGCGACTTTGAAGGAAAGAACCGTAAGCTGGAGAAGGCAAAGGTTCAGGAGACGTTCGTATTCGGCGTATTCCGTCCGATGGTGTATATGCTGTATATCTCAACGGTCCTTTGTCTGTTCTACGTCGGCGGTAAGGGCTATCTTGACGGCGTGACCTTTGCAGGTCAGGCGATCGACGCGTCCATAATCGTCGCGTTCTATATGTATATCAATAAGTTCTTCAATCCGATCCAGAACTTAGCGGAGCAGTTCAACCGTCTGCAGTCTGCGTTTGCATCGGGCGAGAAGGTGTTTACTATCATGGACATCGAGCCCGAGGTGGTCGACAGTCCGAACGCCATTGAGCTGGAGAGCGTTCGCGGCGAGATCGAGTTCCGCGACGTTTGGTTCTCGTACGTTCCCGACGAGTGGGTGCTCAAGGGCGTCTCCTTCAAGATCGACGCGGGACAGACGGTAGCCTTCGTTGGCTCGACGGGCTCGGGTAAGACCACCATTCTGTCTTTGATCTGCAGAAACTACGACATTCAGAAGGGACAGATCCTGATCGACGGTATCGATATCCGTGACATCAAGATCTCATCCTTGCGCCGTCACTTCGGACAGATGCTTCAGGACGTGTTCCTCTTCTCGGGAACCATACGTTCGAATATAGTGCTTCGTGACGAGAGCATCACCGATGAGGAGGTCATGCGAGTCTGCCGATACGTCAATGCGGATCACTTTATTGAGAAGCTGGCAAACGGTCTGGACGAAGAGGTGCGCGAGAGAGGTAACAACTTCTCGGCAGGTCAGCGTCAGCTCCTGTCATTTGCCCGTACCATGGCGCATAAGCCCTCGGTCATGATCCTTGACGAGGCGACTGCAAACATCGACACTGAGACCGAGCTGCTCATTCAGGATTCACTTGAAAAGATGATGAACATCGGTACGATGCTGATGGTCGCTCACCGTCTTTCCACTATCAAGAGCGCCGATCAGATCATCGTCCTCTCCCACGGCGAGATAATCGAGCGAGGTACACACGCGGAGCTTCTTGAGCTTGGCGGAAGATACCACCACCTGTATACGCTCCAATATAAAAAAGAGCAGCTGCAGGGAAAAAAGTGATCAAATGTATTGAAACAATAAATGCCCCGAATTGTACTGTAAGCGCGATTCGGGGCATCGCTTTATCTTCCGTTCAGAGAAAAATCTTGACACCATAGCAAAGCTGTGGTATAATTATTTTGACAAAACAGCATAATTTTTTTTAGATAGAAACGAAAGGAAAAGCAAATAAATGACATACGTTTTGGCTTTTATTGAAGGACTTATCACATTTATATCTCCATGCCTTCTTCCGATGCTTCCGATATACGTCACGTATTTCGCAGGCGGAGGAGAAAGAGGCTCCGCGAAAACCGCTGTCAGAGCCTTGGGCTTCATTCTCGGGTTTACTACGGTATTCGTTTGTATGGGAGCGCTGGCGAGCACTATCGGCTCATTTCTCACTAAATACCAGACCGCGGTAAATATCGTTTCGGGTATCGTAGTCATAATCTTCGGACTGAACTTTATGGGAGTGTTCAAGCTGAATATCTTCAAAGGGCAGGTGAAGTCTCTCGATACCGAGAATATGAGCTTCTTTTCCGCCTTCCTTTTCGGAATAATATTCTCCGTCGGCTGGACGCCTTGCGTTGGAGCGTTTCTGGGTTCAGCGCTCATGATGGCTTCTACAAGCGGAACGGTTCTCAAGGGCGTCGCGATGCTTCTGTGCTACTCTCTCGGACTTGGTATTCCGTTTATGATAAGCGCAGTCCTCATCGATAATCTGAAGACTGCCTTCACCTTTATCAAGAAGCATTATAATATCATAAATATAGTTTCGGGATGTCTCCTCGTTATAGTGGGGATTCTCATGGCGAGCGGACTTCTCGTGAAATTTTTAATGTAAAAGGATGTAAACGATCAAAAGCATAGCTCGGTGTATATCCGCAGAACGGAAGGAGGAAAGAAAATGCCGAGAAATTCTATAATACTTGAAAACGAAAAATTCAGACTTGAGCTCTCGCAGGATTGCGTGGCGAAAAGCCTTGTTCTGAAGTCGAACGGAGCAGAGTGCCTGTATAAGGACGCTCCAATGCCCTTCTTTTCGCTCACCGAAGAGCGTCCCTTTAATAACGAGATCAAGCTGGCGCACCCAAATAAACGCACAACCTTTGGTGCAAACAGAGTCAGAATGGAGTATGGCAGACTTATCGTCGGATTTGAGCTGATAGACTTTGAAGCGGTAGTAGACGTAAATATAACTCCCCGTTATATGGTCTTTATCCTAAAGGAGTTCATAGTCAAGCCGGATTCCTTCGGACTGGGAGTTTTACCGATGCTCCCTCCCGTATATGAATTCAGACTGGTTCAGCTTCCTGTAGCGCCGCGCGAGCGCTTTGGCGAATGGCTTAACGTTGTGTGGGACGGCGAGGCGGCGGTGAACGTCCTCGGTGCGTCGCCGTATTCGCTCATATCCTCGGAAAAACGCCGCGGCTACCGTATTCTGTTCGGCGATACCCTTAGGGACGTTAAGCTCAAAAATACGGGAGTTGCTCTGATAGTGTCCGAGCCGGGCGAGCTTCTTGACGCCATAGACGTATTTGAAAAGGATCTCGATCTTCCCCGCGGCGCGGAGAGCAGACGCTCACCGCTTCTCAACCGCTCCTATTATTGGGCGAGTAACGTTACCCCCGAAACCGTTGATACTCATATCGAATACGCTCTCAAGGGCGGCTTCAGGTTCATGTCGATCTATTACTGCTCGGTGGTGAAGGATATCGGCGGATATCTGAACAACGGAGAATACGGCGTATACCGCGACGAATACCGTAACGGCAGGGAAGACCTTGTCAAAATGCTTAAAAAGATCAAGGCGGCGGGCATCACTCCGGGACTTCACGTGCTCCACACCCATATAGGTCTGCGGACACATTACCTTACTCCTTCGGCGGATCATAGATTGAATTTAGTTAAGCGCTTCACGCTTTCAAAGCCTATATCTGCAAACGATACGACTATATACGTTGAAGAGGATACTGAGGGCTGTCCCGAGTACGAAAAGCTTCGCGTGCTAAGATTTATGGGTGAGCTGATCAGTTACGAGTCCTTTTCAACGGAGCGTCCGTATTGCTTCAATGGCTGTAAGAGAGGATTCAACGATACCGTGGCAAAAGCTCACGATATCGGAACTATAGGCGGAATACTTGACGTAAGCGAATTCGTAGGCAACAGCGCGTACATCGATCAGCGAACAAGTCTGCAGGACGAAATCGCGGAGGGTATTGCGAAGATATACGATGCAGGCTTTGAATTTATGTATTTCGACGGCTCAGAGGGAACCAATCCGCCCTTTGACATCAATGTCGGGCTTGCGCAGTGGCGAGTCTACCGAAAGCTAGGAAGAAAGCCGATCTTCTGCGAGGGGGCGGCAAAGTCCCACTTCTCATGGCATATGCTGAGCGGCGGAAACGCTTTTGACGTCTGGTCTCCCGAATGCTTCAAGGAGATGATAGCCAAGCATCCCTTTGCGGAAGCGCCGAGAATGGCAAACGACTTTACCCGTCTGAATTTCGGCTGGTGGGGTATCAGAGACGGTCAGCGTGCAGACATAGTGGAATACGGAACGGCGCTTGCCGCGGCGTGGGAGTGTCCGGGTGCGTTCCAAGCAAACCTTAATATGCTTGCAAGTCACCCCAGAACCGACGATATTCTTGAGACCTTCCGACGTTGGGAAGACGCCCGCGTTAGCGGATTCGTCACACCGGAGATCAAAGCAGAGCTGAAAAAGACGGAGGTAGAGCATACGCTCCTCATAGACGAGAAGGGGGATTACGAGCTGGTCGCGTACGAGCATATAAAGAACGCCCTTCGGGGAGACGGAAGAGTCACAGTGTTCGTATTTGAAAGAAATGGCAAGACCTGCGCTCTCTGTTGGAACAATACGGGACGGGGAGATATTTGCGTACCGATAAACGCTCAAAACGTAAGCTACGTTGAAAGCCTCGGCGGCGATGAGCTGCCGATCAAGCGAGAGGGCGGCGCTATTATAATCGAAACAGACAGAAAAAGATATCTGATAACCGAGCTTTCAAGGGCTGAGCTTATCGAAGCCTTTGAAAACGCTGAATTATTATAAGGAGACATAGTTATGAAATTTATTATCGATCACGATCTTCACATACATTCACAGCTTTCCAGTTGTTCCTCAGATCCCGAGCAGACTACCGAAAGAATTCTGGAATATGCAAAAAATGCAGGGCTCAAGCAGATATGTCTTACAGACCACTATTGGGACGAAAACGTCGAGGGCGCTTCAAACTGGTATAAGCCCCAGAATTATGCCCACATAAAGGAAGCCTGCCCGCTTCCCCAGGACGAAAACTGCCGTTTCCTTTTCGGATGCGAAACGGATATGGACAGATTCTATAAAATAGGTATTCCAAAGGAAAGATACGACGATTTCGATTTCATAATCGTTCCGACGACTCACCTGCACATGAAGGGCTTTACATATCTTGAGGAGCAGAATACGGTAGAAGAAAAGATAAGGCTGTACGTTGAAAGATTTGAAGCCTTCCTAAAAGCGGATCTGCCCTTCAGAAAAGTCGGTATCGCCCACCTTACCTGCAGCCTTATCATGAAGGAAGACGGAAACTATCTGAAGGTTCTGGACGGGATCTCAGACGGCACTTTTGAACGTCTTTTCAAGGAATGCGCGGAAAAGGGATGCGGAATCGAACTCAATATGCCCCTCGGCGTAAGCAAAACGGAATATAAGGAGACTATGCTCCGCCCGTACCGTATAGCAAAAGCGCAGGGATGCAAATTCTATCTCGGCTCGGACGCTCATCATCCAAGCGGGCTTGACGGAGCGGTAAGCAGATTTACGGAGTTTGTCGACGCCCTTGATCTGCAGGAGAGCGATAAATTCCACATCGGGTAAAAATGAAGTTTTTGTAAACGTTTAAGAATTTTTGTAACCTTTGGAAATAAAATCCGTTATTTAGGGTAGGAGGAGGCGATAGCACAATGAAAAGAATACTTGTGTTATTTGCGGCTGTTCTACTCTTTTTAACAAGCTGCAGCGGCAAATATCTTGAAAAGCCCGAAACCGACCTTGAATTCTGGATAACGGAAAGCGTTGAAGACGTAGATTTTTCAAAATACCAAGAAAAATACGGACTGATGGGCGGAAGAGAGTATTACGGCAGCGGCTACGTCCCGACCATGGACGAAAACGGCGAGCAAAGGGATCCCGAGCGCTGTGTCATATACACGGTGACGTCCTATCCCGACTATTCAAGCGGGAAATCCCATATAACGCGGATATCCATAACCGATCCCGAGGTATCCGTGTACGGTGTTACGATTACGTCATCTGCCGAGGATATAAAGACCGCGCTAACGGAAGCAGGCTTTTCGGTCACCGAAAAGAACGGCAGTATCCGAGGCGAAAAAGGCAGATTTTCCGTAAGCTTTTCGGCAGATTCCATCTATATCCACGCAGACGTTTCGAATAGATTCGGAATACAGTTTTAAGCGTAAAATCCAATAAAAGGAGCGTTTACAAATGAAAAGAATTATTTGTTTATTATTGACCGTATTGCTTTGCGTAACCCTTTTGGGATGCGGCAAGGAGTTTTCCGGAGAGCTTCCAAAGCTTTCCGAAAATGAGATCGAAAAGATCGAATCCAATGAAGAAAATTATATTTACGGCAAGATCATCGAAAAACTCTCTCCAAACGCTTTGGTGCTGAAGCTCGATACTCCGAAAATGATCGAATCCTTTGGTGAAACGGTGTATATTATTACGGATGAATATGATAAATGGTGCGTCGGCGACAAGATCGAGGTTAAGTTTTCCGTAATGGAAAAGCCTCTTGATACAACGCAGTACGTCAGAATAATACCGAATAACATCTATCCGCTGTATTTGGATGCTAAACCCATAATATATTTTTACCCCGAAGCTCCCACGGTCTGTTCCGCGAAGATAATATTGAACGGCGCGCTGACCTGCACCTATCCCGCCCACAACGCTGACGGCTGGGAAAACTTCACCGCATATCCCGACGGAACGCTTATTTTTCCCGACGGAAAAGAGTATTACGCTTTGTACTGGGAAGGAATACATCATACCGAATGGGATTTTTCCAAAGGTTTTTGTGTGAAAGGCGAGGATACGGCATCATTTCTCGAATGGGCGCTCGCCGAGCAGGGACTAACTGAGCGTGAAGCCAATGAGTTTATAATCTACTGGCTGCCGCTTATGCAGGATAACCCCTATAACGTTATCTCCTTCCAGACTGACGCCTATACCGAGAGCGCGGTCTTGGAGATCTCGCCTGCTCCCGACAGCCTGCTCCGCGTCTTTATGGCGTATTATCCGACGGAAAAAGAGATCGACATAACGCCTCAGACCTTCGATAAATTTGTCAGAAACGGATTTACCGTGGTCGAATGGGGCGGAAGCCAAGTAAGCAAACCTTAATTTTAATAAAGGAGAAAATGCGATATGAAAAGAATACTTTGCTTAATAGTCACAATTCTTATAGTCCTTACCTTTGCATCCTGCGGAAAGGGCTATTCAGCCGAAGACAGTATGAATTCCTTCGACGGAGGTATGGAGTCCGAAAAATATCCGGGTGGAGCCTACGATTCGGATAATAAAGTGGAAGATACTGCTACGGAAAAGGTGGAAGAAAACCGAAAAATCATCAAAACCGTTGACGAGACAGTCCAGACGGACGCCTATGACGATTTTATAGTCTCTTTGAAGGAAACTGTAAACCAATGCTCCGGCTATATCGAAAACGCAAGCTATTCTGGAAACAGCTATTACGATAAGTACAGCTCCAGACACGCCTATTTCGTAATAAGGATCCCCGCCGATAAGCTGGATACCTTCACAGCCGGCGTTGACTCTATGGCGGTGGTCACCTCGTATAACGAGGGCATCCGTGACGTCACCATGACCTATATCGATATCGACAGCAGAATAACCGTCCTCGAAGCCGAGGAAAAGGCGCTTCTTGACATACTTTCAAAAGCCGATACGGTAAATTCAATGCTCTCCGTACGTTCTCAGCTCAATAGCGTCCAGAGCGATCTGGCATCACTCAGAGCGCAAAAAAAGGCGCTGGACGATAAAATATCGTACAGCACCGTTAATTTAAGAGTGAACGAGGTCAGAGTTGTGACCGTTACAGATAATCCTACCTTCTTTGAAGAGGTAAAAGCTGAATTTACCGAAAACCTTTATGACATCGGACAGGGTTTCAGAGATTTCGGAGTATGGTTCCTCGGAAACATCTTGTATCTGCTGATGTTCGCGGCTTTCTGTGTCGCATCGTTCTTCGTTTTGGTGAAGGTGAGAAAGCATCTTGCCCGCCGCGAGGAAAACGGCGGATCTATGCCAAAGGATAAGGACGAGGAGGAGAAAAAGTAATCTTTAAATAAGAGGGATAACATGAAAAAGAACTTAATACAAAAGTTGCTTTTAGTATTATTTATAGCTCTCTCAATTGCGTTAATTGTTGTTTTGAGCATTGTTCTCAAAGGACCGGATTATACGCATAACTACAAAGGAAAAGTAAGTTGCATTGTGTGTGTTACAGGCAACCCCGTGGAGTTAAGCGAAACGGACCAAGCCAATATATTGAAATTGATGAATAACGGCGAATGGGAGTACGACGTAGTTAATTGCGGTTACGATTATATATTCACCGTTGAGAATAAGAAGATATTTTATCAATCGGAGCTTGGTAATTTAAATGACGGCAAAGATTTTCAGCATAAGAGCTTGAGTGATGACGAACGAGAATTTCTAAATGCAATTTTGTTAGATGGAGTATCCTAACATACGAATACAAAAAAAATCGGCTCAGAGCTTGAAATTTTCGGCTTTGAGCCGTTTTTGTTCAAATTGTGCAAAAATAATGCGTTGCAAAATAATAGTATTGACAATATGGTAGAAACATGATATAATATTCATAGGGAAAATAAACCATAAAAAATTTAAAGGAGGTACACTCGTATGAAAAAAACTCTGAAACAAAAATTAGTTCTTGCATCAGCAATATTATTTTTGCTTGTTTTGATACTTGCGGTATTGCTAATTCCCCACAGCAGAGACTACTTTAGAGATGGCGGAACTGTTATATATAAGTCGGCGCTGTATACAAAGGTGGAGTGGTGTCGGATGGTGGATAACGGCTTTTATGAAAATACCTCTGTATTTTGGTTTCCAAATAATTCTGCAGATTACGATGAATTGTGGGATATGGAGATGGCGCGGTTGCCGTATACAAAATATAAATAATAGGACTTAGTTAATAACCAAATAAATGCGGCTCAGAGCTTGAAATTTTCGGCTTTGAGCCGCATTTTGTAGTCTCTGTTTATCATTCCGTCTCCAAGGTCGATTATCTCTTCCTCGTCGATAATAAAGCCGTTCTTGCGGTAGCAAGCGACAGCGCGGGCGTTGCCTTGGTTTACGTTCAGAGTAACGTCTCTGCCCAGCTTCAAAAGCTCGGAGAAAACGAAAGAGGCGTATCCTTTTCCGCGGCTGCCCGGAAGAAGATACAGCTTGTCAAGATAGGTATCGCCGTCCTTTTCGGCGATGACCGTTATGCCCACGGTCGTTTCATCAACTACTTTAAAATATTTGTAACCCTTGCTCTGAAACTCTTTAAGTCCGTTATCGGAAAAATAACGTTCGATAAGAAAATCCGTCTGCTCAGCGCCGATGACACCGTCGTAGGTCTCGTGCCAGATGGGGTACATAAAACCGTGTATCATAGAAAAATCTTCTTTTGTAAATGGGATAAGCTTCATATGTATGCCTTTCATTTTTGGATAAATTTGAGTTTATCGGTATGTTCGCACGAATCGAGCCTCTCACTCTGGGAGAGGTGTCACCGTAGGTGACGGAGAGGGCGTTTCATAGAAAATGTACTTTTTTACCCTCTCAGTCTCGCGTTGCTCGACCTTGATAACGAAGTTATCTAAGTCTCCACAGAGTGAGAGCCTTTTATTTGTGCGTGTTTGGAACATAATCTTCCACCAAATCTCTGCGAAGATTTCGGTCTTTTTTCGCAGCAAGTCAGAGGAAAAAGCGCTGACTGTGTCAGCGAGAAAGCTTCGAGTGGAGGCGCCTGTAGATGTTCGCACTAAACTCGCAGCGCACCTGAAAAAGCATATTTATTATATCATTTTCATCTATAAAAATCAATATCTGTATTCAAAAATCTTGACATTACCCTTTAATTATGCTATAATAAACTTTGTTGTTTATTCACGGAAGAAGGTACTTACATAATGAAAAAAATGAACGACAGTTTTCCCGAAGGCGTAAAGGACGGTATCCCGATAGGGCTCGGTTACCTTTCCGTATCGTTTGCTTTCGGAATACTGGCAGTAGGCGCAGGACTTGATATATGGCAGGCAGTCATCATCTCAATGACCAACCTTACGTCCGCGGGACAGCTTGCGGCTGTACCGATAATCGCGGGATTTGGCTCACTTGCAGAGCTTGCGTCAACTCAGCTTGTTATAAATATGCGTTATGCTCTTATGTCCGTTTCGCTTTCTCAGAAGCTGGGCGAAAACGTAAGACTGAGGGATAGATTTTTGATAGCGTTCTGTAATACGGATGAGATATTCGCGGTAGCTTCGGGTAAAGAGGGAAGCGTAGGCAGACACTATATGCTGGGGCTTGCACTCACGCCATATATCGGCTGGAGCCTTGGAACGCTCCTTGGCGCAGTTGCGGGTAATATTCTCCCGGACGTGCTGGTTTCAGCGCTGGGAGTGGCTATGTACGGAATGTTCATCGCTATCGTCGTTCCCCCTTCAAAAAAGAGCAGACCGACGGCTCTGTGCGTTTTCACAGCCATAGCTATGAGCTGTATAATGAACTTCGTACCGTTGTTTGAAAAGATCCCCGGCGGCTTTGTCATCATAATCTGCGCGGCGCTTGCAAGCCTTATCTTTGCGATCATCGCGCCCGTAAAGGACGAAAATGAGGAGGTAAAGGAAAATGCCTGATATTATGAAATTCTTTATCTACCTTTTAGTTATGGCGGGAGTAACCTACCTTGTGCGAATGATACCTCTGGTGCTTATAAAGAAAAAGGTTACCAACCGTTTTATAAAGTCATTTCTTTATTACGTTCCTTATTCGGTCTTGGCGGTAATGACCGTCCCCGCGATCTTTTCGGCGACTTCCTATCTCATTTCGGCGGTGATCGGATTTGCGGTGGCGCTGATACTTTCCTATATGGAAAAGAGCTTGATAGTAGTCGCGTCAAGCGCCTGCGCGGCGGTGCTGGTGACTGAGATCGTGATGCGATACGTAGTGCTGTAATTTTTATAGGTATAATTAAAACTTCCCGTGTGAGCGGGAAGTTTTTTTAGAAATCAGCAAATAAGAGTAAACATATTTTTGCAAAAAAAGTTGAGATTTTGTGTTTTTTATATGTTATAATAATATTGAAAGGAGAAGTGGTCATGGAAAATATTGCTGAAAAGCTGAATTTGGTGATCGAATATATAGAAAGTCATCTGACTGAGGAGATCGATCAAGATGAGATCGCAAGGATAGCCTGTTGCTCGTATTATGATGTAGGCAGAATGTTTTCGCTTATAGCCAATATCAACATTTCTGACTATATTCGCAAGCGCAGATTGACTTTGGCTGGCACGGAACTGAAATATAACGGCGCAAAGGTTATCGAAGTTGCGCTGAAATACGGATATGATTCACCCGTATCCTTTGCAAGAGCATTTCAAGCCTTCCACGGCTTTAATCCAAGCCTTGCGGATAAAAGCGAGAACGTGCTCGTGATGTTTCCGCGCCTTATATATCAGTTACGCGTCAAAGGAGTGGTGGACGTGATTAAAAAAGAGACTATAGCAGTTAATGGAAAAGAATATGAAGCTAGCTATCTTGGCGAGATCGATATGAGATCTTGGGCGCCAGGTTATTTAAAAAGAAAATTCTGGCGGCTTGAAAACGCCTACGAGGATTTTAAAGATTACCCAAGAATATCTAATGTAGTGCCGTATAATAATTATCCACCGGTGAATATAGAAATCGGTCAGATATTTGTGATCGATTATCACAAGGAAAATAATGAAGTTGAGCGGAGATATTACGCTTCCGATGGAACGGAATGGAACGGTATGACCTGTACCAGCGAATTTGCGGCAAAGTTTTCAGTTCCTGAGAGAGTTGAGAAAATAATTATTTGCGGCAAGGAATATGATGCAAGCTTTTTGGGCGAGCAGGATATGTCCGAGTGGTCTGATTATGCCACAAAGCGTGCATTCTGGCGGCTGGAAAATGTAAACGGAGATTTTGATGATTGCGAAAAGCTGAGCAAAGGCCTTCCGTACAACAACTATCCGCCCGTAAAGATAGAGCTCGGTCAGGTATTTGTGATCGCTTACCTAACGAGAGAGGGCAGGATAGAGCATGAATTTCACATTGCTGACGGAACTGTCTGGCAGAAAATGCCGTCAACGAGAAAATTCCTTATAAGAGGAAAAAAGGCTGACGTTATTCACGATGTCGAATAATAGGAGATATAAATGGAAGTCATAATAACATTATTTGCCGTTATCGCATGGATCCTAGTGTTCCCCTTTGTCCGTTTTTTCATAAAACGCGTATCATTTTACATCAGACTGAGCCGCGCCTGCAAAAAGCTTGACGCAAAATGTTACGGAACAAAATTTATGTGGCTGTTTTCAACACGACACAGCCAAACTTGCGATTTCTATGTGGAAATGTACGATGTGGTTTACAGCGTCAAATTTTTTGAATCTATTATCGAGGACACCGAGATAAAGTTCATCAATGCAATGACGTATTCCGTGGAAAATTTTAGATGGTGCGTATGTCTGTACCGTTGGATGTCACTTAAACCCAAGGTACACAAGCTACCAAAATACAATTTTGAGTACAAGATCAAAAATGAGTTTATTACCAAAAATATAGTTCCAATTATGATAATCCTTCCGCTACCGAGGTTCTACAAGATTCAGCAGAGCGGATATTCAGATTTAGAGCTTTCAGATGGTACAGTAGTTTCAGATACATACACGATCTATTCCGGCAAAGGATTTTTGAAACAAATTAGCGATCAACAGACTATATAATATCTAAGGGTGGGATAAAAAATCCCACCCTTGTGTTTTAATTATTCTACTATATTATTATAATCATACAAAAAACGCGTGCAATTTTACCTTGCACGCGTTAAACATATTATACCACAAAAAGCGCGGCTTGTCAATAGTTATAAATAAATTTATTTGTAACTTTTGAATTTGTATAATATTCACAAATCGTACATTGATTTTATCAACGCTATGTGTTATAATGTGGATGTCAGGAGGAAATCCTCCCGATAATACCCTAAAAGTAAAGGTGGGATTTTATGAAAATAACCATTGTAGGAAGACAGATGGACGTCCCGAAGGGATTTTACGAGCTGGCTGAAAAGAAGCTATCGAAATACGATAAGTTCTTTAAAGACGACGCGTCTGCGCATATCACAATGCGTAAACGTAAAAATCTCGAGATCCTTGAAGTCACTATTTCGAGCGCCGGAATGATGTTCCGCGGAGAGGAAGAGGCATCGACCTTCCAGAACGCCCTCGACGAAGTAATGAATTCCATTGAAAGACAGCTTCGCAAGAATAAGACAAGGCTTGGAAAGAGAATACGCGAGGGTGTGTTCCCGAAAGAACCTACAGAAACCGAGCAGCTTGAAGATGTGGTCCCCGCAGCGATACATGACGCTCCGGTGAGAATAAAAGAATTCGTTTTCAAACCAATGTCGACTGAAGAGGCAATACTTCAGATGAATATGCTGGGACACCAGTTCTTCGTATTCTTAAATGAAGACACGGAAAAGATGAACGTCGTCTATCTCAGAAAGGATGAAAAATACGGTCTGATAATTCCGAAGGAATAAGGGCCTGAAACTAAAAAATACAGAAAAGAAAGAGGGGGATGCTTATAGATACAGTATCACATTCGAAATAATGAATTACGAAAGGAGCGGATGCATAACGCGTATATAATAAAAATACCTAAAGGGATGTGAAAGTCATCCTTGACATAAAGGGGCTGCCGTTGATGGAAACCCGACGGATATAGCGAGATTTTAACTTGTGGCAGCCCCGTTACGTTAAATAAGCGTTTTCGGAGGTGAAAACGCATTACATAGATGAAAAAACAAAGGAGAGATGCTTATAGTTTAAGCGAAAAGAATAAAAAACGCAAAGGTCAGCCGAGCTACGATAGCTTTTGGCTGACCTTTGTAATTGTTATACAGTCTTTTTGATCTTTTTAGCGGCTTCCGCTTCGTCGTGAGCAAGACGCTTTTCCGCAAGACGGAGGACGCGTCTGTCCTGCTCGTAATCAAGCTTTTCAAGGGCTTCCTCGTATGGAAGGAGCCAAATGCCGAAGACCTCGCCCTTTTGCGGACGGAAATCTCCCTCGGTATAGCTTGCAAGGAAATAAAGAGCGGTCTTATGTATGTAACCGTCAACGAGATAACGGTATTCCGCCTTGAAGGACGTGTCGATCATAACGTCGAGAGAGGTTTCCTCAAGTATCTCGCGCTGAGCCGTTTCAAGCTCAGTTTCGCCGTATTCCATGTGACCTTTTGGAAATCCGTTGTGTCCCGAACGGTTTTGGATGATAAGGTAATGCCGTCTTCCGCCGCGCTTTCTCCATACCACGGCTCCGCAGGAGCGCTCCTTGATGTCGCATTTAACGCGCAGGATGCGCCGAACGAACTCGGATTTTCCCGCAGTATATGCGCGCCTGTCATAAACGTGCCTTTGCGCGAGGATAGTTTTGAGTTGCTCGTACTTTTGACGTGTTTCGGGATCCTTTTTAAGGCATTCCTGAAAAGCGACGTAAGAGTTCCAGAGTGTCTTCATATAGATGACGATGTGGATATATACGTTGTATCTGTTCTTTATCGTTGATAAAAAAATCTGATTTTCGGTATCGGTCTCGGGGCGGTGGAGATATCCGAGGGGCTCGAGCTGAGCAAGAAAACCGCGAGCCTCGTCGAAGCTGTGAACTGCCACGGCGATATCGATTATCGGACGTGATTTCAGATTTTCTACAGCGGTGCTTCCGATGTGTCTTGCATCAACGATGACGCCGCCGAAAACAGATCTGAGCTCGTTTATTACCGTTTTTCCGACCTCAGCCCATTCGGGATTGTAAGATAAAAGCCGAACGACTTCTTTTTTTTGCATTATTAAATATCTCCTTTCCCAAATGTTATTAAATTATTATAACACATATCTGTCAAAAAGTCAAGATTTGGAGAGATAGTTTTTGAAATTATAAATTGAATCTTTAAATCATGTGAAAATAGTATTTTTGAAGCAATACTTTGAACAATTTGTAAAAGAAGCAAAAGGTATTGACTTAAAAATAAAAATATTATATACTATTTAAGTATGCGTTGACGGAAAATAACGGATAGGCAGAAGAATACTCAGTTTTAGAAAGGAATCGTCGTAAGTATAACGGATATGAAGAGAAAAGCAGAAGAAATGTACGCGAGCATGCGTCCCTGGCGGCTCTTTTTTATAGTTGCCATGCCGGGAATGGTCAGCATGTTCGCTATGTCTATATACAGTATAATAGAGGGAATATTTATCGGACAGATACTTGGAGAAGGCGCTTTCGCGGCGGTCAATATCGCTATGCCCTTGGTCATGATCAACTTCTCCCTTGCCGATCTTATCGGCGTCGGAGCGTCGGCGCCTATTTCCATCGCGCTGGGTAAAAACGATCATAAGACGGCAAACAACATTTTTTCCTGCTCCGTAATAATGATCTTCACAGTGTCGGTCGTTATGGGAAGCATAATGTTCTTTGCGGCAGAGCCGCTGGCTCGTCTCATGGGCGCGGACGATATGCTCCTTGATACGTCGGTCAGATATCTTCGCACAGCGGCGCTCTGCAGTCCGCTCGCGGCGATATTCTTCGCTATGGATAACTATTTGCGTATCAGCGGATTCGTAAAGACGAGTATGTTTATCAATATCGGCTGCAATCTCCTTACTTTAGCGCTGCTGACGTTCTTCCTCCTCGTTTGCGAAATGGACGTAGTCGGTTCTGCGCTTGCTACGTCGCTGTCAATGAGCGCCTGCTCGATAGTCGCTATGATACCGTTCATAATGAAAAAAGCTCTGCTCAAGTTTGCAAAGCCTCACTTTTCGGTGTCAATGATAAAACGGATAGCAGCCTGCGGCTCTCCCGTGTTCCTCAATAACGTTTCGGGACGTATCACGTCGATCCTTATGAATATATCGCTTATGACACTCGGCGCAAAAGTGCTGGGAGAGGGCGGCGGTCAGACTGCCGTAGCAGTTTACGCGGTGCTGATGTACGCCAGTGACCTCTGTTGGCCTCTTCTGTACGGAATCGCGGATTCACTTTCGCCCGCGCTTGGATTCAATTGGGGCGCGAGTAATTTCGGAAGAGTAAAGAGCATTGTTAAGTGCGCTTTTATCGGAACAGGTCTGGTGGGACTCGTTTCGACCTCAGTACTCTTTTTCTTTCCCGACACGATCGCTTCGTGGTTCGTCAAAGCAGAGGATACGAGACTTCTTGAAATATCCACACACGCTATTAGGCTCTTCTGTACTGCGTACCTTTTCAGATGGTTCGGAGTTACCACGCAGAGCTATTTCAGCGCGATAGGCAAACCCCGCGAGGCTACGATTCTTTCTGTTGGCACGGCCTTTGTATTCCCGGTATTGCTTATGGGAGCGTTATGGGGCTTCGGACTTGACGGAATATGGTTTAATTTCGTTGGAGTAAATATGCTCACCGCGCTCGTTTCTCTGATACTGCTGGTAAGAGTTTTGAAAGAGATAAGAAAGAAGGAACAAAAGCAAGCAGAAGACGCTTGTTAATAGAGATTTATATAGCAAAAAACTTCCTTTTCGGACGTCTGATCCGCTAAAGGAAGTTTTTATTTATTGTCCGTACGCACTCGTTTTACAAGCAGAGCGGAAATTATACCGACTGCGATCCCCGCGACCGTTCCCGAGAGGAGAAGGAAGGGGAGATAGTATATCACCACGTTTGTGCTGAGCATAACGCACGCCGCGCCGATCTGACCGATATTGTGCGTTACTCCGCCAAAGACGCTTACTCCTACCTCAGTAAGAGGCGTTAGCTTTTTTAAGACTATCATGACCGTAAGACTCAAAATCGCTCCGGTCACGCTGTAAATAAAGCTTACGGGAGTCCCGAATAAGGTGGAGAGCAACAGAACGCGTATTATCGAAACTGCGGCAGCTTCCTTGACTCCGAATTTGTACAGCGCAAATATGACTGCTATATTCGCAAGACCTACCTTTATTCCCGGGATAGAAACGAAAGCGGGAACACGGCTTTCTATATAAGAGAGCAGCATGGCGATGGTTACGGTAAGGGCAAGAGTGGTCAGTTTTAAGGTCTTATTTTTCAAGTGATGCCTCCTTATGAAACGAAGTCGACACCGTCATCGGCGTTACCTTTTACGGTAATGCTGACCTTGTTGGGAAGACAAACGATGGTCTGTCCGACGTATCTTATCTTGCCCGTTCTTTCACAGGTGTGATCGGGACAGTCGGAATAGTTCAGATAAGCGGCTCCGTCTTCTATAACGAGGTTATTCGTACCTCCGTTCAGGGAGTGTTCGCCGTTTTTGTTTAAGGGATACTCTGCGACGGTGATACCGTCTATTTCAACGACGGCTACCGAGCCTTCCGTTTTGAAAATACCTGCCGCGAGGAGAAGCAAGGAGGAAAGCAGAAGCATCGAGGCTATAACTATAACGTCAAAACGGTATTTAGCAAATATAGGATTTCGCACTTTTATGATCATTATTTTCTTTCACCGTAAAAGCCGTGGCTTGAAAATCGGGTTTAAACCGTATATTACTTCATATTACACATATGGGTGGGAAGCGTATAACGGCATCCCACCCATTACAGTTTTTAGAAATGCGCTCCGCAGATAAAGTTATCCTCGTGGAGACAGTGAACGGGGCATACCTTTACGCATTCAGCGCAACCGGTACAGAGAGAATAATCTATCGTGGCAAGATTATTCTCGACCTTGATCGCTCCGTGAGGGCAGGTCTTCTGGCACTTCATACAGCCGATACAGCCGTTTGAGCAGACCTTGCGGGTGACAGCGCCCTTATCGTGGTTTGAGCATTGAACAACTACGTTTACAGTATCGTTTACGAGCTTGATAACGTTATTAGGACATTCGCGGACGCACATACCGCATCCGATACACTTTTGAGGATCTACCTTTGCAACGCCGTTTTCAATACTGATAGCGTCCTGCGGGCAGACCTTAACGCAGTCTCCGTAGCCGAGACAAGCGTAGTTGCACGTCTTATCTCCTGCGTAGGAAAGATTAGCTATAACACAGCTTTTAACGCCCTTGTAGTCGAATTTCTTGTCGACCGCGTCGCAGGTACCGTTGCAGGCAACGTACGCGACCTTTTCGACAACGTCCTCTGCTTCAACTCCGAGAATATCAGCGATGCTCTTTGCGGTCTTGTCGCCGCCGGGAACGCAGAGGTTAGTCGCGCTTTCAGCGCCTTCGCCGAGCGCCTTTGCGTAGCCGTCGCAACCGTTGTAGCCGCATGCGCCGCAGTTTGCGCCGGGCAGACATTCTCTGATAGCTATTGTTTTTTCATCCTCTTTGACTCCAAAGAAGATAGTAGAGATCGTTAAAAGCACCGCGCAGATGACCGCTATGACCGTAAGAAGGATTACCGGAATAAGAATTGTCATGTTTTTACCCTCCTTATACAGAAAGCAGATTTTCAACAACGCCTTCAAATCCGAAGAACGCCAGCGCGACTATGGAAGCCGCAACGAGCGTTATCGGTACGCCCTTGAAGCACTTGGGAGAAGGGCAGTTTTCAATTCTCGAACGTACGCCCGCAAAGAGCACCATTGCAAGAAGGAATCCGAGACCTACTCCGAGAGAGGATACCA
>SVSQ01000023.1 GCA_015064245.1 Oscillospiraceae bacterium | reverse complement strand
ATTATATCAATTTTGAATTGCTTCTACGGATTTGCAAAGATGATACAGACAGGCGATAAGAGCCGCTGCAAGTCCCTTACGATTCAATCGATCGCAAGCGGCGCTTTTCTTGGAATGTGCATTTGGGCGTGCTTTACAGCCTTTTATCGAAACGGCGACATTAAGGTTTCGGTGCTTTCTGCGATACTTATGAGTGTATTTTTCGTTCTGTTCGGCGTAACGGTTGGCATATACGTTGCTTCCTTTACGCTGAATAAGAAGCCGATTCTGTCCGTATGGCTACCAAGCATATCTGCATCTGCAGTTACACTGATTATGTATGTTGGCGAAATGATCTTACTTAGCGGACATCTTTATCGCTTTGGTAACGGAATATTTTTCGCGGGAATACCCGGGATTGTACTTGCACCGGTGGATATTGGTGTTATTATAGCTTCTGGCGTTGTTACGGCAATCATCGCAAATGCAGTCCAAGATGAGAACACATAGATTCTTTTGGCGTGATACTATTAACAGTGGTATCACGCCAATTCTATTAGTGATCGTTTTTTTCCTGATCTAATGCGGAAACGGTAAATTTTAATAATCTTATACGCAGTAATCGTTTTCAAAGGCTCGAAATACTTGAAATGTTTACAATTATGCTGTATACTATAAAATAGTATATAGTCGCTATTGTATTCATCAATAGGATAACAAAAATATTCATACTCCGCGAAAGGAGTTTCACATGAAAAACAACAGACTTTTAAAAATGATACTTGCCGCGCTTTTCTTGGCGCTCGCATACGTTATGCCGTTTTTGACGGGTCAGATACCGGAAATCGGAGCGATGCTTTGTCCTATGCATCTGCCTGCCCTGCTTTGCGGTTTTATATGCGGCCCGATCTGGGGCGCCGTCGTTGGCGGAGTGGCGCCATTGATGCGATCGATGCTGACGGGCGGATTTCCACCTATGTTCCCTACCGCAGTCTGTATGGCGTTTGAGCTTGCCTCTTACGGCGCGATCGCCGGAGTCATGCATGGTCTCTTGCCCCGCAAAAAGCCGTTCATTTACTGTTCTCTGCTCTCCGCCATGGTCACGGGACGCCTTATATGGGGCGCGGCTATGTTCGTCTGCGTCGGTATAAACGGCGGAAGCTTCACCTTCGCCGCATTCCTTGCAGGCGCGGTCACGAACGCGATCCCAGGCATAATCGTACAGCTGGTCTTGGTTCCCGTGATCGTTATGCTGCTTGATAATCCAAAATTCTTCAAAACGAGAAGTTGATATGACAAACACAGAACAGCTTTTGATAAAGCATTTTCAAACCTATCCTGATCTTCAAGCCGAGGATATATTCAAATACTTATACCAAAGCGCCTTTGGCTGTGAGCATTTGTTATCAAACGAAGGCGACGCTCTCAGGTACATAAAAAGCGAATACGCCTCGCTCTGCAGATCCGCGGCGGCGCTCACAGAGCCCTTAGACGGAGAATACAGCCGCGTTCATCTTTCTCATTTAAACGACGGACTGACTCCCGAAACTCTTACCAAACTCTTCTGTCTATCCGCGAAAAAAGAGGCTGACGGCAAAGTCTTATTAGAACAAAAGCTTCAGGTGGCAAAAAAGCTTGTCTGCGAGGGCGTTTTCCCCCTTGACAGCGATGATTTTGAAAAAAAGCTGGAGCTTTGGCGCGCCGACGGTTATCCCGCCGTACGTCATTCGGAAGCTTTTCGTTCTGCCTACCGTCCCGCGTACCGCGTTATCGCCAACAGATACGCGTCCTATCTGAGTTTATTTGCTAAAATCGACGCTCTGATAAAAAAAGGTAACGCTATCGTCACACTTGAGGGCGGCAGCGCAAGCGGAAAGACCACTCTTGCGAGAATACTGCATGAGGTGTACGGTTGTACCGTATTCCATATGGACGATTTCTTTCTGCGTCCCGAGCAACGCACTCCCGAGCGTTTTGCCGAGGTTGGCGGTAACGTTGACAGAGAGCGTTTTTACGAAGAGGTTCTGAAGCCGCTAAAGAATAACGAGACGGTACGTTACCGTCCCTTCGACTGCTCTACTCAGTCTCTTAAAGACGAGCTTATCGTCACTCCCGAAAAGCTCACGGTAATCGAAGGCGCGTATTCAATGCACCCTGCGTTTGAAGAGTATTACGACCTCGCGGTATTTCTTGATATCGAGCCCGAATACCAGAGAACAAGGATATTAAAACGCAATTCTCCCCAGCTGGCAAAGCGTTTTTTTGAAGAATGGATACCTCTTGAAAACAGATATTTTTCTGAAACGAAGATAAAAGAGCGTTGCGCTGAGCGCATAGTTGTTAATATGGAGGCTTAGTATTATGAAATCTAAAAACCAGAAAACTCCTCAGAATTCTTCCGTCCGCGGAATGATCATCAAAAAGGGAGAGAGCTATTATACCGATCTTTACAAGCTGCTCGACGCTCTTGACAGCATACCTCTTAATTACAAATGGCTGGTTTCTTATCCCGAATGCTCTGCGTTTACAAAAGAAACTCAGGCTCTGTTTGAAAAGGAATACTGTATTATAAGCGGAGATGAGCTTACAGAAATCGCAAAAGACACTCATCAGTTTATCTGGGGAACGTTTTCCGCTTTTGCTCCCGACACCCCTGATGAGGAAATACTGAAATATCCGCTTCCTAAAAACGATATGTATCCCGGGTTCTGGAAGCTTCCGCTCACCGTACAGCATCCGCTGGCTCAGATAGAGATAGTCGCCTTTGACTCTTCTCTTACCTTAGTCCTTACCAGGGATATCGATTTCCCCGAAAAATTCCAGCAGGTATATCCGCTTGCGCAGGATCTGGCGGAACACAATGCAAAGTTATAAAAATATTTCACGCTTGAATTTACTTAAAAGGCTGGACACCTTATAAATTCGTCCACTATTGCGCAGCTGTCCAAAGGACAGCGGAATGGAGATTATATGACATCCAAACAACGTTTACTCGACTCTTTAAATCACAAAGTGCCCGACAGACTGCCTCTTGACTTCGGCGGTACTACCGTCACGGGTATGCATTTCTCCTGCGTTGAGGCTCTCCGTAAGTACTACGGATTGGAGCAGCATCTGATAAAGGTTTACGAGCCGTACCAAATGCTCGGTCTTATCGAGGACGATCTGCGTCAGGCGATCGGAATCGACACGGAAGGCGTAGGCGGACGGGAAAATATGTTCGGTATTCCCAACGAGAACTGGAAGGAATGGCGTCTCGACAGCGGCGCCGTGGTGCTTGTCCCCGAGAAGTTCAATCTTTCCCACGACGACGCCGGAAACCACTATATCCATCCTTGCGGAGATCTCAGCGCGTCTCCAAGCGCTAAGATGCCAAAAAACGGCTTTTATTTCGACGCCGTATGCCGTCAGGAGCCCTTCGATGACATCGATGACCTTGATCCAAGCGACAATCTGGAAGAGTTTGGCTACACGTCCGAAAAGGTTCTTGACGAGTTCACCGAAGATATAAACAAGGCTTACGGTACGGGCAGAGGCGTTGTGGTCAGCTTCGGCGGAACAGCTCTTGGCGATATCGCTCTGGTCCCCGGACTCAATCTGAAAAATCCCAAGGGTATACGCGACGTTTCCGAATGGTATATGGCGACGGCTACCGCGCAGGAGTACGTTAAATACGTTTTCGACAAGCAGACCGATATAGCGCTTTGCAATCTCGCCAAGCTCAAGGAGCGCGCAGGCGACAAGATAGACGTTCTTTTCATCTGCGGAACCGATTTCGGTACACAGATATCCACCTTCTGCTCTCCCGATACCTTCCGTAACCTGTATATGCCTTACTACAAGAAGGTAAACGGCTGGATACACGAAAATACGGACTGGAAGACCTTCAAGCACAGTTGCGGCGCGATAGAGTCCTTTATACCGCTGTTTATCGAAGCGGGATTTGACATTCTCAATCCTGTTCAGTGCTCCGCCCGCGGCATGGATCCCGCGCTCATAAAGGAAAAATACGGTAAAGACATCGTATTCTGGGGCGGCGGAGTTGATACCCAGCATATCCTGCCCTTCGGTACTCCCGAACAGGTTCGCGAGCAGGTCAAGGAGCGCTGTCACATCTTCGGAAAAGACGGCGGTTACGTATTTAATTCCATTCACAACATTCAGGCAGGCACGCCTATCGAAAACATCGTGGCGATGCTTGATGCGATAAAGGAAGTTTAATAAACAAATCCCGCAGAGAGTTTAAAATATTCTCTGCGGGATTTTCGCTATTATTTTCTATATTTACACAAATATAGTCAATTTAAGTCTATCAGAACTCCGTAACTATTTTTCTTTGCGAGCCGTTTGGGGAATACTGCCATCTGTCGATATGTTCGGCATCGGAGCAGAAGTACCACGGCTCACTTATTTTTGTTTCCGCGAATCCGCTGTCTATGATGACAAGCTTTATCTTCATTCGCTCCGGTATTATGTTCTTGATGTATACTGCGGCTGTCTGACCGACCTCAACTCCGTCCCGTATCTCTGCAAGTCCCGCGAGATTCGGTGTCAGCTCTATGAAAACTCCGTACTCCTCTATTGACCGCACTATCCCCGCGACCGTCTTCCCTACCGCAAAATCTGCGGCGTTCTCTTCCCATGTCCCAAGCAGCTCCTTGTGTGTGACGTACACTCTGCCCGTGTCGTAATCTATGCTTTTGACCACCGTTTTTATCGGCATTCCAACTGCGAAACGGTCCCGCGGGTGGGATATCCTTGACACCGAGATACAGTCGATTGATAAAAGCGATACGATACCGCAGCCTATATCCACAAAGGCGCCGAACTGCTCCAGATGCGTGACGCGCGCTTCGATTATGTCGCCGCTTCGCAGAGACAGCACGTAATTCTGCATACATTCTATCTGCGCCGCTCTGCGTGAAAGCACAGCGACTGCTCTTCCCTCTTTGTCCGTTTCTATTCCCATAACCTTAAAGCATACCGCTTTTCCAACTCTCGTTATGACCGCGATATCCTTCACCTCTTCGTCTGAATACAGCGCTTCTTTTTTTGGTATTATTCCCTTGATACCGCATAGGTCAACGGTGATATTCAAGTCTTCGTCGCACATCACCGCAAGCCCTTCCAGTATCCTTCCGCTCTGCATCGCTCTTTCAAGTCCGCTGAGGGACGATACCGCTTCTCTGTTTTCGTAGGTGGCTATCAACGTTCCTTCGGGTCTGTATCTGTTCATTTTTGATCATGTTCCTTTCTGCTTTTACGAACGGGATCTTTTTCCGTCTGACTGTTTCATTTTATGCTGAAAAGCAGATTTTAGAACCGCGCTGCCGTCTTTTAATAAAATTTACAAATTACTATGGAAATTACCGTTTTGTTGTGATATAATATAAGTTAATTATTATAATTATGATCAAAATTCTTTCGAAAGGAACGGTTCAAATAGATATTATGAGTTCGAATATACAGAATTACGCTGTTTTTAAGGAACGTCCTCTGGTTCTCTGCAATAACAATTTTATGGTTTACGGTAATCTCTCCGAAAAGGCTTTCGCTGAGATCATTCTCCTCACGGGTGACGTTAAGGGTATGCTGATGGTCACCATCAAGTCAACTGAGGCAGGCAACGCTGTTCTCAGAGAAAACGAGTTCAAGACAGGTCTTTATCAGGCACTTGAGTACGCTTGCGAGCAGATCGACAGATACAATAAAAAGTAAGAAAAAACAAAGAGCATCCGCTTCAGTTCGGCTTTGGCGCCGTCCGTAGCGGATGCTTTTTTTATTTTATATTATCGTTTTTTGTCGGACGCCCGTTATCTTCTTCCTCTTTCCAGAAGCAACGCTGAAAAATACAGCATAACAGCTATTGCTCCAACGCTTATGCACGCGCATATTATGAGCATTATCGGCAGGATCTCAAATATCACGCCGAACACGATGAACAGTATATACGGCACGCAGATCAGAGTTTTAAGGAAAAACTGGAGCATCGCCATTATGTACTCGTTTAGTCCCGTGGAAAGGGAAAGCTCGAGAAACGCTCCCATACATCCCGCGCAGGTCTGGAACGCAACCAGCATAAGATACCACGCCACCGCTTCAAATATCGATGAGGGCATAAGTACGATGCAGGTCACGACGTACGGAACTGTAAAATCGAGAATGTTATCCACCTCGCCCGCGATCAGGCAGTAGAACAGCTTCTTCATTGGATTTTCAGGCACGAGATAGATATGATTCAGTCTTAATTCCGAGGATATGGGATTATCAAAGCTTCTGAAAAACAGAAAGAACATATATATCACGGTGATTATCATCAGATTGTTGGACTGAACGGCAAATCTGAGAATACACGCCATTCCAACGCCCACGGCGAGATAGGTCTCCATGGTCTTTGTAAACACACCGAGATGGGCGAACCGCCTTCTGTTATAAATGCTCTTGTGCAGGAAGACGTTTGCTCCCTCGCCCGTAAGTCCGTCGCGTTTCAGTCTTTCGGGGCGTTCCTTGCCTATGCGCCTGTTCTCCTGAGCTGCCTGAAGCGTATCTTGCAGCTTCTGAGCGGACGCGATTGCGTCCTCGTAGAAGTCCGCGTTTATATGCCATGTCAGAAATACTATCACCGCGCCTGCCGCTACGGTAGCCGCTCCGCAAAGCAACGCGCCGAGAAGGTTGCCTTCGAGGGCGTACATGATTATTCCCTTGAGCCATCCGTAGATCGGGATATATCTTGACGCTTCGGAAGCAAAGAACTTCATCCCCGCTTCGTATACAGGAAGCGCCGACGTCCTTTGGTACAGCATAAAGCATCCCGCGATCAGCACCGCTGCCGCCAAAACACATCGTTTGAGCCAAGGTCTGAGCCTTGGGTGTGTCGCGACCACCGTATAAGCGCACACGGTGACGAGCTTTGAGATTATTATTGTAGCTATAAGCACTGCAAATGCAAGTATAACCGTTCCGATAGGCACACCGAGATTCAGAACAAGGTTAGGTATCTGGAAAGCAAGGTATATGGACGATGCAATAGTAAGCCCCATCTGAAGTAGCGTTTTGAAAAGCAACACCGTCTGTGGCTTCATCGGCGCGCAGAACAGAATGTTGACGTCCGCCATATTGAAGATGCTAGTTCCGTTCTTATCCGCGCCGTAAAGCGACGTGAAAAGAAATATCAGTATGACCGCCGAGCAGAGCATATCGACCGTGGAAAGCACGTATTCCTCGGGCATCCCATCCTCGACGGGGATCTCCGTATCCTCTATATATTCGGAGTCCTCCGTATCCCCCGATATCTCGTCGTCGATCATGGCTCCAATGATGCCGCCGCCCACACCCAAAACTATTCCGATAGCGAAGCAGACTAGTATGAACACTATCACCCAGGTCCGAAACAGCTTTTTAATGGAATTTATAAACGTATGACTGACGTAATATAAAAGTAATCTTGCCATAGCCGTCACACATTCTGCGCGTCTGCAAGACGAACGGATTCCTGCTCCGTCATCTCAAAGAACAGCTCTTCAAGAGTTTTTCCAATCTGATCAAGCTGGGGCTTTGTTACGTCCGCGACTATACAGCCGTCCTTCATTATCAAGGTCCTGTCCCATAAAGCGTCCACGCTGTCGATCATGTGCGTGCTTACGAGGAGCGTCGCTCCTGCCGCCCGCATCTCCGCAAAAATGTTCTTCAGCTCCTTGATAGCGTGAGGGTCAAGTCCGATCATCGGCTCGTCAAAGAGCACGATCTTAGGTCTTGGCAAAAGTCCGCAGCAGATGTTCAGCTTCTGCTGCATACCCTTTGAAAGCTCGTCTCCGAACTTCTTCGCTTTATCCGCAAGCTGAAATCTTTCAAGCAGCAGATCCTTCCACTCCTTATAGTTCTTCAGCTTATAGGCTCTGGCAACGAATTCAAGATGCTCGTTTACCGTAAGATTCGGATAAAGGGCGGGCATTTCAGGTATATAGCCGAGCAGACGCTTTGCCTCTATACTTTTATTGAGATATCCATCGACCGTTATAATACCGTCGTATTTCAGAAATCCCGTTATAGCCTTTATTGCAGTTGATTTTCCCGCGCCGTTTGGTCCTAAGAGGATAGTTATACTTCCGTCCGGCAGGGCGAAATTCAAATTATTGTTCGCTACGGTCTTACCGTAGGTCTTTGTCAGTCCTTCACATATCAGCATTATCTTATACTGTCCTTTCGATCAAACATATTTCTCAATCCTGAGAAACATTCTGCCTTTTTTACTTAAATTGCCGGGAATGTAAACGCGGAATTTCCCCATTCCCTGCGCGTTCACAAGCGAACCGTCGTCCACCTGCTTGTCGCAGTCCGTGACCAGGCGTCTGTCAAGGAACACCTTGCCGCTCTTTATCAGCGCGGACGCCTTCTCTCTTGACATTCCAAAGCCCGACGACACCACCGCGTCTATTCTGGCGCTCGCCACGGTATCCGTGATGATCTCCGTCTTCTTCTCCGCCGTATCGAGAGTTGAAAGCGGTATCTCGTCTATGCGTAGCGTCGCTCTTCCCGCAGTTATAAACTCTCTGAGCATAAATCCCTCGATCTCTTTTTTGAAAACTATATCGGCGTAATGACCGTCCTTGTTTACGATTATATCGCCCACAGACTCACGCTTTATTCCGCTTCCCATGAGCGAGCCGAGGAAATCCCTATGAGACAGATCGTATTCCTTGTAGTACGCGGCTCTTATAGCCTTGAGTGGCGGATCGTATTCTATCTCGTCATATTCAGCTAAAAACACCAATATACGTCTTTCAGCGTCTGAATATCCGCCATAAAATACCATTCTTACACCTTCGCACTCTTTGATCTCACGCATCAGTATATCCTGCTCACGCTCGTTCAAAAAGCCCGTGTAAGTGGAGATCCCCTTAAGATAGCACTGCTTCTGCTTGTCCTCTGCTTTTTTTATAAGCAGCTTTTCCTCTTCGCTGTATACGCTTGCCATTGGTCAGCTCCCCGATTTCAGTTCTGTGATTATGTTCAGCGCAGCCGCGCTGTTTTCCGCAAGCGCTTTTTCGTCCGTTCCGAGACGCTCAAGAAATTCGCTGAAATCCATAATGACAGGTCTTCTTCCGCTTGTCATTTCTTTCAGCTTCATGGCTTCTATCTCGCGTTTGCATATCCCTCTGACGCAACCGGGCTTCTTGACGAAGATCTCACATTCCGCAACCTTATGCGTATATCTGCCGCCATTATCCGAAATGCTTTTAACTATCCACAGCATCTCTCTGAAATGCTTATACTCGTAGAGCCACGAGACGCAGATACGTTTTCTGCTCAGCTCCCCCTTATTCTGTCTGCCTGAGAGACGGCGGAGCAGATACCTGAAATCGTCCTTGTTTATTCCCTTGATGTAATTCTCTTCTCCGGGCTTAAGCTCGGTCTTGGGCTTGAAATAAAGGGCTGTGACTTCGCCGTTTTTAAGCTCGCCTCTGATATTTTCGTTCTTTTTGACGATCTCCGCGGGTGTGGTCGCCTTGAGCTTGCAGATCGCTTCCAGCACCTTCATCGTAGCGAAGGCGTCATCACAGCTCTTGTGTGACGTGAACTCCGCTTCCGCGCCGAGCGCCTCGCAGGCTGTCGAAAGTGAGCAGAGATTTCCGCCTTCCTCTCCGCACTCCGCTTTAAATAGTCTTTGAACGTCGTAAAACGTGAAATCAACTCTCGGAAGGCTGTATCTCTCAAATTCCGAGCGGAGAAATCCCGCGTCGTTTTCCGGAGCGTAGCCGAAGATCAGAGTATCTTCCGCGGTAAGGAGAGTTTTGATCTTTTCGTAGTAATAAGTAAAATCCGGAGACTCATGGAAATCCTTTTCCGGATACGCAAGGGTTATATAGGATTTGTTTCCCCAGCCTCTGAGCTTGAATCTCGCCTTTGGATTTATAAGCAGATCTGTATACTCTTTTATATTAAATTTTTCATCCGTCAGCACGTAACCGAAGCTGCATATCTTTCCGTTACCGCCGTCGCAATTGGCGCATTCTATATCAAAAAACAAATAATCCATTTGATAGAGCTGTCCTTTCTGAATTACCTTTTTATAGAATAGCACCTTTTGAGACAAAACTCTACATGCTTGATGTTAATTTTTATGAAATTTAAGCGATATTAAGCTTTATTTTCCCAAAGAACAAAGCCCTCTCTTATCGAGAAGGCTTTGTTTGTTCTATTTCATCAGCGGTATCAATATAACCTCCGGTATCTTTCCGTCCTTTATTGTATTATTGTTCTCTATATCCGCGTAGCTTACTCCGAAGCGTTTACATATATCCCACATTGTCTCGCTTGCGTCGGGGTAATAGAAACGCATCTGCGGCGGTGTCTTCTCCTCTTCCGCTACGGTGAACTCAGCTTCCTTCAGTATCTCTATCTCCGCGCATCCCAGTATCATTAGTCCGAGCTGCATTTCAAGCTCCGTATAGAAATTTTCCGCGTCAAGTCTGCCCTTTGCGCACATACAGACTATATCGGCGTTATATTCAAATTTATCCGGAACACCCGTACTGTCAAGCTCGGTTTCAAAGGGAATATCGTATTTAACGCTGAAAAGCCCCTCGCTGCCCTTAAAGATCGCGTCAACGTCCGCAACGCCTTTGACCGAAAGCTTTCCCGCGCTGTTCTTTTCAACGGACGTTACCTTCGCTTCCGCAGACAATTCAAATACGCCCTCTGCGTTTTCAAGCTCCATCTCGCTTCTGCTGACTGACTTGCTCGCGCTGAAGTTTACAGAATAGTTTCTCGCGGGATAGCAGAATTTTACCGTCTCCATCTCCTCGTCCGCATTTCTTTTGGGCGCGTAGACGTCACAGGTGACCGTTACATTGTCCTTTTTCACGCAGTTTAAATATATGCGATACGTGATCTCCAGCTCGAGTATCCTTTTCTCCGAAAAGCCGTTTTCGCTCACCTTGACCTTGACGTCATCCACAGCGCCTCTCGCCATGCACTCAAAGCTTTCGTCCGCGCCATCAGCTCCTATCACCTGAGCTACGGGAAGCTTTCGGAAGAGCACCGTGTAGTTTTCACCGTTATCGGAAGGCGAGCTGTAGAACACCGTTATCGGCATCTCTCCGCGGCAAAGGATCTTCCCCTCAGACGCCTTACATTCAAAAAAACTCATATCAACCTTGCAGCTTATTACCTCACCTATCTGCGGAAGAGCGCCGTCAACTTCTATATCGGCTGATACGTTCAGTCCGTTTTCCCCCGCGGTTATGAGACGGATCGACTGCATATCTTTTTTCAGCTCTTCTGCTTTGACGTTTGAAAGGTCTCCCGTGTAGAGGGGCTTCAGATTTCTGTTACACCAGATACTGCTCTCCGTATCAACGCGTACGCGAAGGGCTACTCTCCTTGGGTTGAGGAGTCTGCAATTTGCGTTATCTATGTACGGCATAAGATTCGCCACGCACTCATTCATTATATCGGACACCTCTATTGCATCCGCAAACGCTGCCTTGAAGGTAACTGTGCGGAGTTTGTTTTCCTCATCGATGAACAGTATGACCGCAACGACGTCCCCCTCGTATTCAACTCTGCCCATAGTGACGTATTTAGTATCTATTCTCGGCTTCGCGCTGACCTTGATTATTCTTTTTACGTCAGGGAGATAATCGGGAAGAATGAACTCCTCCGATATTTCGGTATGCTTTACTCCTTCGTATATCTGCATTAGCGCGCTGTTGTTTTCAATATCCGATCTGAAATTCAAGTAATTATCCATTTATAAACGTTCCTTTCCGCATATTTCTGCTGAATTATATGCTAAAGAGTTTTCTAAAATGCAGAAACAGTTGAAATTTTTAATACTACGCAGAAAAATATTTAAACAAATGTTTCAGAAATAGACACGGCAATACGTAATATTTGTGGTATAATATAGTAAATGAGTCTGAAAGGAAGGAACGATATGGACAAAAAACTTCTGCTTATAATAAACCCCCGCTCCGGAAAATACAAAAGCGACATGTTTTTCGAGCGAACCCAAAAGCTGATTTCAAGCTACGATTACGACGTCGATACCGTTCTGACGGAATACCGCGGTCACGCCTGCGAGCTTGCTTCCAACGCCGAAGGATACTCCCGTATCGTTTGTATGGGCGGAGACGGAACCCTCAACGAGGTCTGCAACGGGCTTATGAGCATCCCTGCGGAGCGCCGTCCGCAGATAGGATACGTTCCCTGCGGCTCCACAAACGATTTCGCTGCCGGCATAGGACTGAGCAAGTCTCTGAATAAGAACATAAAGCTGGCTGTTTCGGATAATGTAAACCCTATCGATATAGGTCTTTTCAAAAACGACGACGGAACAAGCAGGTACTTTCCTACGTTGCCTCCTTCGGAATGTTTACCAAATTCTCTTATTCTACGGATCAAAGCATAAAGAACCGTTTCGGGCATCTGGCTTATATTTTTGAAGGTCTTAAAAATATTTCAGATCTTCAGAATTTCAAGCCTTTCAAGCTGAAAGTACAAACGGCTGAATCGATCATCGAGCAGGAGTACATTTTCGGTGCCATAACCAATTCCACCTCTCTCGGCGGACTTATGAAGCTTGACAAGCATCACGTTCACGTAAACGACGGAGTTTTTGAGATACTTCTCATCAGGAAACCTGAAAATCTGCTTGCTCTGACCGAAACTCTTACCCAGCTTCTCAACCACAAATACAAATTCGAGCGCATAATCTTCACGCACACCGATAACGTGACCTTGACATCTTATCTGCCCCTTGATTGGACGCTTGACGGCGAATACGCCGGCTCCACCAAAGTAGCTGAGATATCCGTTCAAAACCTTGCTATAGATTTCGCGCGTCAGTCCCATATACGCAAAAAGCCCTTTATGCTGAAAAAATTGCCGTAAACTATCCAGTCGCCGTCAGAATTTTTCAAAAAGCTCTTGACAAATCTCATTTTATATGTTATAATGTTTAGCGTTGCAAGGGTAACCGAGCAATATAATGCGAGCGGGAATTATCTCAAATGCCATGAGCATCGCCTCGGAGACCTTACTCCGTGTAAAAATTAAAGGATAAACAATTTTGCATCTTGCTCTTTGCATTTTGCATTATTTATGCGGGTGTGGCGGAATTGGCAGACGCGCTAGATTCAGGTTCTAGTGGGGGCAACTTCGTGTAGGTTCAAGTCCTATTACCCGCACCAGCCGACAGTGTCGGCACCCAAATATCGGGTGTCGGCAGCGATGATCCGAACCTTATCACACGATGGTGGGGTTCGGATTTTTCTTTGTTCACTGCACCGAAAAAAAGCCCATCGTATTACGGTGTTTTCCCCTACAAGCCCTGCAGTTATTAAGAAACCTTAATAACTATTTTATGAAAACCTATTGCAAAATGTAAAAAAATGTGATATAATAGTCAAGCAGTTGAGGCCTGTTAGTCAAGCGGCTAAGACGTCGCCCTCTCACGGCGAAGGCAGGGGTTCGATTCCCCTACGGGTCACCAAACGTAACAAATCCGAACTATTTCGTAAATCGAAATTGGTTCGGATTTATTTTTTACTATTAAACTTACAAATTACCGCTATTTCGGAGCGAGGTCGCGTGACCTCGCTTTTTTTCTTTTTTCTCGGCTTCCTGCCCCGCTTTCCATTCGGTAAACTTACTTTGTCCCTGCTCCGATTTGAGAAAATAAGGAACGGTTGATTGACGGACTTCCGCAAAGCGCTTCCGTTTCTATCAATTGTTTAATATAAATATTCAAAAATTATGAATTTTTTTACAAAACCTATTGAAATTCCGATTTAAATGTGGTAGAATATATTTATAGTTAATATAAAAGAATAATCGGTCTGCAAAAGAGTTCTCTTAACTACCGTATTTTCCGTTCTCCGAAGCTGAGATCAGAGAATACAGAACGCAGATCAAAGGAGAAAAACATGAGTGCAGAAACAATTCAAATCCTGATATCCATGGTCATATATATGGCTGCGGTTATCGGAATCGGTATCTTGTTCGCAAAGAAAGCTAACAAGAACTCGGAAAACTATTTCCTCGGCGGACGTTCGCTCGGACCTTGGGTAACTGCTATGAGCGCAGAAGCCTCCGACATGAGCGGCTGGCTTCTTATGGGTCTTCCCGGCGTTGCCTACTGGTGCGGTCTCGCAGACGCGGCTTGGACTGCTATCGGTCTTGCTATCGGTACATACTTCAACTGGCTGATTACCTCAAAGAGGCTTCGCCGTTACAGCGTACGCGCAAACAACGCTATCACGCTGCCGGAGTTCTTCTCTAACAGATTCCGCGAGAAGACTCCCGTGATTATGACCCTTGCGGCGGCTTTCATTCTTATATTCTTCACCGTTTATGCGGCAAGCTGCTTCGTGACCTGCGGTAAGCTCTTCTCTACCCTCTTCGGCACGCCTTACGTCGCTATGATGCTCCTCGGCGCTGTGTTCGTTCTGATATACACCATTCTCGGCGGATTTCTCGCTGAAAGCGCCTCTGACTTTATGCAGGCTATAGTTATGATAACTGCTCTTACCATCATCGTTATCATCGGTACGGTCAAGGCAGGCGGAATCGGCGAGGTCATCACGAACGCTCAGTCTATCCCCGGATTCCTTGATTTCTTCGGTCTTGCAACTCCTACGGTCAGTGAAGCAGGCCAACAGTTTATCGACTCAGCAGGCAAGCCTGTATTCGGCGCGGCGAGAGATTACGGCGCTCTTACCATCGCTTCCATGATGGCTTGGGGACTTGGTTATTTCGGTATGCCTCAGGTCCTTCTCCGTTTTATGGCTATCAGAGACGAAAAGGAGCTTCCCCGTTCCAGAAGAATCGCTATGATATGGGTCGTCATCTCCCTTGCGGTAGCGGTATTCATCGGAATCCTCGGACGTCAGCTCTTCCCCACCGAGCACCTCACCTCCACGTCCGCTGAAAAAATATTCATCACTCTTTCCACTTCCTATCTCCCCGCCATCCTTGCAGGATTCGTCATGGCCGGTATTCTCGCGGCGACCATCAGCTCCTCCGACTCTTACCTTCTTATCGCGGCTTCCGCACTCGCCAAGAACGTTTTCCAGGGCGTAGTTAAGAAAAACGCTACCGACAAGCAGGTCATGCTTGTAACAAGGATCACCCTTCTTGCTATCGCAGTCATCGCCGCTATCATGGCGCTTGACGAAAACAGCGTTATCTTTAAGATCGTATCCTTTGCATGGGCAGGTTTCGGAGCTACCTTCGGTCCTCTTATGATATTCTCTCTCTTCTGGAAGAGAGTAAACAAGCCCGGCGCTATCGCAGGTATGGTAAGCGGCGCGGCGATGGTATTCATCTGGAAGCTTGGTATAAGCAAGCTCGGCGGACTTTTCGCTATCTACGAGCTTCTCCCCGCGTTCATCATTTCTTCTATTTGCATCGTAATCGTTTCTCTTCTTACTGCTCCGCCCTCTAAGGAGATAGAAGAGGATTTCGAGGCTGTAAAGAGCGGTAACGTATAATATATAATAAAGACTGATCATATTACAAACATAAAAGAGCAAGAATAAAAGGATATCTTCCTTCTATTCTTGCTCTGTTCGTTTTTTATGAATGAATTGATGCTGTCGCATCATGAATTGGCTTCGCCATGAATTCTTGCGGAATTGCCGTGCAATTCGCTGCTCCATGAATCGAAGTGCAACCAATGTGCCGTAAGGCACAATTCATGCCGCAGGCAATTCTCGAAAGCACCGCTTTCAATTCACGCAACCGCAAGGTTGCAATTCATCGCGTGTTCTCCGTTAAGGACAACACGCTTTCTGTTCTTGCCATTTTTGTTATCAATAATACTTTCTTCGCTTATACTGAGTAATTGCTCTGACCGTAAAGAATACCGCTATTGCCGCGGCTATCACAACGCAGGTGATATAAACCGGAACGTCCGACGTGGATTCGATCTTCAGCTCTTCCCAAAGATCGTTTATGAGCTTCAGCATATCTTCATCGAAGTTATGGTAATACTCCGTGACGTAGCCTTCGTCAAACTCGG
This sequence comes from Oscillospiraceae bacterium, assembly GCA_015064245.1. GTDB lineage: Bacteria > Bacillota > Clostridia > Oscillospirales > CAG-272 > SIG673. The sequence continues at coordinate 11,675 of SVSQ01000023.1, read as the reverse complement.
GGGAAAGTATATACATAGCGTCCTCGTGGATGGAAGACATATACTCTATATACTCCGCGTTTTGGTTTACCAGCTTATTTGGCGTTGCGTAATAGGTCATCTCGGAATTCGCCGCGCCGATCTCCTCTTCCAGCATAAAATTGATATACATCTCCGCCAGCTCCTTGTTCTTGCAACAAGTCGGGATGCACATCGCGTCGCCGAATACGTTCGTTCCCTCCTCGGGATAATAGAACGCCAGATTATCGTTCTCCTCGTACATAGCAAGAAAGTCGCCCGCATAGTACGCCGCTATATAGGCGGATTCGTTCTTCATCTTATTGAAGATCTCGTCCATAACGTAGCCCTGAACCAGCTTTTTTTGCGTTTTAAGAAGCTCGAGGGCTGAACGCCACTTTGTCTCGTCTGTGTTGTTTACGCTGTTTCCTTCTTTAAAAAGCGCCGTTCCGAAGGCGTCGCGTGAGTTATTGAACTGGAGTATCTTTCCCTTGTATTTTTCGTTCCAAAGAAGATCCCAGCCCTTTGCGTCCTCCTCGTCCACGTACTGCGTATTATAGATTATTCCTACGTATCCCACAAAATACGGTACTGAATACGTTTGATCCGGATCGTAATACAGATTTTTGAAGCTCTCCTCAACGTTCACGATATTCGGAATATTATCGAAATTCAGCGGAAGGAGCATATCCTCCTTGACCATTCTAGCGATCATATAGTCTGACGGAAATATTACGTCATAAGATACCGCGCCGCTCTTGAGCTTATTATACATGCTCTCGTTTGAATCAAAGGTAGTATAGTTGACTTTTACGTTCAGTCCTTTGGACTTACAATACTCTTCAAACTCCGCGTTTACGTCAAGCGATCCCTCGGAGCCGTCCGAGATATATTCGCCCCAGTTATAAACGTTAAGAACAACCGCGTCTCCCGCTCCCTCCGAGCAAGAGACCGAAAACATTGCCGCAAGCAGCATCACCGCTATCAAGCATAGCCCTAACAGTTTTTTTCTCAATGCCATTCTCCTTTCTTCCGACCCGTTATTTTACCTGCTTTTTCTTATCGCTTCTGATATTTGTGAGAAGCATAAGAATAAGTATCGCCGTCATCATTATCGTCGACAAAGCGTACATATCGGGAGTTACCTCTTTCTTCGTCATTGAATAGATGAGCAGCGGGAGCGTCTGGAAATCGCTTCCCGATGTGAAAAAGCTGATAACAAAGTCATCAAGAGAAAGTGTGAAAGCCATCATCATTCCCGTTATGATTCCGGGAAGTATGGTGTGAAGCTCTACCTTAAAGAATGCCTGCAGGGGCGTGCATCCGAGATCCATCGCTGCTTCGGGCAGGTGTACGTCCATCTGCCTCAGCTTTGGCATTACCGACAGAATGACGTACGGAAGGTTAAAGGTCGTATGCGCGATAAGCATCGTCCAGAATGAAAGCTTATCCTCAAGTCCCAGCATTCCGCCGACGAACACGAACAGCAGCATCATGGAGATACCCGTTACGATATCGGGGTTCATCATAGGAATATTAGTCACGGTATTGATCGACGCCTTCAGGTATTTGTTCTTCATCTTGTATATACCCACCGCCGCCAGCGTGCCTATGATAGTTGCCAAAATCGCGGAGCACGCCGCCAGAATAAGCGTATTACGAAGAGCTATAAACGTCGCGCTGTCTCTGAACAGCTCTGCGTACCATTTGAATGAAAAGCCCGTGAAATTACCCGTACTCTTTGAGCTGTTGAATGAAAACAGCACCAGTACCATCATCGGAATATACAGTATTCCGAAAACGAGGATCATAAATGCTCTTGAGAGAGTTTTCATACTATGATACCTCCTTCGCTGTCTTCATCCGAGAACTTATTCATTATAGCGACCGAGATCAGAATAAGTATCATCATGACCAGAGATATCGCCGCGCCTACGTTATAGGTAGCTCTGTTCTGGAACTGTCTCTCTATCGTGTCTCCGATAAGCTCTCTCGTGCCTCCGCCCAGCTTCTGAGAGATATAAAAGGTGCTGATGGACGGAACGAAGACCATAGTTATTCCCGAAACTATACCGGGAACGGAAAGGGGCAGGGTTACTTTAAGATGCGCGGATAGTCTTGGGCAGCCCAGATCGTACGCCGCCTCTATGAGCTTTCTGTCCTGCTTCGTCATTACCGAATATATTGGCAGCACCATATACGGCAAAAAGTCATACACCATTCCGAAGATAACAGCGCCGCTGGTTCCGATAATATTGAGCTCTCCCAGTCCCCAAGCCTTCAGGAGACCGTTGAGCAATCCGCCGTCGTCCAGTATCGCCATAAGCGAGTAGGTTCTGATAAGCAGATTCATCCACATCGGGATCATCAGGAGCATTATCAGCATTCCCTGTCTTTTCGCAGATGCCTGCGATATCGAAAACGCCAGCGGATATCCGACGACCAGACATATCACCGTAGCGATAAACGCATAGCAGATCGATGTCAAAAACGTATGCGCGTGGGACGAAAGCGCGAGAATATTATCGAAGGTCAGCGCGCCTTCTGAATCCGTGAACGCGTAATAGCAGACGAAAATGAGCGGCAATACGATAAAGAGCACCGACCACACCGTGTGCGGTACCGCCGCTATCTCAGAAAATATAGGTTTTCTGATCTTTTTCTTTGCTGCTTCGGGGGGGACGTTTATATTTTTATTCATCTTCCGTCTCCTCCTCAGGATCGGACAGATGCTCCATCTCGTCCGAGAAAGTGGAATAGTCTCCAAACATATCGGAGTATTCGGATTTCTTCATAACGTGAATAGCGTCGGGCTCTATGTAAAGTCCGATGACAGAATCGGGCTCAACGTAGTCCGTCGCCTGTATCATCCACTTGAATCCGTTAATATCAACGATTATCTCGTAATAATCTCCCTTGAACGTGAGCTGGGTTATCTTGCCCTTGAGCATTCCCTTCTCTACGGGAACGATATCAACGTCCTCGGGACGCACGACGATATCGACGGGCTCGCTTGGAGCAAAGCCCTTATCGAGACAGTCGAAGACGTGTCCCGCAAACTTCGCTTTGTAGTCCGAGATCATAACTCCATCAAGGATATTACTTTCGCCAATGAAGTCCGCAACGAAAGCGTTTACCGGCTCGTTATAAATATCCGTAGGAGTTCCGATCTGCTGGATCTTACCCTTTGCCATGACAACTACCGTATCGGACATGGAAAGAGCCTCCTCCTGGTCGTGGGTTACGAATATAAACGTAATTCCCGTAAGGTGCTGAATATTTTTAAGCTCGTTCTGCATATCCTTTCTGAGCTTTAAGTCAAGGGCTCCGAGAGGCTCGTCAAGGAGCAATACCTTAGGACGGTTTACAAGAGCGCGCGCGATCGCGACTCTCTGCTGCTGACCGCCCGAGAGCTTCTCTGAATTTCTCTTTTCAAATCCGCTCAGATTTACCATTTTCAGCGCTTCCTTTACTCTTTTGGAGATCTCCTCCTCCGGAAGCTTTTTTAACCGCAGTCCGAACGCAATATTTTCATATACGTTCAAATGCGGGAAAAGCGCGTATTTCTGAAACACCGTATTAAGCTCGCGCTTATAGGGCGGAACGTCGTTTATCTTGACTCCGTCAAAATATACGTCTCCCGAATCTGCCGTTTCAAAACCCGCGATAATTCTCAGCATTGTTGTTTTGCCGCACCCCGAAGGTCCGAGCAAGGTGACAAACTCGTTGTCGTGAATATCAAGGCTGATTTCACTTAGCACCTGTTCACCGTTAAATTCCTTTGAAATAGCTTTAAGCTGAATGATTTTGTTTTTGGTCATTTCGAACTCCTTAACAGAATAATTTTAATTTGCATTTTGGGTTTAGAGCGCACCGCTTTTAATTTAGCGATGACCGAGTACAGAAGCTCTTCAATTTGCCTCTGCCTTTTGGCAAATTACTCCGATTTTTTGTTGCAAGAAAAAAACACCCATCCGACCTGACGTCAGATCCCGACCTCAAAACTTCTGTTTCAAATGTCAGCCCGCTGCTGTGCGGCAGGTGAAAACAAATCGTGCAACCGTATATGAATTTCATATACTAAGGAATTAATGGTAAATCTTTTGCATTCCTCCCATCGTATTTATATTTATTAGTTTGATTTGATTTATTATAGCAAATTATTTCACAATATGCAATAGTTTTACAAAAATATTTTATTTTTTTATACTAAATAATATTAAACTGTTAGTTTTATTGAATTCAAGCGGCGGGAGACATCCCCCGCCACCTATTTTTACATAACCAGATACATTATCAGATTCACCAGTACCGCCCCGACCACCGAAAATATTACCGGCAGCTTAAAAAACGCTATCAATGCAGCTGTAATGCCGCCCGCGATCCCGATCAAAGGCGCTTCCGCGTCCACGTTTATTATTGCGGGAAATATCAGCGCGGTCATCGCCGTGAACGGTATCAGACTAAGAAACTTTTTCATTCGTTTACCGAGCTTCAAGCGGTCTATAACGAAGGCGGGAACGACTCTTGGTATGTACGTTACCGCCGCCATCATCTGACTCGCGCCCGCGAATACGGAAAGGGACATAAATACGGTCTCAATGGTGGTAAATCCCGCGTTTTTTGCGATTATGGCGTAGGCTATTCCCACGGGAATAAAACCCATAACTATCGGTATTCCCGCCTTTGCGCCCTCTATCAGTTCACTTTTATCAGCCTTCATTTTCCGTATCCTTACAAACGTCTATCCATTTTTCTATCCTTGCATATCTTTCAAGCTCCCCGCAGGTCATCTCTACCGCGCTGTTTGAGCTTCCTGCCGCTGGGTAGAAGGTATCGAATCTGCGAAGAGAAACGTCGGCGTAGACCTTCACGCCCTCTTTCGGCGCAAAGGGACAGACTCCTCCGGGAGCGTAGCCTACCGCCTCCTCCACCTGATCGAAGGGGATCATTTTTGCTTTCTCGGAAAACTCCGCTTTATACTTTTTGTTGTCTATCTTACCTTCTCCCGACATGACGATAAGCACCGCCGTCTCTCCTTGCCAAAGAGAAAGAGTTTTCGCTATCCTGCGCGGCTCGCATCCGATAGCCTCCGCCGCCTGCTCTACGGTAGCAGTGGTATGCTCGAACTCCAATACCTTCTTTTCATTTCCGTTATTTATAAAAAACTCTTTTACTCTCTGAACCGACATGATTTTGCCATTCCTTTCTTACTGCGAGCGTTGCTTTTCCGCCCGAAAAACGTCTGCTGTACTTTTAATCTTACAAAACATCAATAAAAACGAGGTGCCGCACTCCTTTTTCGTTGCAACACCCCGCTGTATTTGATGAACTTGATCCCGGCTATCCTTGCTCAAAAACACACTCTCAAAAGCCTGCGCCTTATCTGACTGAGCTGAATTACTTTTTCGCTCTTGTGCTCTTTGGAGCCTGGTAACGAGGACCGTCGTTTATAAGCTTGAAGCGCAGTCTCTGCTTCTCCGCAAAGCCTTCCGCGTAAGAGCCTGCCTTACCGACGATAGAAAGCTTGGTATCGCCGTCAAATACTCGTCCTCCGACGAACTGGATAGTCTCGGGAAGAGCGACTGTTTCAAGAGATGTACAGTTCTCAAAGGAGAAGTTTCCGAGCTCCATACAGCCCTCGGGAATGACGATGTCCTTGAGCGCGGTACAAGCGTTGAACGCGTAGTCTCCGATGCCCTCAAGTCCTTCCGCCAGTACCACTTCCGTAAGAGCGGTACAGCCCTTGAACGCATTCTCGCCGATACGCTTACAGGTTGATGGGATTACTACCTTTTCAAGCGAGAAACATTCCATAAACGCGCTCTCGTCGATCTTCTCAACGCCCTCGGGAATTATCATCTCGCGGATCGCGCTGCGGTAGAAGGTAAAGCCCTTGATCTCCTTAACGCCATCGGGGATATTGATGACCGTCGCGGGACATCCCATGAACGCTTCCTTCTCGATCTCGGTTACAGAAGCGGGAACAACGATGGTTTCGCAGTTTTTGCTGTTCTTGAATGCCTGAAAGCCGATTTTTGTCGTGTTATCAGGGATAAGAACCTCCGTAGCAAATCCGCTGTAACGAAGGAGCGCGCCGTTCTTGACGTCGAAATCCTTTTCCGTAAGCTCTTTCGCTTCAACGCTCTTGACGTTATCCTCAAGGAGTCCTGCATTGACGTAGGTTCTCTTGATATACTCGGCGTCCTCCTTGAAGGGATACATGATTCTGGTGCGCATCGGCTCGAGGTTTACTTTACCCTCGATCATTACCTTCAGATAGAAGCCGCTTCTTTCCATCTCATAATTTACTCTTCCGTCTCCGTCAACTACGACGTCCGTGGAAGGTATCTCTTTTAGCTGTTTATAATCCTGGATACCGAAGTTAAGGGAGTCTATCATTATTTCGATATCCTTCAGGTTATCGTACTTTCCGTTCTCAATACGCTTTCTTACGCCCTGCGCTTTGGCGAAATATGAGATAAGCAACGCCATTACCACTACCATAGACGCGGACGTGGCTATAAACGTTACCAACGAATGAGGTATCTTGAACACGAAATAGCTTACCGCCGATAAAACCGAGCCGATAATAAACGGCAGGAACACGCTTATGGTGATCTTGTTATTGAGTTCAGCATTCACTCTTCTCTGCTGAGCGGCGATCTTTGAAATACACGCGCCGCAATATCTTCTTCTCAAAATTCCCGAGTTGCTCTCCAGGTTTCTCTTGAACGACTCGTCGTACGTGTCTTCTTTATGTACCTTGGATTCCGTTACCCAATAGTCCTTTATAAACATAGCGGGCTTGCCGCATTTACACATTCGGGTTCTGGGTATGGGATTTTCGGTGTTTTCGGTGTTTACCGTTACATCATTATTCATTTTCTGAACCGTCCTCCGATCTGTCAAACGTTATACCGTTATCATCGCAAAAATCTACGAGCTTGTCATATACGAGCTCTTTGTTATACGCTAACCATTCATCCATATCGCCGTTTTCGTTTACGAGCTTAGCGAATTTCTGAACGTTTGACACATATTTCTTGCCGTTTACGCTGTATTTCTGCTCGCAGAAATCGATTATCGCCTGCTTGCCCTCATCTTCTGTGAGAGACGGGATAACAAGGAACTTTTCTCCCTCGCCGATGACCTCGAGAGCCAACATTATTCTGGCAAATTCCTGCGGCGGATATTCCGTAGCCATGGAGACTGAGCCCCATATCTTCGCTATCCTCAGATGAGCCTCGCGAAGCGCGAACGCCTCGTGATTCTCCTTGTTGAAAAACTGCATCTCACCGACTGCCTTGGTAGTTACAAACTCCGCAAGCATATCAATGGACGTAATGACCTTGGATACGTCGGGAAGCTCGGGATAGACCTGCTTTTCCGTCTCATCATCTTCATCCTCGGTTTCGTCTTCGTCCTCGTCAGAGCCGTATATTTTTTCAACGTCTTCAAGGTCTTCGGACTCCAGCTCGTCGACCTCATCAAGCTCAGCCAGCTCGTCTTCGTCTTCTGTTTCTTCTTTTACTTCTGTATCTTCAATGATGTCTTTTTTAGCGCTTTCCTCTTTATTCTTTCGTTTACCGAACCAGAACATCAGTCGCCTCCTAATTCCATTTGTGCATAATACTCCGCTTTTTATTATATCATCTATATTGCAGGATTGCAAGAGTTTTATTAAAAAATAAACAAAAAGTATTAAAAAAATCTACAAATAAAAGAAAGAACTCTTCACAATCGAAAAGTTCTTTCAAATTCTTACCGTTAAAGATTACGTCAGCTCTTCATTCCCGTGCTTACGCACGTACTCCTTTAGTATTCTGTTTGTTTCAAGCTCGGCATCTCCGAGGGTACTTGAACAAAAGATAATACCGTCCACCTTTCCTTGCCTCAATAGCTCCGAATACGTGGATAGTTGTTTTTCAAACAATGCGGGATCCATAATTTTCCCTCCTGTGCCGTAGTCAAAGGTGTATATTCCGAGCATAACAGGCTTTTCATTGGTCAAAGAAAAGAGCTTTTCAAGATGTTTTTCGGTATTCACCAGCTCCGTGGACTTCCAGATCCAGAACGTAATACCATCGAAGCAATCGAGATACTTTTCAAGCTCCATGTCAAGCTGCATATCGTAAAGAACACACCAGAAGTCGAGCCCTTTATCGTTGAGAGTTCCCTTGATCTTTTTAAGAACTTCGGGTGGAAAACGTTTCATTCTCTCAGGAGAAAAGAAATCATCCACCACTCCGCCCGTTATGTTTTTGGCATTATTAAGCACTCTAATGATATCCTCGGTATTTCCAAGCTCTGCATCGGGGAGGGGAGTACTTGCATCTCCCAGCACAGACCATTTTATCTCTCTAAGTAATGAAAATCTATTTGCAAGCGCGTCGAATGGCGGAAGTATATTTCCGCCGTATGAAACGATAAAAGCGTTTTTGATACCGTATTCTTCCGCAAATTGTTCCGGCGTCATGCTGCACTCAAGACCGGTGCATTTATTGTGCGAGCCTTCAAGATGCCCCCAGTTCCAAAGCTTATCGGATAGTTTCATTATTGTTCTCCTTTGAAGCGTGATTAATCTTTATTATATTGTATTATGTTTTCAGTGATTTAATTTCTTCGTTTTATAATCATTTTATTGCGCGAAGCGTATAATTCTTTATTATTCTTCTTCATTAACTATCTTAACGCTTTCATCAATGCATATCTCATCAAGGCAATATTTACCTGTAACAATCGGCTCTCTGTTCTGCCATTTCCCGTTCGTGAAGTCGGGAAAGTCGATCGGTATTCCGCCGCCGTTGATTGATTGCTCGGAAAGAGCACCGACGGCGAGCCAGGTAACCGTATCATATGCATCAATAGGAGTGTTTGTCCCGTTCTTTACCGCCTCTACAAAGGCGCGGCAGACAAGCCAGTCCATTCCGCCATGACCACCTCTTGCCCCCACTCTTTCATATTCGGCGTGAAGAGGGTGATCGTACTTTTGGAACATTTCCGCTTCGTTGTTATAAGTAGGTTCATCCATTCCCTCAAGAAATATAGCCTGACGCTCCTCGTTCATCATTCCCTTTGTACCCCTGACCGAAAAATTGCGGCTGTAATAAGCTCTCGGAACCGTGGTATCAAGGGTAATCGAGATCGTTTCTCCTCCGGCGCAGGTCATGATGGTATTTACAATATCTCCTTGCTTATAATCGATTTTTGCGTACTCATTGTCCTTTCCAAACCTCTCCTCGGCAAAGGACTTGATACCAACCGCCTTAGACGCAAAGGACGAGAGCTTAACAATGCGGTTTCCGCGATTTATCCCCAAGACCTTACAGATGGGGCCGAGCTCGTGAGTGGGATAATTCTCTCTGTTTTCTTCAATGTAATGCCTAAGGCGATAGTGAGTTACTCTATCAGACTTCTTGTTTTCCGAAAGCATTTCAGCAAACAGCTCCACGGAATTCAGGTAATGCGAATACGCTCCGGTACAGTGAACAAGCTCCCCGAGAAGTCCTTGCTTCACCAGATTAAGAGCCAACATTTCGCGTCTGCCGTAGCAGCAATTTTCAAGCATCATAAGCGGAGTTCCCGTCTTTTCGTAAACGTCGATAAGCTGGAAGCACTCGTCAAGAGTATCCGAACAGCCAACCTCGATTGCCGTGTATTTGCCGGCAAGCATCGCCTTTTTCGCCAACTCGGGACGAGAGTCCCAGCCTGTCATGATAACCACCGCGTCAATTTCAGGATCATCGATGATATCGTCATAGCGATCCGTAATTTTGGGTACGGGCTTTTGGTTTTCGTTAAAAACCTCCTTTGCCATCGCAACGCGTTCATCCGAAATTTCACAAAGAACGGAGATCTCAACGTCATCCATCTTTATAAAACATTTTTTCAACATACCAAGCCCACGTCTACCAACACCGACGTACCCGATTTTTATCTTTGTTTTCATATTTATGACCATTCCTTTCTTTCGCCAAATAGCGTTTTGTTGCGATATGCCCGACAATGGCATATCTGAGCCATGATGTACGTTCAGAAGCCCCAAAAGGCGTGTCTGAAAATTTTATTTTCAGACTTACACTCCTAATATTTTTTATACTTGACAAAGACAAGTTTTTGTTATATACTTATTATATCATGTCTTATTTCAAAAATCTATCCCATTTTGGCTATCAAATATATGTTTTTAGACAGTACGGAGGTAGTATGTATACTTATCACGAAGTCAAATCGAATTTTGAGATCGAGGGTTTTTATACCGCTATAAAATACGATTGGAACGAACCCTTCGTTTTCAATGGAGAAAGTCACGATTTTTGGGAAGCGGTGTTTGTTGAATCGGGACGGGTAGAAGTAACGGAGGACGAAAACTTTTATACGCTCTCCGAGGGGAACGTTATTTTTCACGCACCAATGGAGTTTCACCGAATAAAAAGCGCTGAAGGTTCTTCTCCAAAGTTGTTTGTCTTTTCATTCAAAACGGCGGGAGAGCTTCCACAGGCAATACGCGCAGGTGTTTTTACGGTCAATCCCTCGCAAATAAAGCTTTTCGACGCGCTTCGCGACAGTGTATATGATTACGTTCACAAAGATTCGTCGGCAATATTGGGAGAAAAAGCGACATCTCTGCTAAAGCTTTTTATTATTGAAATGGCAAAATCAACGATTACTGCAAACGACACAACCTCTCAAAGCGCTCGGGAATATCAAAGAATCATATCTTTTATGTCCAAAAACATTCTCGAGAACCTCACACTTGAGGATATCGCAAGAAGAACTAATATTAGCGTCAGCTACATGAAGATCCTCTTCAAAACATATGCAGGAATCGCTCCAAAAAGCTATTATAACATGTTACGCATCCAAATAGCGACCGAACTGCTGAACAAAGGTAATTCGGTTACTGAGGTCTCGCTCGCTATGAATTTTTCATCTCCCAACTACTTTTCCCTTTTCTTCAAAAGAGAAACCGGCTGTTCTCCGTCACGGCAATATAGAAATATGTAGAAGCTTTTATACTACGAAAAACGAAAAGAATATTATTTAATTGAACTCAACTGTGTTTTCGGAAAATATGAAAAAATTCAGATCCGCAAAAAAATATACGCAGGAAGATGTTGCTGAAAAACTTTACGTAACCGCTCAACGTGTATCGAGGTGGGAGTGCGGAAACACTCTGCCCGACGTAATACTGCTTCCGGAAATTTATCGCAATAAATCATTTTGGATATACGCCGCGGCTGCGCTGTTTCTCCTATTGGTTTTGACATCAAGATAAGAATCATCTCACCCGCAAGTGGAGATTTACTAAAAAATACATCTGAATTAGTTGTATTCCGCCTTACGACGGAGTGATATTTTTGCATAGCAAAAGTGGTATTGCTACGCTTTGCTCGCAGTGGTATTTAATTCGCCGCTGTAACTTTAACGCGCGGAGCGCATATCACTCGGCGTAGCCGAATACCACTGCATACACAATTTCATTGTGTGCAATATAACTCGCCTTCAGGCGAATAAAACTCACAACGAAAAAAGAACTCTTCGTGATGAAGAGTTCTTTTCGTTGTGTAGGCACCGACCTATTTTTCCGGGACGTCGCCATCCGAGTATTTTCGGCACGAATCAGCTTAACTACCGTGTTCGGGATGGGAACGGGTGTACCCTGACCGTAATAA
>SVSQ01000022.1 GCA_015064245.1 Oscillospiraceae bacterium | reverse complement strand
ACAGAATTACTTGTTAGCAGCTTCAAGACGGCGTCTGAACTTATCAACACGTCCGCCGGCATCAACGAATTTCTGCTTACCGGTAAAGAACGGATGACACTTGGAGCAGATGTCAACGCGGATCTCGTCGCCTTTTGTAGAACGAGTCATGAATGTTTCTCCGCAAGCGCAAACAACTTTAGTTTCAACATAGTTGGGATGGATTGCCTCTTTCATTTAACCAATAGTACATAACGATAAAAATGATTCACAGGATTTTGCCTGATTAACTGTTTTTAACGGATGTACGTCCTCCTTTCGTGCTGTTATCTTATAAATCCTTGTTATTATATCACATCTTGCAGAAAAAATCAATACCTTTGTAAAAAAATTAACAATTTGACCGCCTGTTTTTTGATATTGATATATTTTCAACAAAAAAACTGTGTTTTGCAGAAAATTTACAGCGTAAAACACCAAAAAACAGCGCCGATTTGCTTGACAAAACTATAATAATATGGTATAATTCAATCAAATGCGTCTGAGCAAAAACAGTAACATATATCCGAGGTGTTCAGAGAGCCGCCGTTTGCTGAAAGGCGGACGCGGAGGCGTATGCGAATTCTCTTTGCGAGCAGCTCCCTTAAAGGCTTTTGCCGAGTAGGGGATGACGGGTTCTCCCGTTACAGAGATCCGGTATGAAAGTACCGTTAAGGACCTTGTTGTGAGACAGGGTTAAAAAGAGGTGGTACCACGGTTGAGTCTGCAAATAAATAAAAATATAAGAGTACCGAGCAGACACCCGTCCTCTGTTGGTAGCCGAGAAGAGCTTGTTCCCGGCTAATAGAAAGGATTACTATTATGAAAGCACCGAAAACACACAACATCTACAACCCCGAAAGAGAATGTATGTCTCGCGAAGCCCTCAGAGAGCTTCAGAACGAGCGTCTCCGCGCAACTGTAAAAAGGGAATACGATAACGTGCCCGTTTACAGAGAAAGAATGGACGCCAAGGGTATAAAGCCCGAGGACATACGCACAGTGGACGATCTTCGCTATCTGCCGTTTACGTTCAAGACGGACCTTCGAGATCAGTTCCCATTCGGTCTGTTTGCCGCTCCGAAGAGCGAGATAATCAGAATTCAGGGTTCATCCGGAACGACGGGTAAGCCGATCGTTTCGGGATACACGAAAAACGACGTTGACGTTTGGTCCGAGATGGTGGCAAGAGCGCTTGTCGCCGCAGGCGGAACAAAAGACGATATAATTCAGATCGCGTACGGATACGGACTGTTCACGGGCGGTCTCGGAGCTCATCAGGGAGCGACAGAGATCGGAGCTATGACTATCCCGATGTCAAGCGGTAACACACAGCGTCAGATCATGATGATGAAGGAGCTGGGCGCGACTATGCTCTGCTGTACCCCTTCTTACGCTACGTATCTTGGCGAGACCATTCGCGATATGGGCATCGATCCCAAGAAGGATCTCCGTCTTAAATCCGGTATCTTCGGCGCTGAGCCCTGGACGGAAGAGATGAGAAGAAGACTTGAGGAGCTGCTGGATATCGACGCGTGCGATATCTACGGACTTACAGAGATCGCAGGTCCGGGCGTTGCGTTCGAATGTCTTGAAAAGAACGGAATGCACGTAAACGAGGACCACGTTATCCCCGAGATAATCGATCCCGTAACGGAAGAACCTCTTCCTTACGGCACGTCAGGCGAGCTGGTGTTTACCACCATCACAAAAGAAGGTATGCCGATGCTCCGTTACAGAACGCACGACATCTGCGTTCTTCATAACGAGCCCTGCGCTTGCGGAAGAACCACGGTTCGTATGGGACGTATCACGGGACGTACGGACGATATGCTCATCATCAGAGGAGTTAACGTATTCCCAAGCCAGATCGAGTCTGTTCTCGTATCCGTCAAGGGAGTCGCTCCGTTCTATATGCTCATAGTTGACCGCGTAAATTCAACGGACAGCCTTGAGGTACAGGTCGAGATAGACGACGCGTACTTCGGAGATACGGTCGCAGATCTTGAAAGGATCAGAAACGAGATCGGCGAGAAGATCAAATCGGTAGTCGGTATTTCCGCAAAGATCACGCTCGTTGGAGCGAAGACTCTGCCCCGTTCCGAGGGTAAAGCAAAGAGAGTCATCGATAACCGTAAGCTTCACTAAGCGCGGTACGGTATCTCAGGACAGAAAGGTATGGAAATTAAAGAATGAAAAAATTACTTATAGGCAACGAGGCTGTTGCAAGAGGACTTTACGAGGGCGGACTCAACGTGGTATCAAGTTATCCCGGAACCCCGTCGACGGAAATAACGGAGTTCCTCTCGAAATACGACGATATACACTCGGAATGGGCGCCTAACGAAAAGGTAGCGGCAGAGGTAGCCTTCGGAGCTTCTCTTGCAGGCGCAAGATCGGCGTGCGCCATGAAGCACGTCGGACTCAACGTAGCGGCTGACCCGCTGTTCACACTTTCGTATACGGGTGTTACGGGCGGAATGGTTATCTGCGTTGCGGATGACCCCGCTATGCATTCCTCACAGAACGAGCAGGATTCCCGTCACTACGCTATCGCGGCAAAGGTACCCATGCTGGAGCCCGCGGACTCGGATGAGAGCTACAGATTCGCCCGCGACGCGTTCGAGCTTTCAGAAAAGTTCGATACTCCGGTGCTTCTCCGTATGTGTACGAGAATAGCTCATTCACAGAGCATCGTGGATATAGGCGAGCGCAAGGAGGTTCCCGTAAAGCCCTTTACGAAGGATCCCGCAAAATACATAATGATGCCGGCGTACGCAAAGAAAAAGCACCCCATCGTTGAAGAGCGTACGAAGGCGATCGCGCAGTACGCGGAGAACTGTCCCTACAACACGGTAGAAATGAACGGCGGTGAAATAGGTATCATCACGTCGGGAAGCTGTTATCAGTACGTCAAGGAAGCTCTTGGAGACAGCGTAAGCGTTTTGAAGCTGGGTATCGTAAATCCTCTTCCCGTAGAGCTCATAAAGAATTTTGCTGCTCAGGTTAAGAGAGTTATCGTCATTGAGGAGCTGGACGGAATCATTGAGACACATTGTAATACAATCGGCGTCAAGGTGGAAGGAAAGTCACTCTTCACTCCTATCGGAGAATACAGCCAGGCAACGGTCAAAAAGGTTATTCTCGGTGAGGAAGCAAAGCCTGCAAAGGCAGACGTATGCGTTCCCGTACGTCCCCCGATGATGTGCGCGGGATGTCCTCACAGAGGTATTTATTACGCTCTTGTAAAAAACAAGGTGACCGTTCTCGGCGATATCGGATGCTATACCCTCGGAGCGCAGGCGCCTCTCAACGCCCTCAGCTCGACTCTGTGCATGGGCGCGTCCGTTTCAGGACTCCACGGCTTCAACCTCGTGGATAAAGGAAACAGCAAAACGGCGTGCGTTATCGGTGACTCCACGTTCATGCACTCAGGCGTAACGGGACTTATCAATATCGCTTATAACGCAACGAATTCCACGGTCATTATCCTTGATAACTCCATCACGGGTATGACAGGACACCAGCAGAACCCGACCACGGGTTACAATATCAAGGGCGATCCCGCTGCGAAGGTGGATCTCGAATCTCTTTGCAGAGCGGTGGGAATCAACAGGATCAGAGTAGTAGATCCATACAACATCGCGGAATGTGACGCGGCTATCAAGGAGGAGACGGCGGCAGAGGAGCCTTCCGTCATCATCTCCAGACGTCCCTGCGTTCTTCTGAAGAGCGTTAAGCCTCAGTCTCCCGTGACGGTAGATCCCGATAAGTGCAGAGGATGCAAGAAGTGTATGACTCTCGGATGTCCCGCTATCTCGTTCAAGAACAAGAAAGCGGTCATTGACCATACTCTTTGCGTCGGATGCGACGTATGCGAGCAGCTTTGCGCTTTCGGAGCGATCGATACGAACGGCAGATAAATCAGAAGAAGGAAGGAGATCAAGAGCATGAAAACAGTAAGTATAATGATAGTCGGTGTAGGCGGTCAGGGTACGCTGCTGGCAAGCAAGCTTCTCGGACGTCTTCTGATGGGCGAGGGATACGACGTTAAGGTATCCGAGGTTCACGGAATGAGCCAGAGAGGCGGTTCGGTAGTCACCTACGTCAGATACGGCGATAAGGTATATTCTCCCGTTATAACCGCGGGGGAGGCAGATTATATAATCTCATTTGAAAAGATTGAGGCGGCAAGATACATAGATTGTCTGGCGGAAAACGGCAAGATAATCGCAAACACACAGGAAATCGATCCGATGCCCGTCATCATAGGAAACGCGGAATATCCGTCCGACGTTCTTGATGTGATAAAGGCTGCGGGAGCGAGTATCGACAGCTTTGACGCTCTTTCGCTTGCAGAGCAGGCGGGAAGCGCAAAGGCGGTCAACATAGTTCTTATGGGAAGACTTGCAAAATATATGTCCATCGACAAGGAAAAGTGGATCAAAGCGATAGAGACCACGGTTCCTGAAAAATTCAAGGAAATGAATCTGAGAGCTTTTGAGCTTGGATACAACTTATAATATATGGAGGAAAGGATACATGACACTCAGACAGATTTCTGTATTTATTGAAAATAAACCGGGAACCATGGTGAAAATAACCGAGGCTCTCGGAAACGTCGGGATCGATATCAGAGCCGCGTCACTTGCAGATACACAGGATTTCGGAATACTTCGACTCATAGTAGATGACGCGGATAAGGCGAAAAAGGCTCTTACGGAGATAGGCTGCGTAACCTCGGTCAATGACGTTATAGCGGCAGAGGTATCTGATGAACCCGGCGCTATGACGGCTCTGCTCAATCAGACGGCAAGCACGGGACTGAATATCGAATATATGTACGCGTTCATATCACCTAAAACTCACAAGGTATATATAGTTCTCAGAATCAAGGACGTGGAAAAGGCAGTAAAAGTGCTTTCGGAGGCTGGTATAGCTTTGGCTGACGAAAGCGATATAAAATAAACAACAAGGAGGCATCAAATGGGAAAATTCACAACGGGAAAAAATCACGTGCGTTCGCTTTTCGTATTACTGATGATCGTTACGCTTACGGTAGGAATGATAGCGGCAGGAGCATTATCGGTAAACGCGGCGGATGACAGCAAGACACAGATCGAAAAGTACAAATCAGAGGCTGTGGCAGAGATCAACGCGCTCAAGAATGACAACTCTCACGTTGTTTCAGCGGTCAAAAGATACCTGTCGCAGGTAGATTACGCGGCGAATACAAACAATATTCCTTCGGAAAAGCAGTCGGAGTATGTCAATAAGGTTCATCTTGAGCTCAACGACATAGTTGCCGACGCTCATAAAGAGGTCGAGTTCCTGAATAAGAGGCTCGAGCTTCTCGGAAAGCTTCAGGCGGATTACAGCGCTCTCGTTGCGTCCGGAAGATACACCGGTGACGCAAGACCGAAACTTGATCAGACGTATAAAGGAATCGCTCACGACATTGGTAAGGTTACGCTTGCGGAGGGAATTTCAAAGCTTAATTCTGTCTACGCGGGAGCAAAAGCTAAGTTCGACGGAGTTGAATCCTTCGTGAAGTCTTTGGAGTCCGAAGGCAAAAACGGAGATTTGACGGGCCGCGTTTACAGTACCGTTGGATTTCCCAGCAGTAAAAATCTCAGAATAACTAAGCAGGCGACGAAGAATCCCTCGGGCGTTGCTCCGAGAAACGATCTCGATAAGCTTACGGCTGACGATATAAAGGCTGCAATAACTGATAAGCAGACGCTCTTTACCTTCCATCTCAGAATAGAAGGCTATAATGACGTTGAGGTACAGGATAACGGCGCGGTATATACCGTTCGCATAGAGCTCGCAGACGAGTATCTTGACGGAGACGGATACAGCGTGATATCCTATGATGCAGACGGAAACGAGTATGTCCATAATACTATCAAATACGGTAAATACGTAGAGTTCAAGACGTCTATGCTGTCGAACGATTTCACTTTGGTTTCGGACATAGTCAAGGATATGACGTGGCTCATCGTGGTTCTTGCGCTGGCGGCAGTTGCCGAGATAGTTGTTACGGCAGTATTTACTAATAAGAAGAATAAGCTTATGTCCGTAGCGGTACTTCCCTTTATGGCTGTTATGTACTCTCCCGGAAGCTTTGCGGTGGTCGCCGGCATACTCGGCGCGGTTGCTATAACGGGCGCTGCGCTTTCGGTTCTGAGCGGCGTGGTCTACGCAAAGGCAAAGAAGGCTAAAGCAGAAGAGGAAGCCACGGAAGATACGGCTTCCGAAGCAACGGAAAAGACCGAGCCTGCAGACTCCTCTGACGAAAAGAAGGATAGCGAAACTGCAGATAAAGAAGCAACTGCAGAAACGGCGGAAGACGAGACAAATCCTGCTCCCGAAGAAGAGGAAAGCAAGGAGGAGGACAGTAAGAAGCCCGAATCCGCGTTTATTCCTATGGCTTACGACGAGGAAGAAGAGAAGGAAGAGGAGAAGAAGGAGAGATCCAGATCCTATGCGGAGACCGACCTTGAGGACGGAGCGTACGGAGCGGATGACGAGCGTTATAACGGAAGCGAACGCAAGACTGATGACGATAGTGATGATGCTGCTTACGAGGCAGACACGGTCGATGCGGCTTACGTAGTTGTCAAGAATAATGACGGCGACGGCGCTTACGAAGAGGACCGCGAGCGTTCTTATTCCGGAAAAGACGGCGAATACGAGGCTGACGGTGATACGGTAAAGCGTAAGAAGGCGGCAAGCGACGCGGATGCGGAATACGGTCTGGCAGACGACCACGTTTTCTCAAGCGGAAAGTCAGCGGCTAAAGCTGATAACGGCTCAAAGATCAGAATAATTCCTATCATCGCGGCAAAGACGTCGGATGACGACGATCAGGCTGAAGAAAGCGATAAGGATATCGTAGTCCTTCCCGAGGACGGAAACGAAGAGCTCACAAACGAGATGAGAGTCTTCTCCTCAGAGGACGGCGAAAAGGTCTACGTTACGTACGATTACAGCTTTGATTCAAAGCTGCGTCTCAGCGCGGAGGAAACGCGTTACAGATACCAGGTAATATCCGACACGCTCCTTTCTTACGGTCTCCGCAAGAGACAGAGCTGGAAGCAGGAGAGATATTACGCGAAGGGTAAGAATTACGTCAAGCTGATATTCAGAGGAAAAACTCCCTGTATCTGCTTCGCGGTCGAGCCCTCGTCTCTGAAGGATACGAAGTACAGCGTTGAGGACGTAAGCAGCATCAAGAAGTATGAGGACGTTCCTTCCATGATGAGAGTACGTTCCGGCAGAGGCTGTAAATACGCTATCGAGCTTATCCAGATGATGATGGAGAGCGCAGGCATCAAGCAGCAGCGCGAGACTCAGGACGAATTCGACGCTATTCCCGCTATGACTAAAGAGGAGCTGGTCAAGAACGGTTCTATCAAGGTCATGATGACGGACGGTAACGGCGAAGTGGTTGCCGCTGACTTCGAGGCTATGAGAAACAGTAAATTCAACGTTGTGACCGGAGGTATCGCGCTCCATAAGCACGTTTCGGTTGATGAGGTTGGAGAGATCTCCGACGAGACTGTCGCGGCGTTTATCGAGTACGAGGCTGACACCGATCCCGAAAACGATGACGTTACTTACGGAAGCAAGAAGGGAATTATCAATATCGACACCATTTCTGCGGCGTATAACGACGGTGACGTGGTAACGATAGAAAGCCTTATTGAAAAGGGACTTGTTCAGAAGAACATTCACTTCATCAAGGTTCTCGCAAGAGGAGAGCTTGATAAGGCTCTGATAGTAAAGGCTCACGATTTCAGTATGGACGCGGCTAAGATGATAGTCGTTGCAGGCGGTCACGTGGTCGAGCTTAAATCCAAAAAGGTAAGAAATTAAATTAAACTAAACGAAAAGGGGGGAAGCGCTTTAAAACGCTTTCCCCTTATCAAAAGGAAGAGGGTTTTATGACAAGAAGAGATCTGGTTATCGAGGCGCTAAATCACAGAGAGACCGAGATACTGCCGTATCACATGGAATTTACCCGGCAGGCGCTCGATCAACTAAAAGCACACACGGGGGATGAAAATATTGAAGAAAAGATAGGCTCCTGCCTGCACTATACTCAGTATTGGGGCTGGCCGACGGAGCTGAAGGATAAGCCGGGATACTTCAAGGACGAATTTGGGGTTGAATGGAACAGAAACGGCGCGGATAAGGATATAGGTCTTCCCGATACTGCGGTCATCGAGGATCTTGAAAGCTATTCGTACGAGTTTCCGAAATGCGACGAGGCGAGACTTCGCGCGGAGTACGAGGAGCTGGTCAGAACGAAGGGAGACCGCTTCACCTTCGCGGGCTTTGGCTTTTGTATGTTTGAACGGCTTTGGAGCCTTATGGGAATGGAGAACGCGCTGGTTAGTATGGTGGCTTGCCCCGACGAGCTGGAGGAGTTCCTTGACCGCAATTGCGACTATTTCTGTCACCTTATAGACATAGCTCTTGAATACGATATAGACGGAGTTTACTTCGGCGACGATTGGGGACAGCAGAAGGGACTTATCATGGGTCCCGCTCATTGGAGACGCTTCATCAAACCCCGAATGGCGAAAATGTACGCCAAGGTCAAGGAAAAGGGGAAGTACGTTATCCAGCATTCCTGCGGAGATTGCCATGAGATACTGCCCGATCTTATTGAGATCGGACTTGATTGCTATCAGACCTTCCAGCCTGAGATATACGATATCGAAGAGGTCAAGCGTCTGTACGGCGATAAGCTGACATTCTGGGGCGGTATTTCAACTCAGGCTTGCCTGCCATACGCGACGGAAGAGGGTGTAAAGAGAGAAGCGAAACGCATAGCGGACGTTATGCGAAAGGGCGGCGGATATATAATCGCGCCCACTCACGCTATAGCCTTCGACGTTCCGCCGCAGAATATCATGGCGCTTGCAGAGGTGTTTAAGGAGCAGGATAAATACCTTTAAATATTTTTAGCGGAGAGTTGTTTGATATGAATAGTATTGGAAAAGAAGTTCTATTTCTCGAAGCAGATAAAAACATTCCCCGAAACGGAGAGGGAACCTTTGCTCGCCTTTCAGACGGAAGAATAATGTTTGCTTATACTGAATATTACGGCGTTGATTGGGCGGATGACGCAATTGCGCATATCTGTGCCTGTGTTTCATCGGACGAAGGCGAGAGCTGGAGCAAACCCAGTGTACTTATAGAAAAGGATTCTGAGGCGGAGAATATTATGTCGCCGTCACTTTTCAATATAGCAGATGGCAGACTTGGAATGACCTATCTTCGGAAATTCGAGCTTCCCGACGGAGCGTTGACCTGTATGCCGATGTTTATAAGCTCTTGCGATAACGGCGAAACCTGGAGCGATCCTGTTTGTTGTATCGAAAGAGAAGGCTACTATTGCCCGCAAAATGATTGCGTTACGGTCACTAAAGACGGCAGAATAATACTTCCGTTTTCATCTCATAGACTTTACAGACGCAGAGGCGGTAAGCCGGGCGCGGACGAGCCGAAAACTCCGGAGATATTCATTACAGTATCAGATGATAACGGAAAAAGCTGGAAACACATTTCAACCGTACAATCTCCCTATACCGATGCAATAGGCTTTGCAGAACCGGGTGTTTACGTTCACGAGGACGGGAGATATTGGATGTACTGCAGAACGGCGTACGGATTTCAGTATTTTTCGATCTCGGAAGACGAGGGCAAAACGTGGACTGCACCGATGCCGCAGTTCTGCTTTACATCTCCGGATGCTCCAATGAAGGTGGAAAGGGTTAGTGAATATACCGTATCCGTATTTAATCCGATCGGGTATTATTGCACCAGAAACGCCTTCGAGCTTTGGAAAAGTCCCAAAAGAACGCCACTCGTATGCGCGGTCAGTAAGAATGACGGACTTTCTTTCTTGCCTGCGCCGAGCGCTATGGCAAACGGCGATTTGCTTGACTTTGAGAAAAACGCATATCTATTGGAAAGCGATGAAAGTGAAAGCTACTGTTATCCTGCGGTCATCGGGACTAAGGACGGCTTCCTCGTTTCATATTACTACAGCAACGGAACGGGAAAATGCCTCAATTCCACAAGGATAAAAAAGGTATATTTTAGCGAGATAGAATAATATTGAATATTTGTAAACTTAAAATTAAATCGCCTAAAAGACCTTGACAAAAGCTAAAAAAAAGTATATTATAAAAAAGTAAAAGGGAGTAGCTTGGCGCATAAGCGTCTCCGAGGATCGTCATCACAGCATTATGCTCGGTCGTCGGTACTGTTCAAGGTAGCAAGACTTTTGCAATCGGTAGGATTGCAAAAGTCTTTTTTATTCTACCGAAAAAGGTAAATATTTGTCGGAAGAAAGGATCAAAAACTATGAAATTTTACCTAAGTGACATTCCGGAGGTTCTCAGCTCGGTTGACAGCGCGGAAGAAGGTATCTCTTCTAAGGAAGCGGAGTCTCGTCTTGAGAAAAACGGAAAAAACAAGCTGACAGAAGGCAAAAAGGAATCGCTTATCCATCGTTTCTTCAAGCAGCTCGCTGAGCCGATGACCATCATTCTTCTGGTCGCGGCGGCAATTTCGGCAGGAGTTGAGATATATAACGGCCTCCAGCACGGATTTGAATTTCCCGCGGACGTCGTTATAATCCTTGCTGTCGTTATCATAAATGCGGTCCTCGGAGTTTTCCAGGAGAGCAAAGCGGAAAAAGCGATAGAAGCGCTACAGGAAATGTCGAAGGCGCAAAGCAAGGTGTTCCGAGACGGAAAACAGATATTCGTTCCAAGTGAAAACTTGGTAGTAGGCGATATCATTCTGCTCGAAGCAGGTGACGCGGTTCCCGCGGACGCGCGTATCATCGAATGTGCTTCCATGAAGATAGAGGAAGCGGCGCTTACCGGTGAATCCGTACCTGTAGATAAAACCGTTTCAACTCTAAAGCCCGATGCAAACGGCGACGTAGCCCTGGGCGACCGAAAAAATATGGTGTTTATGGGCTCTACCGTTGTTTACGGAAGAGGTAAAGCGGTTGTCACAGCGACGGGGATGGACACGGAAATGGGTAAGATCGCGGACGCTCTTGCTCAGGCGGAAGAGGGAAAAACGCCTCTGCAGATCAAGCTCGCAGGTCTTTCCAAGATACTCACATACATCGTTATCGGTATTTGCGCAGTAATATTTGCAGTTCAGCTTCTTCGCGACGGAATAGGCTTTGAGCCTGTTCTCAACTCCTTTATGATCGCTATATCTCTTGCGGTCGCGGCTATTCCCGAGGGACTTGCAACAGTAGTTACCATCGTCCTTTCCCTGGGCGTTACCAATATGTCGAAGCGCAACGCCATAATCCGTAAGCTTACGGCAGTCGAAACTCTCGGCTGCACGCAGATAATCTGCTCCGACAAAACGGGTACTCTTACCCAGAATAAGATGACCGTCGTGGATCACTTCGGAGACGACGAGGGACTCATCGCGCTATCTATGTCCCTTTGCTCCGACGCAGAGTTTGATACGGAAGAGGGAACTGCAGTCGGCGAGCCAACGGAGTGCGCTCTCGTAAATTACGCGGAAAAGCTGGGACTTTCCAAGAACGTTCAGAAAAACAAGCTCGTCCGTATCGGCGAGGTACCCTTCGATTCGGGTAGAAAGATGATGTCCACGGTTCACAGAGCCGAGGACGGTTCTCTTGTGCAGTTTACGAAGGGCGCGCCCGACGAGCTTTTGAAGAGATGCAGTTACGCAGTTATCGGCGGTAAAGCCGTGGAGCTTACCGAGGAGATACGCGGTAAAATCCTTGAGGCAAATAAGGGTATGGCGGATAAAGCGCTCCGTGTTCTTGCGGCGGCGAAGAAGGATCTGAAGGCGGAGCCGGCGGCTTACGATTCGGAGACTGTTGAAAACGACCTTTGCTTCGTCGGACTCGTAGGTATGATAGACCCCGTCCGTCCCGAGGTCAAGCCCGCAATAGACGAGTGCCGCTCGGCAGGTATCCGTCCAATTATGATAACGGGCGACCATAAGGATACGGCTGTAGCTATCGCTATGCAGCTTGGTATCATTGATAGCGCTGATCAGGCTATCACGGGCGCGGAGCTCAACGAGATCTCCGATGAAGAATTTGAAAAGGCGGTCGAACAGTATTCCGTCTACGCGCGTGTTCAGCCCGAGCACAAGACCAGAATCGTCAACGCATGGCGTAAAAAGGGCAAGGTCACCGCTATGACAGGAGACGGCGTAAACGACGCTCCTTCGATAAAGAATTCCGATATTGGCGTCGGAATGGGTATAACCGGAACGGACGTTACTAAGAACGTTGCGGATATGATCCTCGCCGACGATAACTTCGCGACGATAGTTGCGGCAGTAGGAGAGGGAAGACGTATCTACGATAACATCCGTAAATCCATTCAGTTCCTGCTGGCGTCCAACCTATCCGAGGTCCTTTCTATCTTCTTTGCGACTCTCCTCGGATTTACGATATTCAAGCCCGTACATCTTCTGTGGATCAACCTTATCACGGACTGCCTGCCCGCGCTTGCGCTGGGTATGGAAAAGGCAGAGTCGAACGTTATGGCTCGCAAGCCCCGCGATTCTAAGGAAGGTATTTTCGCAGGCGGACTGGGCTTTGCGGTAGCGTATCAGGGCGTTATAGTAACGGTGATCACCCTTGCGTCCTATCTCATCGGACGCTTCTGGCTGGCTGAAAACTACCACGCGGAAGCTATCTCGCTGGGAACGTATTCGGCGGAGATGCTGGGATCGAGTATGGCGTTCCTCACGCTTTCGATGTGCGAGATCTTCCATGCGTTCAATATGCGTTCGCTTCACGGTTCCATCTTCACGATCAAGGGCCAGAATAAGTGGCTCTGGGGCGCAGGCGTGCTGTCTTTCCTTCTGACGGTAGTTGTCGTAGAGGTGGAATTCCTCTGCAAAGCCTTTGAGCTCGTTAATCTCAATATGATGGAATTCGGTATCGCTCTCGGACTTTCAATACTCATCATTCCGATAGTTGAGATAATGAAGATATTCCACCGTATGATAGATAAGAAACACGATAAGTAATAAAAAAGACACGGAAATCAAAATTTCCGTGTCTTTTTGCATAGTTATATGTTTCAGATCTTCTCCGCAACTCTGAGCTTGGCGCTCTTGGAGCGGGAGTTGTTTTCAATCTCTTCCTCGTCGGGCAGATCGCCTTTGACTATAAGCTCAAGAGCAGGCTTCTTTCCGCAAACGCAGATAGGGAGCTTGGGCGGGCAGGTACAGCCCTTTGCAAGTGCGGCAAAGGTCTGCTTCACGATCCTGTCCTCAAGGGAATGGAAGGTGATGACCGAAAGACGTCCGCCGGGCTTTAACATATCTGTGAGCGTTCTCAGAGTGGGCTCGATGACCGCAAGCTCGCCGTTCACCTCTATGCGTATCGCCTGGAACGTCCTTTTTGCGGGATGACCGTTATCGTTCTTTGACGCGGGACCGTAGGCGCGCTTGACGATGTCGGCAAGCTCCTCCGTGGTCTCAATGGGCTTGGTCTCCCGCTGCTTTATGATGTACGAAACGATCTTGGGAGCGAACTTCTCCTCGCCGTAGTCGCGCAGGATCTTTATAAGCTCGTCTTTTCCGTAGTAGTTTACCACGTCGTAAGCCGTTTTGGGATCGTTCTGGTTCATTCTCATATCGAGAGGGGCGTTTTTCATATAGGAAAAACCGCGCTCGGCGTTATCAAGCTGATAGGAGGAAACTCCAAGGTCTATGATGGCTCCGTCCAGATCGATACCCTCAAGAACCTCGCCGACCTCGCAGAAATTTCTGTTTATGAAGGTTATTCTGTCTTCATAGGGCGCAAGACGCTTTTTTGCTGCCTCTATAGCCTCAGGGTCACGGTCGAAGCAGAACAGTCTGCCGCCGGGCGAAAGTCGGGATGCTATTTCATAGCTGTGACCGCCGCCGCCGGTGGTGCAATCTACGTAGTAACCGTCTTCTTTTATATTTAGTCCGTCAACTGCCTTGTTAAGCATTACGGAAACGTGACTGAATTCCATTTATTTTCCCTCTTTTATCTTATTGAACTCCTGCTTGACCGACGCGGGAACGTAAGGCGCGATATCCTCGCCTCTTTCAAAAAGCTGCTTCACCAGAGTGGAGCTGATGCTCTCCGTTCCGTCCGAAGCGGGCAGGAATACCGTTTCGGTGTCGGGGGCGTGAGCCTTGTTATATTTCGCCATTTCAAGCTCGTATTCGTAGTCCGCTGTGTTTCGGACACCTTTAACTATAACGCCGATGCCGTTTTCCTTAACGTAATCCGCGACGTACCCGTAGGAAACGTCTACCGTGACGTTTTTGATGTCCTTTACGGCGTCTTCCAGCATAGCCCGTCTCGTTTCCATGGAAAAGGCGTACTTTTTGTCCTTGTTTACGAATATCCCGACCGTAACGCTGCCGAACATTCCCGCCGCTCTTTTAATAAGGTCGATATGTCCCTTCGTTACGGGATCAAAGCTTCCGCATACCAGCGCCTTCATATCAGTATCTCGCTTTCGCTGTTGACTGTTTTTTCATATATGGAAACGAAAACTCTTCCGTAATGGGTGTGCTTTCTGAGGGCGAAGCCTTCAGTTTCGTAGGTCTTGTCCTCGTCCGTCTCGCAGATCATTATTCCGCCGTCGCTGAGCAGTCCGCCTTTAAGGACCTTTTCGATGGCGTCGCCCGTCAGCTTTGCGGCGTAGGGAGCGTCGCAGAAGATTATATCGAACTTTTCTCTGCCCGAAAGCTGCTTTATCGCGGTCTTATAGTCGTTTACTATAACCTTTGTGCTGGGAAACAGCTTCGTTTTCACCGCGTTTCTGCGGATTATCTCAGCGGCTTCCTTTGAAGCGTCGACCAGGACTGCTTCGCTTGCTCCGCGGCTCAGCGCTTCAAGCGCGAGCTGTCCGCTTCCCGCGAAAAGATCCAGCACCCGTCTGCCTTCGATCTCGAACTGTATCGCGCTGAAGATGGCTTCCTTTACCTTTTCAGCTGTTGGTCTTGTGGCAAGACCTTCGAGAGTGTCAAGCTTGACGCCTCTCGCTTTTCCCGTTATTATACGCATCATAATTATGACCATTCCTTTCTTACACCACAAGGCGTGTGCGAAAATGCATTTTCAGAGGTTTTATTCTTCGTCGTTTAAGTTTTCTTTGATATCTTCACCGTGGAAATACATATAAATGTTATCCGCGTCCGCTTTGTTTACGCCGCTGACCGCCAGAAGCTCCTCTCTGTCCGCGGTCTTTAGAGCCGCGATGCTCTTGAAGTGAGCCATTATCTTTCTGGCTTTTACGTCGCCTATACCTTCGATATTGGTGAGCGAGGATTTTTTCACGCTTTTTCTCTTGGCGTTATGCATCCGTCCGACGGTGAAACGGTGGACCTCCTCCTGGAGCTTATAGATATATACGAATACGGCGTTTTCTTTTGCGATGCTTATCTCGCCCTCGTCGTCCGTCAAGGCTCTGGTCTTATGGAACTCGTCCTTGACCATTCCGAAAACGGGAATGTCGACGTTTTGCTCCCGCATCACCTCTCTGACGACGGAGACGTGCGCTTTACCGCCGTCCAGAAGTATCAGATCGGGGTATGGGTCCTCCGTGTGAGCGAGACGGCGGCGTATCGCCTCACGCATGGACGCGTAATCGTCCTGACCGTTCGTATCTTTGATCTTGTAGGTTCTGTACGCGCTCTTTTTGAATTTACCGTTTTCGATGGCGACCTTGCCCGCGGTAATGTTCTCCGAGCCGATGTTTGAGATGTCGTACGCCTCGATAAGCTCGGGAACGACCTCAAGTCCGAGCAGCTGAGCGAGCCGAACAGCCGCCTCGTTATGCTTTTCGAAGCTCTCGGTGTATCTTTTCACCGCTTCCTCGGCGTTTTCGCAGACCATTTTACAGAGCTTTTTAGCCGTACCCTTTTCGGGACAGCGGATCTTTACCTTAGAACCGCATTCCGATTCAAGATATTCGGTAAGGTCGTCCATATCCTCGTCCGACGGAGTGAAATCAAGAAGTATCTCCGAGGGAATGAACTCTCGTTTGTTGTAGAAATCGCAAAGATAAGCGATGATGTCTCCGTCCTCGGCTATCTGCTCGGAGCCGAATACCGCGCTTTCGCTGTCGGTAACACAGCCCTCGCGGATAAAGAATACGGATATCGCCGTGCAGGCGTGGTTTCTGAAAACTGCTATGACGTCCCGCTCCTCGTCGGGGGAGCCGATGATATTCTGAGTCTGACGGCAGGCTTCCAGCGCCTTAATCTTATCTCTGTACTGCGCCGCGGCTTCAAAGTTCAGCTCCTCAGCGGCTTTTTCCATCTTTTCTTCCAGCTCCTGACGCACTTCGGTAAGCGAGCCTCGCAAAAAAGCGGAGGCTTTTTTTGCAAGCTCTCTGTATTCCTCGGCGGAAACGCTGTTATCACAGGGAGATGAGCATTGACCTATCTGCTTGTATATACACGGTCTTTCTTTACCGATGTCCTTCGGAAACTTACGGTTACAGGATGCAAGACCGAAGGTCTTTTGCGCCGTTTTCATAAGTGAAAGGGCGGTCTGAGCGCCGCTGTACGGTCCGAAATACTTCGCGCTGTCGTCAAGACGTTTTCTGGTGAAGGTCAGCGCGGGGTATTCCTCGTTCAGGGTAAGTCGCAGATAGGGATAGGACTTTCCGTCCTTGAGACGAATATTGAACTTGGGCTGATGAAGCTTGATGAGCCGATTCTCAAGCGCCAGCGCTTCTATGTTGGAATCGGTGAGCATATAGTCGAAATCATAGACCAGACTGACCATCGTTGCGGTCTTTATAGTATGATTTTTAACGTCGATAAAATAGGATGAAACTCTGTTTCGCATAGCCTTGGATTTACCGACGTATATTATTTTCCCGTTTTTGTCCTTCATCAGATAGACTCCGGGAGTAAGCGGCAGACTGCCCGCTTTTCTTCTGAGCTTCAAAAGAATTTCTTCGTTAAAGAACATATCTCACCTGAAAATACGATATTATCAACCTTTACCGTGACAAAGCTAAATAATAAAAGCAGACTATTAGCAAAGCTGCCGAGTCTGCTTTTAAAACAAGCATTATAAAACGAAATTACAGAGCAAAGCCTTTTTCAATCATTTCAGCAAGCTTATCAAGGGCTTCCTGCTCATCTGCGCCCTCTGCGATAAGGATTATCTTCATATCCTTTTTTACGCCGAGAGAGATAACGCCAAGCAGACTCTTTGCGTTTACTCTGCGGTCTTCTGTTTCGATCCAGACGGAGCTTTTAAAACCATTTGCCATCTGAACGAGGTGGGGGGCGTTGCCGGCGTTAAGACCGAGTGCGTTTGTAATCTGAACTTCGCGTTTCATAGTAATCTCCATTCCGCCGCGTTCGCGGCAATAAATCGTTATAGTTGAAATTGCAATTTCTGCAAATCTATATTATTTCTTATTATAATTATATCAAATATATAACTAAAAATCAAGAGCTTTTTGCAAAGTTTATAAATATTGTTATTTTGCATAAATAACAACGAGTATGCAGTTTCTTTTTAGATATTTCATCTGCGCCGGTTTGTAAACAAATTTTTAAATACATTGAAATAACTGTAAATCTCTGGTATAATGAAGGCGTAATCACATAGTAGGGATTAGTTTCGATGGAAAGGTACTATGTTATTATGCTACGCCGTAAATAAACTATTGA
The DNA here is from genome assembly GCA_015064245.1 of Oscillospiraceae bacterium. Classification (GTDB taxonomy): domain Bacteria; phylum Bacillota; class Clostridia; order Oscillospirales; family CAG-272; genus SIG673. The sequence continues at coordinate 10,469 of SVSQ01000022.1, read as the reverse complement.
CCGCGCTCCGATTAACTTGGGGCGCTTACTTTTGTGAATAAACTAAGCTTAATTTCGTTAAAACTATATCGAATTTTGAAAATTTCATCTTGACAAAACCGTCTTTTAGGTGTATAATAACTATAATGACTATGATGCGGAAGAGTACGCTTTCAATGCTTTTCAGAGAGCAGGCGTTTGGTGAAAGCCTGTAAGTAAAGACAGCGGAAGGTCGCCGCGGAGTCGGTATTCGGGAGAATATCCGTTTTCCTCTGCGTTAAGGAGAAGTTAAGCGCGTCGTTTTCGGCGAATTCGGGTGGTACCGCGTCTTTTTGTCGTCCCGTTTTCTTTCGAGACGGCTTTTTTGTTTTCTTTACATAGAACATATTCTATATTTCAAATTTTGATTTATAGGTGCGTTGGGTTTTAATTTTTTGTTTGAGTAAGACGGATATATTCTTATATATTAAACTATTTTTCCGCATCTTTCTTCCTTTCTTTCGAGAAAGAAAGAAGAAAGACGCTCCAGAAAGAAGAAAGAAAGACCGTGGTAGAATTTTGACGGCACGCCGAAACGCGCTCGCATAAGCAGGCTCGCGGTTTTTCGCACATAAAATACTGCCGAGTTGCTCCCGCAACTCCCCCAAGCATTAAATCAAGCGAAAAACGGAACAAACATCCCGAAAATGCGAGTGTTTTACGAGCATTTTTGTAGAAATGATCGCACAAACAATATTCTTCACTCCAAAAACGCGAGCCGCGTTATGCGAGCGTTTTTCTCGGTATGATCGCACCTGTTTCTTTTTCTTTCTTTCGCCGCATTCGAAGAATGCAAAACTTCATTTCTTTTTCTTCAGAAAGAAAAGGAAAGAAATAGGCATTTAAAAATAAAGTTAAAACAAAATATCCCTCTTATACCAAATTAAAAAAATTGAAATTAAAAGCCCGCGGTGCTACGCACCGACAAACACCAATTTATCAATCATTAAACCGAACATTATGAAAGGAACTATATATAAATGAAAAAGGAACTTGCAAAAACCTATGACCCCGCTTCCATTGAGGACAAGCTCTATTCCCTCTGGTGCGAAAAGGGTTACTTTACTCCTAAGGTAGATCACTCAAAGCCTCATTATTCCATCGTTATCCCTCCTCCGAACATTACAGGTCAGCTTCATATGGGACACGCGCTGGACAACACTCTCCAGGACATTCTTATCCGCTATAAGAGAATGAGCGGTTACGGTACTCTTTGGCTTCCCGGAACGGACCACGCGTCCATCGCTACCGAGGCAAAGATCGTCGAGGCTATGCGTAAGGAAGGTCTTACAAAAGAAGATCTGGGACGCGAAGGCTTCCTGGAGCGCGCTTGGGCTTGGAAGGAGCAGTACGGCGGACGTATCATCGAACAGCTCAAAAAGATCGGCTCATCTTGCGACTGGACACGTGAACGCTTCACACTTGACGAGGGCTGCAGCCGCGCAGTCCGCGAGGTCTTTCTTCGTCTTTACAACAAAGGACTTATCTATCGCGGCGAGCGTATCATAAACTGGTGTCCTCACTGTAAGACCTCTATCTCAAACGCAGAGGTCGACTATGCGGAGCAGGACAGCCATTTCTGGCATATCCGTTATCCTCTCGTAGGTGGCGGCGGATACGTCGAGGTCGCTACCACACGTCCTGAGACAATGCTTGGCGATACTGCAGTAGCGGTAAACCCCGAGGACGAGCGCTACAAGCACCTTATCGGCAAATACTGCCTGCTTCCTCTGGTCGGAAGACGTATTCCCATCGTTGCGGACGAGCACGCGCAGCTTGACAAGGGTACGGGTTGCGTTAAGATCACACCCGCTCACGACCCCAACGACTTCGAGGTCGGACGCCGTCAGAAGCTTCCTATGGAAGTGGTTCTCACAGCGGACGCTAAGATAACGGAGAACTATCCCAAGTACGCAGGCATGGATCGCTACGAGGCGAGAAAGGCTATCGTAAACGACCTTCAAGAGGGCGGCTGGCTCTGCGAGATCGAGGATCTCAAGCATGAGGTCGGCACCTGCTACCGTTGCGGTACGACCATCGAGCCTATGATCAGCCTGCAGTGGTTCGTTAAGATGGAGCCGCTTGCAAAGCCCGCGATCGAGGCTGTTCGCGACGGACGCATCAAGTTCGTTCCCGAGCGTTTCGACAAGAACTATTTCCACTGGATGGAAAATACCCAGGACTGGTGTATCTCCCGTCAGCTTTGGTGGGGACACAGAATTCCCGCGTTCTACTGCGACAAGTGCGGTGAGACTGTGGTAACTCTGGACGAAAATCCCGTATGTCCTAAGTGCGGCGGTCACATGACTCAGGATCCCGATACGCTTGATACTTGGTTCTCTTCCGCTCTTTGGCCCTTCTCCACAATGGGTTGGCCAGACATTACGGAAGACCTGAAATATTTCTATCCCACGAATACGCTTGTTACCGGATACGATATTATCACCTTCTGGGTATCCCGTATGATATTCTCCGCTCTTGAATATACCGACACCGTTCCCTTTGATACCGTTCTCATTCACGGTCTCGTCCGTGACGCTCAGGGAAGAAAGATGTCCAAGTCTCTCGGAAACGGTATCGATCCTCTTGAGATCATCGATAAGTACGGCGCGGACGCCCTCAGATTCGCTCTCGCAACGGGTAACTCTCCCGGAAACGATATGCGTTTCTCAGACGAGAAGATCGAATCCGCGAGAAACTTCAATAACAAGATATGGAATGCGGCGCGTTTCGTAATGATGAAGCTGGACGAGGATACGAAGTTCGGTCTGCCCGATGCAGCTCAGCTCGCAACGGAAGATAAGTGGATAATCTCCACCTTCAACCGTATCGCTAAGGAAGTTACCGAAAATCTGGATAAGTACGAGCTCGGCGTTGCGCTTGCAAAGCTTTACGACTTCGTTTGGGATATCTTCTGCGACTGGTATATCGAGCTTGCTAAGCCTCGTCTCAACGAAGGCGACAAGGTCGCTATGCAGGTCATCGCTTACGTATTCAGCCAGACCATGAAGCTCCTCCATCCCTTTATGCCCTTCATCACGGAAGAGGTATGGCAGACTCTGCCTCACGAAGGCGAGAGCATCGTTATCAGCGAGTGGCCCGCATTTGATCCCGCCCTTGACTTCCCCAAGGAGGAAGCGGCTATGGCTAAGATCATCGCGGCTATCCGCGCGATCCGTAACCGCCGCGCAGAAATGAACGTTCCTCCCTCCAAGAAGGCTTCTCTGCTTATCGTGACATCAGATTCCGACTCCTTCAATGACGCCACAAAGCCCTTCTTCCAGAAGCTTGCGTACTCCTCTGAGGTCAGCATCGCTTCTCAGGGCGAGCTGGCAAACGCAGTTCAGATCGTCTCCGAGGGCTGTACTCTCTACATTCCTCTCTCCGACGTTGTGGATACCGAAAAGGAGACCGCTCGTCTGACAAAAGAGAAAGAGAGACTTCACGGCGAGATCGACCGTATCGAGCGTAAGCTTTCCAATCCCGGCTTCGTAGCGAAAGCTCCCGCGGCTGTTATTGAGGGCGAGAAGGAAAAGCTGGCTAAGTACCGCGAGATGCTGGAAGCAACGGAAGCGGCTCTGGCGCAGTTATAAAATAAATACAGACGCATTAAAAAACGCGTACGGCAAGAGACAAATAGCTCCGCCGGCATTGATACCTCTAAGGTATCGGTGCCGGCGTTTTTTTGTTGCATTGGATAGATTCATAAAACGGACGCTGACTGAATAGAATATAAAAGATAATTCTGAAGGGGTGGCACGGATGCAGTACAACGCGAAGGTAAACGTAAACCGACTGAAAGCAAGATATTCATTTATACTTGCGTTCTTTTTTATATGCTTTTCGGTTCTTTGTGTGAGACTCGTTTATCTGCAAGTGTTCAGATATGATGAATACAGATTAAAATCTAAAGATAACATACAGTCCAAAACTCCGCTTAAAGCGGAGCGAGGCATAATTTACGACAGAAATATGGTTCCTCTCGCCGTCAACGTGACGAATTGGAGAGTATTCATATCGCCCCGCGACGTAAGGAGCGACGCGGAAGCGGAGCTTATCGCCAAAGGGATGAGCGATATATTGGGAGTGGATTACGAAACTGTTCTGAAGGGCGCGAAAAACAAGACCATCAGAGACAGGACCGTGAAGAAAAAGGCGACGGAGGATGAAAAGAATAAGGTGCTGGAATATATAGTTGAAAAGGGACTATCACACGCCGTACATACCGAAGCCACCAGCAGCAGATACTATCCGTACGGTTCACTTGCCGCGCACCTTATCGGATTTATGGGAAGTGATAACGGACTGCTTGGCGTGGAGGCGTATTACGACGCGTATCTGAAGGGCGAGGACGGCTATTATATAACCTCGAAAAACGCATCGGGAGAGTCGCTTGAAAATTCCTACGATGCGTATGTAAAAGCCACGGACGGTTGTTCAGTTATACTTACCATTGATATAAATATACAAAAAATGCTTGAAGCAGAGCTTAAAGCGACATATATTGACTCAAAGGCGGATAACAGGGTGGCAGGCGTCGTGACCGATCCGCAAACGGGCGCGGTGCTTGCGATGGCGACCTATCCCACCTTCGACCTTAATTCTCCCTATACGCTCGATGAAGAATCCATGCGCGAGCTAAACGCCCTTGGACTTAAAACGGGGACCTCGGAATATAATAAAGCGTGGAGCGACGCGCTTTACAAAATGTGGAATAACAAAGCCGTGTCCACCTTGTACGAGCCCGGTTCAACGTTTAAGATCGTTACTACGTCCGTCGCGCTGGAAACGGGAGTCAGCAGAGTGAGCGAGGGCTTTCATTGCGGCGGCTCGCTGAAGATAGAGGGATACGGCTCACCAATCCGCTGTCACAAAAGACAGGGACACGGCAGTCTGAACTTCGCGCAAGGTCTGCAGAATTCCTGCAACCCCGTTATGATGACGCTTGCCGCCCGCATCGGAAATCAGCGCTTTATGGATTATTTCATAAAGTTCGGTTACACGGGAAAGACGGGTATCGATCTCCCGGGAGAAGCACTCGGTATCTATCACGAAAGGGAAGGCTTCAACACAGTCGAGCTGGCGGTGTACTCCTTCGGGCAGACCTTCAAGACTACGGCGATACAGCAGATAACTGCGGTCTCGGCAGTGGCGAACGGTGGTTCTCTGCTGGAGCCTTACGTGGTTTCGAGGATCATCGACGCCCGCGGCGTTATACGTTACAGCAAGACCAGGACCGAAAAGGACCGCGTGATATCGGAGGATGTCTGCGCCACCATAAGTGAGATATTGGAGGGCGGTGTTTCGGGTGACGGCGGCGCAAAGAACGCGGCGGTGGATGGCTACAAGATCGCCGCGAAGACGGGAACATCGCAGGTGAGAGATATCCGCGACGAGAACGGAAACTCTTATCTGTACGTCGGCTCTTGCGTTGCGTACGCTCCCTCGGACTGTCCCAAGATCGCGGTGATAATAATAGTGGATCAGCCAAAGAGCCATATATATTACGGAAGCGCAGTAGCGGCGCCGTACGTCGGAAGCTTTTTGAAGGGAGCACTTGCGTATATCGGCATCGAGCCCGAATACAAAAGTGAAAACGCGGTGACCGTCAAGGTGGAAGATTACTGCGGAATGATTGTAAACGACGCTAAGAAGTCGGCGGAAAAGGCAGGTATCGAGGTGGAGATCGTGGGAAAGGGCGAAACGGTGGCGCGTCAGGTCCCGTCGAAAAATACTGAGATAAATCTGAAATTCGGAAAAGTGATATTATATACAGAAGAAACCGACGCTGAAACAGTAAAGATTCCTAATATGGTTGGCAGAGACGCATCGGAAGCCATAAAAATACTGACGGATCTTGGACTTAACATTAGAATAAACGGCGTGACCGATTACGGAAAGGGCGCATGCGCCAAGGTGGTAGCGCAAAGCCACGCGGGCGAAGAAGCGGAAAAGGGGAGTGATGTCGAGATCACTCTCAGATATCTGGACGGACAGGAGTAACGCGTATGAGACTGAAAAAATTATTAAAAGGCGTTGAGTACGACGGAGACGAAGTACTGATAAACGAGACGGAAATATCCCGAATCTGCAATGACAGCAGAAGGATCCGGCCCGGCGACGTTTTCGTTTGTATCAAGGGCGGTGAAAAGGACGGAGCGGACTATATCAAGGAAGCGGAAAAACGAGGAGCGAGAGCTGTGGTCTGCGGAAAAGGAGTCGAGCTGAAAAGCGCAAAAGCTCTTATCGTTAAAACAGATGCGCCCGAGAAGGCGCTATCCGTAATGTGGGCGAATATGTGCGGCGATCCTTCGTCTAAAATGAAGATAATAGGGGTGACGGGAACTAACGGGAAAACTACGGTTACCGCTATAATTACCGAAATACTGAACATAATCGGCAAAAAATGCGCAAAAATCGGCACTCTCGGCGGCTTCTTTAACGGTGAATACACCTCTGTGGGAACTATGACTACTCCTGATGCCGAGGTGCTCTATCCGCTTTTGAAGCGGTATTCGGACGAAGGCGCAGAATACGCCGTTATGGAGGTCTCAAGTCATTCACTCGAGCAGGAGAGAGTTGCGGGAATACGCTTTGAGATAGGCGCAATAACAAACGTGACTCCCGAACACCTTGATTTCCACGGAAATATGGAGCGCTACTTCCGCGCCAAAGCGAAGCTTTTTTCGCAAAGTAAGAAAGCGGTGGTCTGCGCGGATGATTATTACACCGTCTCAATGTATCGTGAGCTTGCGGGAGAAAAGGCGTCCTGCTCTGTAAGAAACGGAGAAAGCGATTATTGCGCGCAGGATATAAAATACCGCGGGATCGACGGTGTTGAGTTTATACTGCGTTACGGAAGCTTGAGCGAAAAGATCGTTTCTCCGATGCCGGGAGAATTCGCTTTAAGTAACTGTCTTCTTGCCGCGGCGGTGCTGTGCGAGCTTGGCTTTGATATGAAGACGGTCTGCTCGGCTATGGCTGATGTCCAAGGCGTGAAGGGGAGAATGGAGCAGGTTAAAACCGGGCGTGACTTCTCCGTGATAATCGATTACGCCCATACTCCCGATGCCCTTGCCAAGGTGCTTAATTCGGTTCGCGCTTTCAGAAAAAGGGAGCAGCGCATCGTTACGCTTTTCGGATGCGGCGGCGACAGAGACCGATCTAAGCGCTCGCTTATGGGAGCGATATCCTCGCGTCTTTCGGACTTCGTTATAATAACCTCGGACAATTGCAGAACGGAAAACTGCGCCGATATAATCGACGAGATAATGCTCGGGTTTGATAAAAACTGTCCTCATATCAGAATAGACAGCAGAAGAGAGGCAATAATATACGCGGTGCAAAACGCGGAAAAAGGCGATATAGTTCTGCTCTGCGGAAAGGGCCATGAGGAATACGAAATTGATATGAACGGAAAGCATCCGTTTTCAGAGAAAGAAATAGTCGCGGAGGCGCTGAAAAGACTATGATCACGAGCCGTATATCAGAGCTCGCCGCTGCTTGCGGCGGAAGGATGCTCAATGTCAGAAATGATACGGTTGTTGAAAATATTGTCATAAATGATAAAGAAGTAAAAGAAAATTGCTGTTATTGCGCGATAAAGGGCGAGAGCTATGACGGCTGTGATTTCGTACCGACGGCTATGGAAAGAGGCGCTGAGGTGATACTTACTGAGAGACGCGAGTGGGACAGACGCTATCCGCTGATCGTTGTAGATGACGTCAAGGAGGCGCTGCTCAAGGCGGCGAAGTATTATCGGGAAAAGGAGATCAAGAGGCTTTACGCCGTCAGCGGAAGCGTTGGAAAAACCACGGTCAAGGATATGATACATTCTATTCTTGCGGTGAACGGAAGAATTCTGAAGACACCGGAAAACAAAAACAATCTTATCGGCGCCCCGCTAACCCTGCTTTCAAACTCCGATGCGGATACCGCAGTTATTGAGGCAGGGATAAGCTTGAACGGCGAAATGGATAAGCTGGGAGAAATGCTCTCGCCGGACGTCGCCGTTATAACCAATATCGAAAATATGCACACGGAAACTCTTGGAAATAAAGAAAATATCGCGCGACAAAAGCTGAAGCTGCTCAGTTACATACGCCCTTGCGGTAAGGCTGTACTGTTATACGACGAGCAACTTCTCAGATCATCAGATCCCGTCGGATACGAAAGAATTTATGTTTCAGCAAGTGATGAAAGCGCAGATCTTTGTCTTAAAAATTGCGTAACTGAGGCAAGCGGTACGACCTTTGACGTTATGTATCGCGGGCGGATCATGTATAAAGATATTTTCGTTCCGCTTGTTGGAAAGCATAACGCGCTGAACGCGCTTTTGGCGTTGGCGGCTGTGCTTGATAATGTTTCGGAAGATGATATACGTTTGGGGCTCGAAAACGTAAAAATATCGGGAATGAGACAAAAAATGCTTGAAATAAACGGAAACAAGGTTATACTTGATGCGTATAATGCGGGTCCGGCTTCCTGCCGCGCGGCGCTTGATACCTTTGATACGCTGTCAAGGTCTGAAAAAAGCAAGAAACGGATCGTGGTTTTCGGCAGTATGCTGGAGCTTGGAGAGATAAGCGAATCATCGCATTATGCTCTTGGAGAAGAAACAGGTAAGAGAACTCCCGACGCGCTGATAGTGTACGGGAGCGAAGCAGAGCCAATCGCACTCGGAGCAATTGACGCCGGTATGAATAGCGGCAGCATATTCCATTTTACGGACGGAGAAAAATCAGTAGCTATCAATAAATTTGAAGAGCTGAGCCGAGAGCCTTCCGTAATACTCATCAAGGGGAGCAGAGGGATGAGAATGGAAGAGTTTATTGAGAAATATTTATAAACTGATGTAAGTTGGGAAAAATAATATAACTATCAAAAAAATAAGAAAGGTCGAACTGAAATGAACGGTGAAAACGCAGGAATGGTAATGCCTTACTTTTTTTGTTTTATCATCAGCTTTGCTATGACGGCGCTGATACTTAAAGTCTTGATCCCCGTGCTGAAAAGCAAAAAAATGGGACAGAAGATTCTGGATATCGGACCGAGGTGGCACAGAGACAAAGAGGGAACTCCTACTATGGGCGGGATAGCCTTCATATTGACCGTGACAACGGTTACATGCTTTTTTGTTTTTGCGCTTCCCCTTGACGGTCAGATGCGTTACGCGGCGCTTTTTACCGTCGGGTACGCTTTTTTATCCGGCCTTATCGGAGTTACGGACGATCTGCGTAAGCTTATGAAAAAGCAGAACGAGGGGCTGAAGGCGCACGAGAAATTTCTGCTCCAGCTTGCAGTTTCCTGCGTATATCTGATTCTGCTGAGTAAGCTTGGAGTTGCGTCCACCGTAATATACATTCCCTTTGTCAAAACCAGTATGGATATAGGGTTCCTTTATTATATCGTAGCCCTCGTGTTCCTTGTCGGCTTTTCAAACGCCGTCAATCTGACGGACGGGCTTGACGGGCTTTGTACGGGAGTTACGCTAATGGTCTCGGTATTTTTCGCGGTTTTCGCGTCACATACGGAGAACGAAGCTCTAAGACTTATAGCTATCGCAGTTCTTGGGGGCGGAAGCGGATTTCTGCTCTATAATTTCCACCCTGCAAAGGTCTTTATGGGGGATACGGGCTCACTGTTTCTCGGCGCGGCGGTATGCGGAATGGCGTTTCTGTCCTTTGAGCCTCTGATACTGTTTACCGTCGGCGTTGTTTATCTTATAGAAGCTGTATCGGTTATCCTGCAGGTGCTGTATTTCAAGATCAGCGGCAAGAGACTGTTCCTTATGGCGCCGTATCATCACCACCTTGAAAGAAAAGGCTTTAAAGAGGTGAGTATAACCGTTATCGCCGTGGCGGTGACCGCGCTGTTTTCAGCCTTGACTTATTATTATGCGTAACGTTATGAAAAACAAACTCAGTCCCTTCAAGGGGTGTGACAAAGCCCTTATGCTCATCATTTTTCTCTTGCTTCTGTACGGCTCGCTGATGGTCTTTTCCGCCAGCGCGCCTTACGCTGAAAGTACATACGGGGACAGCTTTTACTACGCCAAGCGACAGCTATTTTGGCTTGCTTTGGGAGCGGCAGGACTTACCGTTTGCGCATCGCTCCCTGCGGAGTTCCATAGGGACGCTACCGCTCCCTTCGGCTTTGCTCTGGCGGCGGTGTGCCTGGTTTTGGTGCTGTTTTCGGGAAGCGCGGTGAAAAGATGGCTGGACCTTGGATTTTTCAGCTTTCAGCCCTCGGAGTTCATGAAGCCGATGCTGGTTCTGATACTGGCAAAATATATGGAAGCCTATCAGGATAAGATAAAAAACAACGGTATTGTCTCAAAGGGCGGACTTTACGGAAAGGTTCTGAACAGATCGAAATTCAGGCAGGCATCTCTTTACGGTACGTTTCTGCCCGTGTTTATACTGGCGTTCGTGTGCGTGCTGATAATGCTT
>SVSQ01000021.1 GCA_015064245.1 Oscillospiraceae bacterium | reverse complement strand
TCAGACAGGCGGACCTTCCGGCGGATGTATCCCTGCATCTCTCCTTGATACTCCCGTTGACTACGACTCTCTTATCGCTATCGGATCTATGATGGGATCCGGTGGACTTATCGTTATGGACGAAGACAACTGTATGGTTGATATCGCTAAGTTCTTCCTTGAGTTTACAGTTGATGAGTCCTGTGGTAAATGTACTCCTTGCCGTGAAGGTACAAAGAGAATGCTTGAGATACTTACAAGAATCACAGACGGTCAGGGTGAGGACGGAGATATCGAAAAGCTCGAGGCTCTTGCTGATACAATCAAGACAACATCTCTTTGCGGACTTGGTCAGACAGCTCCTAACCCTGTTCTTTCTACTCTTCGTTACTTCCGTGACGAGTATGAAGCTCATGTTTACGAGAAGCGTTGTCCCGCAGGTTGTTGCTCCAAGCTTGCTAAGATCGTTATCGATCAGGATAAGTGTATAGGATGTGGTAAGTGCGCTAAGAACTGTCCTGTTGACGCAATTTCCAGAACTGATTACGTCGCACCCGGACATAAGCTCGCTTCCTTCGCTATCGATCAGAACAAGTGTATCAAGTGCGGCGCTTGTATCGAAGGATGTAAGTTCGGCGCAATTTCTAAGAAGTAAGCAAAGGAGAACATAACAATGGAAAATATGATAAATTTAACTATTGACGGCGTTGCGGTTTCCGTTCCCGCAGGATCCACAGTTCTTGAAGCAGCAAGAGCCGCAAATATAAATATTCCCACGCTTTGCTATCTTAAAGACGTTCAGCAGATCGGCGCATGCCGTCTCTGCCTTGTTGAAATAGAGAAGCAGAGAGGTCTTCCTGCAGCTTGCGTAATGCCCGTTGCTGAGGGAATGATCGTAAGAACAAACACACCTAAGCTCCGCGAGCAGAGAAAGATCAACCTTGAGCTTCTTCTTGCATCTCATAACAGAGAATGTACCTCTTGCGTACGTTCCGAGAACTGCGAGCTTCAGGCTCTTTGCCGTGAGTACGGCGTTAAGGAGTATCCTTACGACGGCGCTAAGAAGGATACAAGCATTGACCTTCTTTCTCCCTCGGTTGTAAGAGACAACTCCAAGTGTATCAACTGCCGCCGTTGCGTAGCAGCTTGTAACAACGTTCAGGAGATCGGCGCAATCGGAGTTTCCAATAGAGGATTCAAGACAGTTATCGGACCTATCTACGGACGTTCTCTTGCAGACACTTCCTGCGTAAACTGCGGACAGTGTATCACAGCTTGCCCCGTTGGCGCTCTTCACGAGAAGGAGAGCATCGATGAGGTTTGGGAAGCACTCGGAGACGAAAGCAAGTACGTAGTAGTTCAGCCTGCTCCCGCAGTAAGAGCTTCTATCGGTGAAGAGTTCGGAATGGAGATGGGCGTTGCTCAGACAGGCAGACTCGTTGCTGCTCTCCGCAGACTCGGCTTTAACAAGGTGTTCGACACCAACTTCGGCGCTGACCTCACGATCATCGAAGAGGGAACAGAGCTTATCCAGCGTCTTGGCGACAAGAACGCAGTTCTTCCCATGATCACTTCTTGCTCTCCCGGATGGGTCACATATTGTGAGAAGTTCTACCCCGAGTTCATTCCTAACCTTTCCAGCTGTAAGTCTCCTCACGAGATGGAAGGCGCTATGGTCAAGACGTACTTCGCAGAGAAGATGGGTATCGATCCCAAGTCTATCGTGGTTGTTTCCGTAATGCCTTGCGTTGCCAAGAAGTACGAGGCTGACCGTCCCGAGCTTGCAAATGACGGCATGAAGGACGTTGATATCGTCATTACAGTCCGTGAGCTTGCAAGAATGATCAAGCAGGCAGGTATCGATTTCGCAAGACTTCCCGAAGAGAAGTTCGACGCTATGCTCGGTGAATCTACCGGCGCAGCAGACATCTTCGGTGCTACCGGCGGTGTTATGGAGGCTGCTCTCCGTACAGTTTACGAGAAGGTTACAGGCAATACACTTGATAAGGTCGACTTCACAGAGGTCAGAGGAACAACAGGCGTTAAGGAAGCTACGATCGACCTTAACGGTACTAAGGTAAACGTTGCTGTTGCACACGGTACAGCGAACGCTAAGAAGGTTCTCGAGGCAGTTAAGAGCGGAGAGAAGACATATCACTTCATCGAAGTTATGTGTTGCCCCGGCGGATGCGTAACAGGCGGCGGACAGCCCATCGTTTCCTCCAAGGATCTTCAGTATATCGACCTCAAGGCAGTACGTGCTAAGGCTCTTTATAACGAAGACGCAGGCAAGAAGCTCAGAAAGTCTCATGAGAATCCTGAGATCAAGGCTATCTATGAGAACTTCCTCGGCGAGCCCGGCGGACACAAGGCTCATCACCTCCTCCACACAACTTACTCTGCAAAGACTAAGTACGAAGTCTAATCAAAAAAGAATATACGGATTTTTTCAGTAATATTATTGCGCGCTGAAAGGCGTTTACTATATTTTACATGATAAAATTTAACAAGGCGAAGCTCTTTGAACGGGCTTCGCCTTTTCTATTGACAAATAGAAAAGAATATGATACAATTTGTGTAAACTAACATTTTGCATAGGAGAGATAAATATGGAGATCAAAGATAAAGACGAGCTTTTTGAGTTATTTACAGAATATATACACCTCACAAACGATGTGAAGCACAATACGAAAAGAGCCGAAATAATCGGCATAAAATCAAAGGATGTTCAGGTAGCGCCGGGCGCAAACGTCCGAATCCCCAAGGATCAGATCGGAAATAACATCTTCATCGGTCTTTACGATTATCTGAACGGAAACGTGACCATAGAGGATGATGTTCTTATCGGTCCTCACTGTTCCATCCTGGCAGGAAATCATAAATTCGATCCGAAAACGGGTTGGTTCTCAGCAAGAACAGAAAAAGACGGAGACGATAGCGTAGTCATAGGCAGAGGAAGCTGGATCGCAAGCGGAGTTACGGTAACCCCGGGAGTTAAGATCGGCAAAGCAAACCTTATCTGCGCAGGAGCAGTGCTTACCAAGAGCACAGAGGACTATTCCATCATGGCTGGAGTTCCGGCGAAAAAGGTAGGTCATATTGATAGGGAAACAGGCGAATACGTCTGGTATAGTAAAATCAAAAACGAGGAGAAATAAAGCTATGAGTTTTCCGTTAAAAAGAACGTCGGCTACGCAGAATTTCCCATTTCCGAGTGAAAATGAAACTGTTTACGAAAATCCCCCTTGTCTCGTTTGGGTTCCGATAAAGAACGTAAAGGAGTATACCGTTACAGTTAAAGACGTGGAAGGAAAAAACGTCTTAAATCAAAAAACAGACAAAAACTATATATACGACGAAAAGCTCTGGAAAAGCGGTAAGTACGTCTGGAACGTGATCGCAGACGACGGAAGCGAGAGAGGAGAGCAGAGCTTTGAGCTCAGCGACAAAGCGATAGAGGTCGAACGCCCCGATGCCAAGACCGTTTTTGAAAGTGTTCCTGCAAATGTAAGACCGAGGCATCTCTTTACAAAGGAAGACGTTTCCTCGCTACTTGCCGATCACGCGCAGGATTTTGAGATACTGAAAAGAAACGTCGAGATGGCGCTCAGCCACGGTATGCCGGAGCCGCCTAAGTATCAGCATTACGGAGACGCTCTGCCATACAGAGAGTATTTCGGTATGTACCGCGATTACTGTGACAGAGACCTGATCGCCTGCTGTCTCATGTACGCCCTTACGGGTGATAAAACAGTCGGTGAGTACGCAAAAAAACTGCTTCTTACGATCTGCGATATGAATCCTCTCGGACCTTGCTCTCTTATGGGAGAGTGGGGAGACGAGGTCGGACTCAGTAACGCAAGATGCCTGCCCGCAGCCTTTGATATGATGTATGATCTGCTGGACGAAAAGCAAAGAAAATACGTCGCCGCTACCGTTGCAGTTTACGCAAAGCAGTGCGAAAAACGTATAAAAAAGATAAATTATCCCGAAAATCCATCGAATTCCCACGTCGGCAGACTTCCGGCGTATCTCGGCGAAGCGGCGCTGGTTCTTAAAGGTACAGGCGTGGAAAGCGAGGAGACTCTGATATCCTGGCTCGATACAGCTCTTGATATCTATAACGGTATCTTCCCATTTTACGGATGCCGCGACGGAAGCTGGGCAGAGGGCGCATTCTATTCAACCAGCTATACCAAGTGGTTTTTACCCTTTTTCTCGGCTGTGGAGCGTTTTTCGGGCAAGAGCCTGTTTACACGCCCGTTCTATATGAGGTATTCACAGTATCTGCTCCATTTCTGTAACGCAAGGTACGAAAATCATCCCTTTGGCGACGGATATTGGTGCCGTCCGACAGACGCGGAGTGGCCCGGATTTTTCGCGCAGAATCCTTACCGTGTGTACGCCGAGCGTTTCGGTCCCGAGCTTGCCCGTCAGAGAATGAAAGAGGTAGGGGATACGGACTATTTCCGTTTGCACCTGCTGGATATATTCCTGCCGAGGCCTGAGAAATCTATGGAAAACGCGCTTACAGGCGATGCTGAAAATTGCGCGCTGTTTAGCGACGGCGGTTTTGCCGCTATGCACACGGATATAAACTCCGAAAAGGATATATGCGTACTTATGCGCGCGTCAAGATACACCGCAGACAGCCACCGCCACGCCGATCAAGGCTCTTTTGCCCTTTATTGCGGCGGAAAAGCTCTTATTTCCCCATCAGGTTATTTCGGACGCCAGTACGGAAGTAAGCACCATTTTGAATGGACGCGCAACACGATCGCCCATAACGTAGCGCTTATCGACGGAAAAGGACAGAAAAAGGACGTTGATGCTGTTGGTAAATTTACATATTTCGACAAAGAAAAACGCCTCTGCAAAATGGATCTTGCAGACGCGTACGAAGATGTTAAAAAGTACGAAAGAACTATTGAGCTTGACGAAAACGGTGTAATTGTCACGGATATTATCGAAAGTGATACGGAAGTTTCCGTGAAATATCCTCTTCATACCTTAGTCGAGCCAAAAGCCGACGGCGAAAAGGTTACTGTAAAGAGAGATAACTGCGTTCTGACTATCGAAGCAGTTTCGGGAGATATGAAGCTTAAAGAGATAAAAGACGAATATGATGTCGATCTGAACGCAGAAGTTCCGAAGGAATACCAAGTTACGATGCCGCAGCAATATCATATTTATTATGAAGCCGAAAAAGCAGCGAAACACGTGATTAAAGTGCGATTTTCGGTTTCGACAAGATGATAGGAGATTTAGATATGGCTGAAATAATCAAAGTATTTAAAGAGGCTGTCCCGGCGATGCGTTTTATCGGCAAAAAATATTCGGAATTCGGTCATTGGGGTGAGTGGTTTAAAAACGGTTGGTTCGACGTTATAGAAAGCGCTATGGGTGGAACAGAGAATATATTAAAACTATGGGAAAACGGCGGAGCCTACGTTGGAATAGAGCGTAGAAAAGCCGGAGAACCATTTGAGTACATAATCGGGATGTTCACTCCCTCGGGAACACCAGTTCCCGAAGGCTTTATCTGTCTCGATTTTGAAGCTGGAAGCCTTGGTACTTGCTGGATATACGGAACTGAAAAAGAGGTACATAATACCTCAAAATGCAGAGAAGCCATTGAAAATAACGGTATGGAGATAGCCCTTGATAAAGACGGAGCGGTTATTTCCTTTGAAAACTGCCTCTGTCCGAGATACACAACGCCCGACGAAAAAGGCAATATCATCCTTGATTATTGCTATTTCGTGAAATAAATAAAAAAAACACTCGCTTACAATGATAGCTACTGTTATCATTGTAAGCGAGTTCTTTGACGCTTGCCGTAGGCAAGCGTTTGCTTCTCATTCAAGAAAGCGCGTATTCTTTAAACTCCTGAGTAAGCAGCGAAACCACCGTCGATCGGAACAACAACGCCGTTTACAAAGCCGGAAGCGCCTGCATCGCAGAGCCAAAGGAGAGTTCCGAGAAGCTCTTCGGGCTCACCGAAACGTCCCATAGGAGTAGCGTTGAGGATCTTTTCACTTCTGGGAGTGAGAGAACCGTCAGCGTTGATGAGCATAGCGCGGTTCTGGTTGGTTACGAAGAAGCCGGGAGCGATAGCGTTGCATCTGATACCGACCTTAGAGAAGTGAACAGCGAGCCACTGAGTAAAGTTGGAAACAGCAGCCTTAGCGCCGGAGTATGCGGGGATCTTGGTAAGAGGGCAGAAAGCGTTCATAGAAGAGATGTTGAGGATAAGGGGATTTTCCTTCTTAGCCATATCTCTTGCAAATACCTGAGTGGGAAGAAGAGTGCCGAGGAAGTTGAGGTTGAAAACGAACTCGATACCCTTGGGATCAAGGTCGAAGAATGTCGTGATATCCTTTGTTGTCTCCTCGTCGAGATCCTCGGGGAAGAGATATTCCTTTGTTGTAGTACCCTTGGGGTTGTTTCCGCCTGCGCCGTTGATAAGGATATCGCAGCTGCCAAGCTCTGCGTCGATCTTAGCCTTAGCCTCTGTGAGAGAGTCACGGTCAAGAACGTTGCAAGCGTACGCCTTAGCAACTCCGCCGTCAGCGACGATCTTAGCAGCGACAGCCTCAGCAGCCTCAAGTCTGAGGTCGAGGACAGCAACCTTAGCGCCGCACTGAGCGATAGCCTCAGCAAAGAAAGAGCAGAGAACTCCGCCTGCGCCTGTGATTACAACGGTCTTTCCGGAAAGGTCGATCTTGAATGGAAGTTTCATAGTTTTGTCTCCTTAAATTTTATATTATTAGTTTTTACAGTTTTCGCACAGACCGTAGAACATTATCTGATGCTCGGTAAGAGAATACCCCGTCGCATCGGAAACACTCTTTTCAAGACGGTCCGTAAATTTATATGAAAGGTCGGTTATTTTACCGCAAGACGTGCAAAAAACGCGATGTATGGAGCGGACTGAGGTGTCAGGACCAGCGTAACGGTAAGTGGTTTTGGAAGTAGCGCCGTTTACAGAACGAACAAGAACGCCCTCTTCTTCAAGCCTTCTGACCGCACGGTAGACCGTTGCGATCCCCATTTCCGAACCCGCTTCCTTCAAAAGCTCAGCGATCTCGGAGACTGTCATCTCCTTTTCTCTGTTAAGCTCAAGAAAACGGCGGAACTCCTGCTTTTGTTTTGTCAGTCTTGAGGCAGGCATAGCTTTCTCCTTTCATAGTAACTTAATTTAATTATATCATTAAATAAAGTTAATGATAGAGATATATTGTTAATTTTTTATATAATATTTAAAATTTCATCGAATCCGGCAGGATCGCTTACCAGCAATTGTGCGCCGTTTTCAAGAAGTATTTCGGGACTTCTGTAACCCCATGTAACTCCGACAGAGAAGAGACCTGCATTTTTTGCGGTTATCATATCAACGTTTGAGTCTCCCACCAAAGCGCATTCTGATGGTTCGCACCCAAGAGTCTTACAGATATGTAGAGCCGAGGCAGGATCGGGCTTTGCGGGGAACTGACCTTGACCAATCACCGCGTCAAAGGTGCTTTCGGGGAACAGCTTTTCGATTATCGCAGTAACGAATGGGTGTGGCTTGTTTGAAAGCACGCCCAGCTTTACTCCTTTTTTCTTCAAGGCGATGACGTTTTCGGAAACGCCTCGGTACAGATACGTCTTATCATTATAGCATTTACCGTAATGATACTGAAATATTCTGAGATATTCCTGATTTTTTTCATCATCAAAGGGCTCAAGCTCGGGCAGGGAACGTCTCACAAGCATAAATGCGCCGTTATTTATATTATTGATGGTGTCTTGCCTGCTGAGGGGAGGCAGACCAAGATCTGCTCTCATAAGGTTTATGCCTTGTCCGATATCGTCGACAGTGTCTGCAAGAGTTCCGTCAAGATCAAATAAAATAGCTTTTATCATTATTTAATTCTCCATTATTTAAGGTATTATAACGCATCTTCCGAGGGCGAAAGAGTATATCACGGTTTTTGAAACAGCCTTTCCGCATAGCTTGTTCAGTGCAGTTCGGTAATAAAACAGCTGACTTGAATAACGCTCGATAAAGAAATCGTCCTCGGCGGTTTTGTTGCCGCGAAGCTCGCGCGGAACGCTGTCAGTCTTATAGTCAAGCAGGATGAGATCGCCGTTTTTATCGGTGAAATAACAGTCAATTACGCCTTGAACGAAAATATATTCATTTTCAAGCTCGTTTTTCAGTTGCTCATCAGCCGTGAAATCGGAGGCGGGCATCTTGATATTAAAACGGTATTCTCTCTGAAGCTGCTTTGATGCCAGCATCATTTTGCATATATATGATTTAAGGAAATTTGCAATATACCGTTTGTTAATGAGCGAGGCGTGAGAAGGAAGAATAAATCTGTTTTCGGTCAGACGGTCTATCTCTGCATCAATGCCGTTTTTGCTCAGATTTTCAAAGTCGCAGAACTGCATAAATATATGTGTAGCAGTGCCTTTTTCCGCGCCGCTTACCTCACTTGTCTCCTGCAGGAACTGCGGGACATCAAGCTTCGAGCTGTTTTCAGCCTCGCTTTCGTCTTGAGTCTCAATTTCTACGGTATCGCCAAGGTATGCGCTTTCGTCAAGGATCTCGGGATATAGCCTTGAAACGGACAGCTTTGAGGGAATACTTACGGCGTGAGAGTAGGGATATTTAAAGGTAAGCCGTGAGCTGAGCTCCTTATATGCTTTTTCAGAATCAAATTCGGAGTCTGTTTCGGTATCCGAGCGAGAGCTTACCTTGCCCGATATGATAGCGTCTCCTTGGGCGACCACGTCTTCTTCGGACAAAACCGTGGTCTTAAACCGAGGAGCAAGATCTGTTTCTGCTTTTAAAGCGGTAAGGATCCACTTCAGATAGCTGTTATCGCGCAGATATGTTAAGGGATGGCTGAGCTTTGCGGAGTACACGGAAGCATTATTGAGCTCGTCGAACTTAGCGCAGTTGCCTGTAACGTAAAGCGCTGTCTTGGCTCTCGTAAGAGCAACGTACAGCATACGCATCTCCTCGTCCACCAGCTTTTGCTTAGTAAGATAGGAAAGTGCGAGGCGGAAGACAGTATCATAGGATGTGTAGCCGAGATCGTCCTTCAGACGCATCGCGATTCCGAGCTTAGCGTCGGAGATTATATCCTTTGAGCAGTCCATGGTATTTATTAGGTGATTGGTACCGCAGACGAAACAATGCTCGAACTCCAGACCTTTTGATGAATGGATGCTGATTATGGTGACACCGTTGCCTTCGATAGCAGCAGAAGGAGATTTGTTGTTTTCGATCAGCAGACGTATTCTTTCGAGAAAGGCGTAAAGCCCGTTGCTTCCCGAAGAAGAATACTGCTTTGCAAGCCTATGAAGCGCTAAAAGATTTGAGCGCCGAGAAGCGGCTTGGACTTCTGATACCTCACCGCCCTCATATATCACAGTAAAGAAAGAGGTTGCGGTGTATATGTTCCAAAGCACCTTGTCAACGGTGAGCTCAGTGGTCTGCTTTCTGATCTTGCTTAGAAAATCAAGGAAAAAACGGCCTTTTGCAAAGTTTTTTTCCTCTGTATAAACGTTCAGAGCGGCAAAGAGCGAGGGCTGCTCCGAATAACGTCTTATTTCTATAAGCTCGTCAAGAGTGAAATTGAAAATAGGACTTTTAAGAGCGCCTGCGAGGAATATGTCGCGGTAAGGATTGTCCGCGCAATTGAGGAGACACAGAGCAAGCTGTACCTCAGGCGCGTCGAAAAGCTTTGCGCCCTTGTCGGACGATACGGGGACACCTCTTAGCTTTAACTGCTTTTCAAAGTCAGCGGCTGCGGTGCTCGGGCTTCTTAGCAGTATGGCGATATCAGAGGGAGAGACTCCGTTCGCAATTAACTCGGTTATTTTGTTCGCCACCATCTCGCTTTCAAGAGAGTAAGAGGTACGCGGCTTGTATATAGGCGAGCTCTTTGGCGCAGGCTGACAGATCATAAGCTCAACGTCGGGTGCATCACTCTCCTCAAATTGACACTTCAGGCGGTCAGCTTTTGAATAGGGTATCCTGTACGAATAGGCGTCGCTTTCCTCGGGAGAAGAGAAAAGCGCGTCGGATATGACGTTTGCAAACTCGGTGATAGGAAATTTCGAGCGGAAATTATCTGAAAGGAAAACGGTTACGTTTTCATATTCAGCGGTATCTTTATCGTAAGGAGTGAACACCCGTCTGTACTCCGAAAAGATCTCTGGAACAGCGCCTCTGAAATTGTAAATGCTTTGCTTAATATCGCCCACCATGAAGATAGGGCAGTTTACAGACAAAGCGTTAAATATCATATTCTGAAGTGGGTTTACGTCCTGATACTCGTCCACGAATATCTCGTCAAAGGAAGAGGAGAGAGCGTAGGCGGTATCGGAGATGCTTCCGTCCTTGTTATAAAGCAGCTGAAGGCTCAGATGCTCTATGTCGTTAAAGTCTATCATAGAACGTCTCAGCTTTTCTTCGGAAAAGCGTCGGTCGAACTCATATAAGAATTCCGTCATATCAAGACAGTAACGCGCGGTCTTTTCGGCTGAGGAGCGGATCTCTTCGTCGGAATAGATGAACAGCTCGTCCCGTAAACGCTTGACGGTCTGAGTGTAGTAGCTCTTGCAGTCCTTGTAGAATTCGCCTTCCTCGGTCTTATTCGCAGTCGAGACCGGTCCGAGATTTAATTTCGGCGTTTCCTCGAGCGCTTTTTTCAGAGCGCTCC
Source organism: Oscillospiraceae bacterium (assembly GCA_015064245.1). GTDB lineage: Bacteria > Bacillota > Clostridia > Oscillospirales > CAG-272 > SIG673. The sequence continues at coordinate 17,904 of SVSQ01000021.1, read as the reverse complement.
AATCGTAGCTTTCGGCTAATTCTATCAAACGGCAGATGTTTTCGTACTCTTCCGCAAATACGTTCAGATATGCCTTGGCGTAAGCCTCTTCGGTTCTGAAATAATCCATAGCGCGAATGTAAACGGCTTTTGCAAAATCCATAGACATCCACACGTGATCGCATAATATCTTGCCAAAGGGGGTTTTCCCGAAATCCGTAAAAGAGGCGGTATTTTCAGCTGAACGCCGCCATTCGTCAAAGCCGCCGGGTTGATTTTTGATCTTTTCGTGTAAGGATAAAAAGATATCGATCAGCTTGTCGTCTCTTTCAGTGATAAAGTTATCGGCAAAGGAGGGAAAATCATCGATACCGCAGTAGATGCCCATATAAGCTTCGTCGATAAGCTTGTTAAGTATCTCAATCTTCAGGGTGGCGATCTCACTTTCCTCGGCGATCCTTAACGAAGCGGGAAGAGAGGGAAGGGTATGGAAATTATTCTTTATGATAGAGAAGCAAATACCGTGAATAGTGCCGATATTTGCGGAGGGAAGCTTCAGCAGCTGCTGGCTGAGATTTCGGTTCGCGGGAGCCTTTTCGACCGCGGCGCGTACCTCTTTTGCGATCTTGTTTTTCAGATCCTCCGCGGATGAACGCGTGAAGGTGACGACCAGCTTTTTGCTTATATCACCGCCGTTTGTGATAGAGCGTATGATACGCTCCGTTAGAACGGTAGATTTTCCTGATCCCGCCGCTGCGGAAACCAGAACTTTTTTGCCCTTGACGTCAAGAGCGGCTCTTTGCGAGTCAGTCCATTTTATCTCTGGCATATATCAGATACCGTCCTTTCATTTATTTTTGCTTCTGCAAACGGGATACATAGAGCAGTACTGGCAGGCATCAGCCACCTTATTTTTCATAGGCGAAGCCGAAGCCACGCCGCTCTTCATCTTTGTACCGATCTCAAGAATAGTAGTTTCTATGGTCTTCAGTATCTCCCCGAATTCGTCAAGCGTTTTCAAATCGATATCCTTTGAAGAGGAGGTGCTGTCCTTTACGGGAATGTATTTTCCCTCAAGACCCTTTTCCATAGCGTTCAGGATCATATCGTCCTTGAGCAGTACTCCGGAACGGATCAATGTCCTTTCCGCGTGAGTAACCGCATCGACCGCGCCGCTCATGGAAGCTTTTTTTGAAAGCGTAAGACGTGAGGGCTGGTAAAGAACTCCCGCGGGAACCAATTCACAGCTTTCTTTCTTATTGCCCGTGAAGAGGGAAGCGTTACCGCTTCGGCAGATGGAGAAAAGGTATAAAAACATCTGCATATCGATTCCAAGCGCTATATTATCAAGAGAATGCTCGTGAGAACCGGTCTTGTAATCGACTACGCGAACGTAGACCTTTCCTTCCTTTTCGTAGCAATCCACGCGGTCCACCTTTCCGGTTATGCTGACTCCGCTTCCGTCCGGCAGGTTGAAGGTGAGCGGCTCAAGGGAGTTTTGCCCGCGTCCGATGCTGAATTCAAAAAACTTCGGAATAAAGTCGCTGTTTTTAAATTCAGCAACAATGTTCCGTATGAGCATAAGTGAGGTCTTTTTTAATCTGTCAATAAGCGCCTGAATACGGGTGTTATCAGAACTTCGCTCTCCGATAATATCTCTCAGCACCGAGTTTACGGTCTTTTCGGTTATAGAAACGATATCGCTGTCGGTGATCTCTTTGCCTTGATAGTCCTCTCCATAGAGTATTGCGATGACGAGCTCAAGGATACGGTGGATATAATTACCCATATCCGAGGCGCGGAAATAAGAGTATTTCTTTTCGCCCAGCTTTAATACGTAATTGCAATAATAAGAAAAAGGACATTTAACGTATTTTTCAATGCTGGTATTTGAAAGCCTGATGCGTTTTCCGAAAACGTCGTTTGCAGATCGCTCGGAAATCACGTTGATAGGCTCGGAGATCTTCTGCTCGGGAAAATAGAAGGATCTGCCGTTTTCGCCGTATATACGCTTCATAACGTCGAAATACGGTGTGTTTTTCAAAGCAAGCGTGGCTTCAAATGACGAGTCGAGAGTCTGAATTTTGTCGATGACCGAAAAAGAAGAGGGATATTTTATTATCTCATTTGCGGGGAACAGCGCTTTAAGACGGGTAAATCCTATAGACGGACGCTCCTTGCCGTCGCTCAGACAGTAGGTCGCCGTCAGAGTCTCAGAGGCTCCGCAAGCGGAAAGGAAATTAAACATTTCGGCGTCGTTCTGCTCGGAAAGATCGGGGGATAGCTCGATACCGTTTTCGCTGAGAACGGCTTTTTCTCTTTCGGAGAAAAAGCTGTCATCGGTTGCAGCCTTGGGGAAGACGCCGTTTTCGCAGTCGGTTATGAAAACGTGCTTACAGCCTTGAACTCGGATTATCGAGGCATCTCCCGCTGTGACGCGGTCAAAGGTGGCGGGTATCTTACCGAAATCCGTGTGCTTGGCGCAAATTAATAGTACCGATGAAAGAACGCTGGTATTGATCGGCAGATCGCCTACCGCAGTCGCGCAATTGTCAAGCAGAGAGATAAAGGTATTGTAAGCGGTGATATCCGACGGATCAGAGGAAGAAGCGTAATAGTCATAAATACCGCAGCTCTGCATGAAGGAGTAGATTGCCGTGCAGCCGCTTTTAAGATCAGTCTTTGAAATGTCTTCCTTCAGCTTGAGGATCGGCTCGCAGACTCTGCGCCGTATATCGTTTATGATCTGAAGCTTCTCTGCGTCGGTTTCTTTCAGAACGTCGGTAAAGCCCGACGGATTCATATTCCAGTCGTATTCATCCGTCCAGCGAGCCTCAGTAAGCCCCCATGTTGCGGTATAGCTTTCGATCAGATCTGTCTCGTAAGCCGAAACTCCGCAAAGCCCGTATTTTATATAGGTCATCACGTTTTCGGTGCGGAATTTATTCTGAATTACGTCAAGCGCGCCCATGACAGTTTTATAAATAGCGGTATCGGTGATCTTTGAGCGCTTTGAGAAAAACAGCGGTATCCCGTATTTTTCAAAAATAACGTCAAGAACACCTTCGTAACTGCCGGGATCGCGGTTAATAACTGCAATATCGCGGTATCTTGCGCCCTTGCGAACCAGCTCGCATATCCTTATAGCGATAAATTCAGCTTGCGCAAATGCGTCTCGGCACTGCGCAAAGGTTATTCTGTCAGAGGATTCGTTCTCTTCCGAGGAGTAGGAAAAATCAAAAAGCTTGTCCTGTATCAGCAGAAACTCCTTGGGAGAATACTCGCTCAGCGGCTTGAGCCTTACGCTTTGGTCGCAAGGAATACCGTGGCGCTTAGCCATATCGACAAGGGACTTTTCCGTCCTTTCGACCTTGGAATAGCCGGTCTTGCCCTTGACCTCGGGAAGACACAGCGTAGCCGTAACGTCGCATTGCATCATAGCGAATTCGAGACAGCGAAGCTCGGGAACGGTAAAGCCGTTAAAGGAGTCGACGAAAAGCGTATTGTCCTTTAAAAACTGCCGATCTTTCAAGATATCCGCAAGTCTCGTGACCTCGTCGGTGGGATCGGAGTACTCGTATTTCAGCTGAGCTGTATAAGCGTTATACAGCAGAGCAATATCGCTCAGCTTGTTACGCAGAGCTTCGTCTGCCGTCTTGTCGGCGAGAGAAGAGAGCATATTTGCGGTTATACAGTAGCGCTTAAGCTCGTTGAAAACCGAAAACAGACGCTCGATAAGCGTTCTGTCGCGGTGGTTCTTGTATGCGGATAGACGGGGCGCCAGCTCTTCGACTATACGCCATATTATCAGCATTCTGCCGCCGTCTCCGATATTCTTATACTCGATCCCGCCGTATTTACGAAAAGCAAGGTTTGCAAGTCGCCTGAAGGAGACAACGCTGAGCTTTTCGCATAGCACTCCTTCCTTATCGGCGCGGTCGGCAATACGTCGCTCGGCTTCGATAGCCTCTTGCTCGGGAACAAGCAGCGTGACTTTTTTGCCCTCGGATAACGCCTGAAGCATCAGAGTATCAAGAAAATAAGTCTTTCCGCTGCCGGAAATTCCGTATATAAGCTTTAACATATATATTTATGCCCATTCCTTTCTTACGCAAAAGGCGTGATTTGGGATATATTTTTAAACTGTTTTTTAATCTTTACTGAGAGAAAATGGAAGCTGATCGTCCGAATACTGCTGACCGGAAGGTCGGTCGCTCATTCGGAATAAAAGAGTACCGCCCGCTTTCATTTCAGAATGGGGAATGTAAACGTTCGAGACGGCGCTGCTGTTCAATGAGATCTCGGAAGCGTAGATATTTTCATCGGAAATACCGTCCGCCTTAATAACGAGATCGTTACCGTTGTCAAGGTGTATTACTGCAGATCCCAAAGACGGAGAGCCGAAAACATACTCCGCGCTTCCGGGGCAAACGGGATAAAATCCGAGAGAAGAGAAGATGTACCACGCCGCCATAGAGCCCGTATCCTCGTCACCGGGGAATCCGTCGGGAGTGGCTGAGAACAGCTCTTTCGTGGCTTTTCTTACCCAGTAAGCGGTCTTATCTCTGTCACCCATGCATGAGAACAGATAGGGAAGATGGAAGGACGGCTGGTTTGAGAGAGCGCATTGACCGAATTCGGGATGTTCCGCCATTTCAGTCATCTCATGTATCTCGGCGTTATAACCGTAGACCTTGTATACCGGAGGCTTGGCAAAGAGCTGGTCCGCTTTATCTAAAAACGCCTTGCGCCCGCCAAGGAGCTTGGCGTATCCGTAAAGATCGTGATATACGGCAAAGGTGTTCTGCCAAACGCTTCCTTCGGTATAGTCTCCGCCCCAGTCGATGTCGGAAAAATCCTTACGCATTTTGCCGTTTTTATCCTTTGCGCGGAAAAATCCCGTTTCACTATCGAAAAGATTTCGGTAATTCAAAGCGCTTTCGAGCATTTTCTTTTCAGACGAGACGTCGTCGGCGGCTTTTGCGACCGTAGCAATACAGTAGTTACCGTAAGCATAGTCAAGCGTTTTGTTTACGCTTTCGCCGTAGCTGCTTGAAACGTATCCGAGCGAATTAAAATCCGCTATACCGTCGCGTCCCATCGCGGCGTTAGGCGCTGCGTTATACGCGTGGTTAAGTAAAGCGGAAAGAATATCGCTTAACGTATCGCGGTCGGTGATGATATTCTTAGCTACCGCGTCTGCGAATACAGCGTCCACAGCAGTTCCGGGCATACAGTTTACCGCGTTAGGCGCCGTGCATCTCGGAAGCCAGCCGCTCTCCTTGTAAAAATTCAGAAATCCATCGCACATCTCTCTGTAAAGAGAGCTGTCGATAAGAGAGTAGAGTGCAAACAGCGTTTTGTAAGTGTCCCAAAAGCAATGGTCGGTGTATAATGGACCTTCGCAGATCTCGCCGTTAAGCACGCTGAAATGCCGAAGCTTTCCGTCGGGACATCTTTCATGGAAAGCGCGGGGAAAGAGGAAGCAGCGGTACATACAGCTGTAAAAGGTATCCATCTGCGCTTTGGGCGCGGATATTTCGATCTTTGACAGATATTTTTCCCAGAGCGCTTCTGCTTCAGCCCGAACGGTATCGATATCCTTATCTCCGATCTCGCTGTCAAGATTGTAAAGGGCTTGCTCCATACTTATAAAAGAAGTACCCAGCCTTGCAGTTACCTCTTTTTTGCCTTTATCAAAGTGAACGGTCACGGTTTTTCCGTCAGAAAAACAGCCGCTTAATTCGCAGTCGAATTTGAATATTGAGTAAAGACGGAAATCTCCGGGGATAGAGCCGTGATGACGTGAAAGATTCTTTGAGACTACCTGCAGTATTCCCGTCCCGCAGTCAGCTATTATATCCAGCTCGCCCTGGTCACCGCCGTATATTCTGAAGAAATCGGCGCGGTCTTCAAAATTCCAGCCGAGCTTGATCACAGCTCCGTGAGGAGTCGGGGCAAGGGCGATGTCGGTATTGTACAGGTTCATGTGAAGTTTGCAGTAAGCAGGCGTCATAATTGCCGAAGATCGGTTATATGTAGATACGATGTAGTTTGGCTCTGTGGCGCGAAGCTTGTGTCCGTCGTCAATTATGGCGTTGAAGGTAAGAAAATTATAGTCGCCGAGCCAAGGTGAAAAGCTGTGAGTGAGACGAATACCGTTTATTCTGTGGTCGTTTGAGTTGAATATCAGATGGCTTGTCCTTGTTTCGGGAGTGAAATGATTCATACCGAAGGGATAGGCGGTAAGAGGTAAGGTATTACCGTTTGAATAGTCAAAAACGGAATTTGTTCCCATTTTGACGTTAACGTGCTCTAAATAACTCATATCTATGTTCAACCTTTCAGGATCAGTTATTTCGTTATTTCAATTCATCAACAAACACTTTTTTTACCGCATCGAGATAACCGTAGCCGTAAAGGTTATCGGGCTCAAGATAAGAAGTCTCCGTCCATTCGTTCCAGCTGTTCACGGTGATCAGCGGAGCGGGAAGGGAATGGGTGTCAACGTACTCCTTAGCCTTGCGGAGCGCTTTTTCAAACTCCTGCGGAGTATTCTCCTTGCAGACGCACCCGGTGAAATTCACGAAACGGGGATTGTTGTCCCAACCGATAGAAACGTGAGGATAGTAGGGCACGGAATAATCCTTGTCCATTCTTTTCCATTCGTTATATACTTCGGGCAGTATCTCCGAATACTTGCGGTTCATATTACAAAAATGCACGAATTGATAGTTTGTAACACTGTCAAATCCAAGCGTGGGAACGACTTCTTTTGTGGAAATGGTACGCTCACCGTCCACACCGCTCATATTTGATACTCTCTCACCCCAAGCCGTAAGCTGAAGCTCAAGCCCTGGATGTCCCGCTTTTACCGTTTCGGCGCGAAACCACTCAAGGGCGTCAAGCGTTGCTTCTATCCCGCCGAGACCTTTTACGAGATTATCAATGTCGTAGATCATAAATACGGGTTTTCCGTTAATCTTATAGTAGTTCGGCTTTGAAAAATAATTTTTGATAACGCGGTGAGCGACCTTTTCAAATTCAACTCTGTCTACAGAACCGAGCCAAACGGTAGGATCCTGCCCCTTGAATACAAGGCTTGAAAGTCTGGTATCCCAAGTGTAGCCTGCGTCGTGATTTGCCCACATTATATAAAACTTCATTTTCCCGTTATTTGAAGCTCCGAGGAAGCCTTCGTCAAGACACTGCTCGAGGAAAGGACGGCGGTCATACCAGTACCAGTCGTAAATGAAAACGTTTACGCCGTGCTTTACCGCTTCTTCGATCTGCATTTCCATAACCTTTGGATCAGCTTCGTCACAGCAGCCCCAAATGGGCTTTCTGTCCCACTTGTAATCGCTTGGCTTGTGGCACATTCTTGAAGGCACGCTCATAACTGTCTGCCATTCTCCTATACCGTCGGGCCAGAACTGTCGGGAGCGCAATTCCTTCCCCGTATATGAGGGCCAGACGTAAGCTGCAATATCATATTTTGTCATAGTAATCTCCATTCCGCTGTACTTTGGACAGCTGTACAAATAGTGGACGAATTTACTGTGTTTTGCATCGCAAAACAAAAGGGGTCCAGCCTTTTAAGTAAATTCAAGCGTGAAATAGGTGAATTTTCGGCGCGTTCAAAGTAAACTTTTACGCTAGATCACCTTTCGTATTTTTTAGATAAGTTATTCGGTAAGTGAAGCGGAGCCCGTGGCGTACAGCTTGGAATAGAAGCCGCCAAGCTCCATAAGAGACGCGTGGTCGCCCATTTCGATGACGTTTCCGTCCTTCATAACGAGGATGGTGTCAGCCTCACGTATGGTTGAAAGACGGTGAGCGACGATGAATGAAGTCCTGCCTTCCATAAGCGAAGCGAAGGCGGACTGGATCTTCTGTTCCGTTCTGGTATCGATAGAAGAGGTAGCCTCGTCAAGGATAAGCATAGGAGAGAGACAAAGCATAACTCTTGTGATGCAGAGAAGCTGCTTCTGACCTTGGGAAAGATTTCCGCCGTCCTCGCCGATAACTGTATCGTAGCCCTTGGGCAGACGCTTGATAAAGCTGTGAGCGTGCGCGGCTTTAGCGGCGGTAATAAGCTCCTCGTCGGTAGCGTCGGGTTTACCGATGAGCAGATTTTCGCGAATAGTACCACGCTTGAGCCAGGTCTCCTGAAGCACCATTCCATAGCAGGAGCGCAGACTGTGACGCGTTACGTTTCTGATATCGGACAGCTTTTCTTCGCCATTTTCGTTTTTGAAGCCAACGGAAACGGAGCCGCCGCAAACGTCGTAAAAACGCATTATAAGGTTGATGAGCGTGGTCTTGCCGCAGCCCGTCGGACCGACGATGGCGATCTTTTTGCCACTGCTTACGTCAAGGTCAAGGTTCTTGATAAGCGGACGTTCTGGAGTGTAAGAGAAGCTGACGTCGGAAAGAAGGACTCTGCCGTCAGGCTCTGCGATGACATCGGCGTCTGATGCGTCGGGAACCTCGGGCTCCTGATCGATAAGATAGAATATCCTTTCCGCGCAGGTCAGAGAATTCTGAAGCTCGGTTATAACGCCGGATATCTCGTTAAAAGGCTTTGTGTACTGATTCGCGTAACTGAGCAGAGTGGAAAGATTACCAACTGTTATACCGCTGAAAAGAATTCCGATATTTCCGTCGATACCGATGACCGAAAGTGCTCCGACAAGAGCGACGGCGGCGTATACCAGACTGTTTACGAATCTTGTGCAAGGGTTTGTAAGAGCGGAGAAGAATATAGCGCGAACGGAGCATTTTCTGAGGCGCTCGTTGATCTCGTCGAATTTCGCTTGCTTTTCATCCTGGTTTCCGAAAGCGGCGATAACCGTCTGTCCCGTAATGGATTCATCGATAAACGAGGTCTGCTCGGCGTTTGTTTCGGCTCTCTGCTTGAACATATCGTGTGTGTTCTTGGCGATAAACGCGGCAACGAAAAGCGAGATAGGCGTGAGGATGACCACGAGCACTGTAATTCCGGGGCTTATGGAAAGCATGAACACGAGAGTACCGAGAATGGTGAGGATGCCCGTAAAGAACTGCGAAAAGCCCATAAGCAGACCTTCGGCGAACTGATCCGCGTCTGAGATGATGCGGCTTACCGTCTCGCCGGTGGGATGAGTGTCGATATAGCTTAGCGGAAGCTTTTCGATCTTGTTGAAAGCGTCCTTTCGTATATCGCGTATAACGTTGTAGGTGATCTTGTTATTTACGATATTCATTACCCACTGTGCAAAGGCGGCGATCCCCACGGATATGCCCGCGGTTACCAAAAGCGTAGCGATCCTTTCAAAGTCGACGTTTTTCGGAGCGACGATGCAGTCGATCGTATCGCCGATCAGCATAGGAATATAGAGGGAAAGAGCGACGCATATACTGCCCATAAGAAGAGAGGAGAGAAGAAGAAGTCTGTATCCCTTGATATATTTGAATATCTTTTTTACAGTACCTTTTTTGATAGAATGTTTTTTACTCATTATCATTTACTCTCCTTTCTTAAACTTTAGCGTCAGGGAACTGACAGAAATATATCTCGCGGTATATCTCGCAGGTCTTAAGAAGCTCTGCGGGAGTGCCGTATCCGACGCACTCGCCGTCCTCAAGAACGATTATTCTATCGGCGTGAAGGACGGATGAGGCTCTTTGTGACACGATAAACGTGGTGGGATTATAATCAAGAGAGGCGATCGCCTTACGAAGCTCGGCGTCCGTGGAATAGTCGAGGGCAGAGGAGCTGTCATCGAGAATAAGTATCTTCGGCTCGCGTACGAGAGCGCGGGCAACTGTAAGACGCTGCCTTTGACCGCCGGAGAGATTTCTTCCGCCGGGCTCGATCATAAAGTCAAGCCCGCCAGGCTTGGACATGACGAAATCCAGAGCCTGAGCGTTCCTGAGCGCTTCAGTGATCTCATCGTCGCTTGCCTGAGAGTTACCCATTTTAAGATTGTCTCTGATAGTACCCTTGAAAAGCTTTGCGTGTTGAGGCACTACGCCGATCTTGCTTCGCAGATCTTCCGCGGTATAATCCTTAACGTCGTTTCCGAATACCGTGACCTTTCCTTCTGTCGCGTCGTAAAAACGGGGGATAAGATTGACAACGGAGCTCTTACCCGAACCCGTACCGCCAATGATACCTATGGTCTCGCCTTGACGGGCGGTAAAGCTGATATTTGAAATAGATGCGTCGCCCGCATTTTTGTAAGTGAGAGAAACGTTATCGAAGATAACTGCGGGAAGAGAGGTGTTTTCATCGGCAGACGCGCTTTTTGTCGGGAAGGACATAGACGGTACGAGAGTCATTACCGCGTCGATACGCTTCGCGCTTGCAATACCCTTCGTTACGGTGACGATAAGATTTGCAAGCTTAATAAGCTCAACGAGTATCTGAGACATATAGTTGTAAAGCGCGATCACCTGACCTTGAGTGAGGTATTCGGATTCAACTCTCAGAGCGCCGATATAAATAAGCGCGATTATAGCGGAGTTTATAAGCAGGAATGTAACGGGATTGGTAAGAGCGGAAAATCTGCCAACGACTCTCTGCATAACGGAGAGCTCGTTGTTAGATGTGTTGAAACGGTCGACCTCGCGCTCCTCCTGACAGAAAGCGCGGATAACTCTGGCGCCGTTTAGGTTTTCTCGCGTAATACCGAGAAGCTTGTCCAGGCGCTCCTGTACCTTTTTATATAACGGAACGGTCAGGAACATTATTCCGAATACAACTACGGAAAGCAGCGGTATTACCACAACGAAGGTAATAGCGGCGGAAGCGTCCACCGTGAACGCCATGATCATCGCTCCGAAGACTATTACGGGAGCGCGCAGAAATAAACGAAGGACCAGGTTTATAGCATTCTGGATAAGTCCTACGTCGCTTGTCATTCTGGTAATCATCGTAGAGTTCCCGAGGGTATCAAAATCGGAGAATGAAAGTGATTGTATCTTTCCGAAAAGTGAACTTTTCAACTCGGTTGAAAAGCCGACCGCGGCTTTCGCTGCGTAATACTGCGCTACGACTGCGCATATAATACCGATAACAGCAAGCGCCGCAAGATAAGCAAAGCATCTGAATATCAGCGCCTTGTCACCGCCTTTTATACCGTTATCGATTATAGACGCGATGATAAGCGGAACTATAAGCTCGAATGAGGCTTCAAGAAGCTTGAACAGCGGCGCGAGAAACGATTCTTTTTTGTAATTTCCCAGATATTTTAAAATTCTTTTCATTTGTGACGGTTCCTTTGTTTGTATGTAGTTTATTTATTTGCAGCTTCAAGAGACGAAACTCTGCAGCCCGAAAGCTGAGAGGACGCGTATTCGTTTATGATATCTGTTATTTTTGAGGCGTTATCGTTCAGAAATTCCGCAGCGGCGGCATCTTTTTCAGCTTCGGACATTGAGGCAAATTTGGCTGATATGGCAGAACGGATCGTTTTTTCAGCTAATTTGTTCTTAACGAGATGAGGGATGATAACGCTGAAAAGCTCATCGTAATCAATATTATCAACTGTAAGGCGAAGTTCTATCATAATTATAGTTGTTTCCTTTCAAAGTTCATCTTTCAAAGTTATGATATTCGGAAATTAAAAAAATGTTACCCAATTTTTGAAAAAAGGTTCTAATCCTGTACTTGGTCTCATAGAATATAGTAAACAATCAAGCGGAAGCGCCGCTGAAAGAAAGGAACAGTATTTCTATGATAGGAGAAAAGATCAAAACAAATGCAGAAAACATTGTAGGAGGTATCAAAAAAGTGGGAAAACGTAATTTAGTTATATGCGTGATGGTGCTGCTTGTCGCGGCTTCCGTATGTATCAATTGGGCGCTGTATTCTGGAGCTCAGACACCGCCGGCAGATGATCAGGCAGGTGTGACAGACGGTAATACCGAGCAGACGGGAACAAATAACGACAACGACAACGTAGCCAGCTATTTCGCGTCCGTCCAGATCAGCAGACAGCAGGCGCGGGACGAGGCGCTTGAGGTGCTTCAGCTCGTTATCGACAGCGAAAGCGCCGTTGAGAGCGCAAAGGCTGAGGCGATCGCAGACGTATCCAGAATAGCGGACGAGATCGCGTCCGAGGCTAACATCGAGACACTTGTAAAAGCTAAGGGCTTTGAGGACTGTATCGCTGTCATCAACGACGGAAACGCAAATATCATCGTAAAGACCGAGAGCGCGCTTATGCAGAACCAGGTGGCTCAGATCATGGAGATCGTGTACGAGCAGGCAAGCATCTCGCCCGAAAACATAAAGATCACAGAGAAATATTGATACTTAAAGGGGAACGAAAGTTCTCCTTTATTTTTTTGCCAGTCTTTTTACAGTTTCGTTCAGAGCTCTGCAGAACGTAAGTATCTCTTCCTCTGTATTATCGCTGTCAAGGCTGACGCGGATGGTGCTGTCAGCATCGGAAGAAGAAAGCCCGAAAGCTGTAAGAACGTGGCTTACAGTATTTTTGTGAGAAGAGCAGGCAGATCCGGAGGAAACGTATATCCCTTGTCTTGAAAGCATATTCAGCACAGGCTGGCTCTTTTGTCCGGGCATAGTAAGGCTCAGAATATGCGGAACGTAATCGCCGGCGGGAACGTTTATTCTTATCGACGGATCGAGATTTTCGATCATTAGATTTCTGAGAGGCGTCACCTTTTCTGAGAAAGTAATATGGGCTTTATCTGATCCGTTGACATTGACAGCCTCTGCAAAAGCCGCGATGCCCGGAAGATTCTCAGTTCCCGATCGCAGACCGCTTTCCTGCCCGCCGCCGTTCAAAATGGGGATTATGCGTTTTTTCTGTATAAGCTCGTTTTTTACCCAAAGCGCGCCGATACCCTTTGGCGCGTGGATCTTGTGTCCGCTTATCGTTATCATATCGGCGTTTAGCTTTGAAGGAGAAACTTCTATCTTCTGATACGCCTGAACGCAGTCGGTGTGACAGATTGTATCAGGCGATATATCTTTTACAGTTTTAAAGAGCTTTGGCAGATCGTATATAGCGCCCGTCTCGTTGTTGACGTACATAATGGAGACGAGAACGGTGTTTTTATTGATCGCGCCTTTAAGTTCGTTTTCATCGATAACGCCGTTTTTTGTTGACAGATATACGACGTCACAGCCTTTTTCCGCCCATTTTTCAAAGCAACGAAGAACGGCGGGATGCTCGCTGTCGGATGTAATGATTCGCGGAGAGGCGATTTTACAGCTTTCGATGACGGAAGAGATGGCAAGATTGTTGCTTTCGGTTCCGCAGGAAGTGAATATCAGCCTTCCGTATTCCTCTCCGCCGAGAAATCCGGGGATCTTCGGAAGCTTTTTTAAAGCTTGCTGACCGAAAAAGGAGGCGATGATATCGTTCCGAGCTTTCAGCATAAGCTTGGCGGCGGTGCTGCCCTTATCGTGGATAGAGGAAGGATTTCCGTAAACCTCAGTCATCACCTTGAAGGCGGTCTCAGCAGCCTTTGGATTGACCTTGGTGGTTGCAGAATTATCAAGATAGATTTCAGACATTAAAAGATTGCCTTTCATATATTTTTATACATCTTATATTATATCACCACCTTAATTTAAAGTCAATGATTTTTAAAAATTATAGGTGAAATTCCGATAAATGTTGACAAGTAATGTATTTTATTGTATAATGCAAGTAGCTAAGCTATAAAAATTAAGGAACAGGAGACAGGATCATGGCAGAAAGCGAAAAGATATTATATGTAAATTACGAGATGTTCGGCGCTAAGGGTGACGGAGTTACCGACGATATGGAAGCCATCAAGGCGGCGCACGAATACGCAAACGAACATAAGATAGACGTAAAAACAGATCCCTTTGCAACCTACTACATCGGTCCCAGACCTATTACGGCGGTAATAAAGACCAACGTTGATTTCAGTACGTCAAAATTCATCATCGACGATAGAGAAGTGAAGATAGAGGAAAGAACCGCATCCGTATTTAAAGTGGTTTCTGAAAAAGAGCCTATCAAATTCGAGCTTCCTTCCCTCAAAAAGAACCAGATGAAGATCGACGTTACTTTCCCCTGTAACTGTTACGTCAAGGTCGTAAACGATAACAAAAAGCAGTTCATCCGCTTCGGTCTCAACGTAAATAACGGCTCGTCTCAGACGGACTGCTTCGTCTGCGACAGAACCGGATACATTCTTAATAAAGTGATCTGGAATTTTGAAGAGTTAACGCAAGCGATCGCGTACCCGATAGACGAAAAGATACTCACCGTAAAAGGCGGTATCTTCACAACTATCGCAAACCAGGCGGAATCAAAGTACAATTATCACGCGAGAAATATAGCCGTAAACCGCTCTAATACCGTGGTTGAGAATATCACTCATTTCGTTGAAGGCGAGCTTGACCACGGCGCGCCTTACAGCAGCTTTATCGGCGTTGGCGGTTGCGCGTACGTAACGGTCAGAAACTGCCACCTCACCGCAAGAAAGATATACGTTACTATCGGCAGAGCTGGCAAGCCGGTTTCGATGGGATCTTATGACTTCAATGCAAGCTCTGTCGTAAATCTCAGACTTGAGAACATCAAGCAGCACGGAATAATGGATAATACCCGCTGGGGACTTATGGCGACGAACCACTGCAAAGACCTTTACGTAGAGAACTGTGTCATGTCAAGATACGATGCTCATGAAAATGTGGCTAATCTTACGATAAGAAACACAATACTTGGCCATCAGTGCTTCAATGCTATCGGTCACGGAATGATGGTGGTCGAAAACGTTACCGCGTACGGAAACTCATTCCTCAACCTCAGAGGCGACTACGGAAGCACCTGGGACGGTGACATTATTTTCAAAAATAATACATGGTATCCCCGCGCAACTGCAAATAATCCGTCCTTTATCGGCGGATCAAACGCAGGCGACCACGATTTCGGTTATAACTGCTATCTGCCTCATAAGATCGATATTGACGGTCTTCTGATATGCGACGGAAACGGCGGTCCCGACTATAACGGAGCGTGTCTGTTCGATACGACGAAAATGAACCATTCCGGCGCGCCCGACTATAAGGATAACACCGTCGCGCATCCGTATTTCTTCACCGAAAAGGTGACATTGAAGAACATCAGAACAGAGAGCGGCAAGGGCTTCAAGATCTTTAACGGAGACACGGCAAAGTGTTATGCGCTGAAGAAATCCTTTGTATCTGACGACCATATTAAATGTAATTTTACAGTCGATATAGAAGACGTTGAAATGGCGGATGCTCCGCTTATTCCGAAGACCGCGCTTTCTCCCGAGGATTACAGAGAGAGCTATCACATAGTTCCTAAAATCAGAATCAAGGACTGCGAAAATGTAAATATGTCGGATGGTTCAATGGTTCCACATAGAGTTACTCTGATAGATGGTTACACTAAAGGTGATAAAGGCGATTTTATATTTAGAGAGTAATTGAATAAGCAAAAACACACCTTTTTAAGCGTGAAATTAAATTTAACGAGGGAGTATGGTAAAAATAAATTTTAATATACAAGAAATATTTGATGTAGTCAAAGATGAACATCTTCGTAAGGTACAGTATATTATTCGTGATGGTTTTGTATTTTCTTCGCTAACAAAAGAAAATGTTTTTGATGCCTTGGTAGTCAGGGAATCTATCGATACCTCGTCATTTTGTGAAGCATATTCTGTTGGAAGTCGAACGATGGAGGAATGCATCGAGCTTATTAATTATTTTAATTTGGAAAGTGCAGTATTTATCATTAATGACATTTCAATCCTAAAACGATGCCCGACAGTTAAGCATTTTACGTTGTATTTAGATTCAAACGCAACGACTGTTCCAAAGTATGGTACATTATCTCTATTGCCCGGGATAAGACCGTTTTCAAATGTTGGCAAATACGGAATAGAGGAGCTCTATACCGGTGGCGAAAGTCCGCTTGTTTTTCAAAAGCTTAAGACACTAAAGCAGCTTCATATGAGCGCGGTTGATGAAAAGGAGTTTAGCAGAAAAACAAGTATTGTAACCATTGAAGATTTTGACCTGCCGGAACTTATTAAACTTACTATCGTTGAATGTGGAATCACATCGTTAAAAGGTATTCAAAAATGTCCGAAATTACAATGGCTGGATCTCTGTTATATGAGAAAGTTATCAGATATATCAGACATTTCTGCGCTTGCTCCGACATTAAGAATGTTAGCATTTGAAAACTGTCCTAAGATTACCGATTTCAGTGTTATATCCAAACTAAAAGAGCTTGAATATCTGGAATTAAAGGGAAAAAATGAGCTACCTAATCTTGATTTCATTAAGGACCTTCCTAAATTAAAATTTATGATTTTGACAATGAATGTTCTTGATGGAAATGTTTCGTGTTTGAAAAACATTCAGTATGTTGATGCAGTTTGCAAGCGTCACTATAATCTCAAAAACAAAGATCTACCGAAAGACAGAACTGATCTTGGATTTGAGTTTATTTAAATTGATTAGCTTGTTGAGCCCCAAAATATAAGAAGGCGACCTATTTCACAGGTCGCCTTTAATATATACATATTATTGTTCCGAATACTTCTCAAAAATATCTCCCGGCTTAATCTTCGAGCCATTCACAAAATCAGATGCGCCCATTCTGCGCTTGCTTTCGGGGAAAACACCGGTTATAGCAAGAACGCCTTGTCCGCAAGCGACCTTGATCTCGCCGCCCTTGACGGAAATGACCTCGCCGGCCTGTTTGCCTTCCGATGACATATCGGGAACGGTGTGAGCAGAGGTTATCTTGATACGTTTTCCGTTGTAGGAGAAGAACGCGTATGGGAAAGGGGAGAGCGCTCTTATGCGGCAGGAAAGCTGCTCTGCGGTCTGAGTGAAATCAATGATCTCGTCATCTTTTCCGATCTTTTCGGCGTAGTTTGCTTTTTCTCCGTCCTGCTTGGTAAAGGTGGCAGTACCGTCCTTAAGCTGTTTTACAGCTTTAAGAAGCGCCTCGCCGCTGAGCAGAGCAAGTCTGTCGTGAACGGTTTCAAGATTGTCCTCTTCTGTTATAGGTGTGGTAAGAGTGAGGATCATATCTCCGGTGTCAAGACCTTTATCCATCTTCATAATTGTAACACCCGTCTCCTTTTCGCCGTCCATAATTGCTCTTTGCATAGGTGCGGCGCCGCGGTACTTGGGAAGAAGCGAAGCGTGAGCGTTTATGCAGCCGTATTTGGGCATATTGAGCACGCTTTCGGGCAGTATTCTGCCGTAAGCAACTACGATTATAAGCTCGGGATCAAGCTCTTTGAGACGCTCAAAAAACACGGGATCGGACAGTTTTTCGGGCTGAAGGACCTCGATCTCCTGCGAAAGCGCGTACTTTTTAACAGCGGACTGCATCAGCGTATATCCACGGCCTGCGGGCTTATCAGCTCTTGTGACTACCGCGTCGGGACGTATTCCGTTTTCACATAAGGTCTGAAGAACTGTTGCGGAAAACTCGGGAGTTCCCATAAATACGGTGCGCATTATGAAAGCTCCTCCACTTCCTCGGGTGTAAGCATTCTGACTGCCTTGTCAGAGTAGAGGACTCCGTCAAGATGGTCTGTTTCGTGGCAGATCGCTCTTGCAAGAAGATCGGTTCCCGTTACTGTGTAGTAGTTTCCGTTTCTGTCCATAGCTTTGACGGTGACCTTAGCGGGACGCTCCGTTATACCCCATCTTCCGGGAAGAGAAAGACAGCCCTCAAGCTCGTGCTGAAGCTCATCGGAGCGCTCGATTATCTCGGGGTTTATCATCTCGTACAGCTTGCCTTCCTCAGTCTCGATTATAACTACGCGGCGGAGAACTCCGACCTGCACAGCGGCAAGACCGCAGCCGTTCGCTTTATAAAGTGTATCCTTCATATCGTCAAGGAGAGTAAGGATCCTTGGTGTGATCTCCTCGACCTC
>SVSQ01000114.1 GCA_015064245.1 Oscillospiraceae bacterium | reverse complement strand
TTGGGGAAAGTAATATTTATGGGTATCCCCGGAGAAAACCTCAAGGGAGTATATTCCGCAAACGAGTTCCTTACGAGAGTCAATCTGATGAAGGCGTATAAGGAGGATTCGTCCACACCTATCCAAAGACCTCGCTCAGCGGCTATAGTAGGCGGCGGAAACGTAGCTATGGACGCAGCGAGATGCGCCAAGAGATTGGGCGCGGAGAAGGTATATATCGTTTACCGCCGCTCGGAGGATGAGCTTCCTGCCCGTCGCGAGGAGATAGAGCACGCAAAGGAAGAGGGAATAGAGTTCAGAGTTCTTACCAATCCACGCGAGATCGCAGGAGGAGAGGAAGGATTCGTGAGTAAGATCATCTGCAGCGAGATGGAGCTCGGAGAGCCGGATGCAAGCGGAAGACGTAAACCGATAGAGAAGGCGGATTCGACAGTTGAGATCGAATGCGACTGCGTGATAATGGCTATCGGAACTTCACCGAACCCACTTATCAAATCCACAACGGACGGACTCGAAACACAGAGATGGGGCGGTATAGTCGCAGACGAAAACGGAAAAACGTCCATCGAAGGCGTTTATGCGGGAGGCGACGCGGTTACAGGAGCGGCTACGGTCATTCTGGCTATGGGCGCAGGAAAAAAGGCAGCCGCGGCGATCGATGAATATATCAAAAACAAATAATTGCGCATCTGCGCTCGCCGTATCAGTCATGTGAGCGACCTTTATATAGATAATGTATACAAAAAATTAATGTTAATTCTGTATTTGTAAACAAAAATTCGTTAAACCTCTTGAAAAATAAATTAAATGTGATATAATTTTTTCAGATATAAATTTGCCGTAAAAAATACGGCGGATTGGAGTGTACTATGGCGTTTAATTACGATCCTAACAGCGCAGGAAATACGCAGGCAAGCGTTGACAGCGCGAAGAAGCTCAGAATCGGAATCATAGGCACGGGCGGCATCGCTAATTCTCACATCAAATCATACATAAAAATGCCTGATGTTGAGATAGTGGCAGGCTGTGATCTCGTTCCGGGAAGAGCAAAAGCGTTTTTTGAAAAATACGAGCTTAAAGGCGTAAAGACGGATTACAAGGATCACACGGAAATGCTTGCGGACGAGTCGCTTAAGCTCGACGCAGTATCGATCTGCACCTATAACCGTCAGCACGCAAACTGCACCATTGCCGCTTTGAAGGCAGGAATACACGTTCTGCTTGAAAAGCCCATGAGCGTTACCACCGAAGAGGCGATCGAGATGATGCGCGCGGAAAAAGAGACGGGAAAGATCCTGTCGATCGGCTTCCAGCCCCGTCTTGACGACAATATGAAGATGATCAAGAAGATCGTTGAAAGCGGTGAGCTCGGCAAGATCTATTACATTCAGACAGGCGGCGGACGCCGTCGCGGTATTCCCGCAGCAAATAAGACCTCTTTCATTATGGACGAGACTGCAGGTATCGGCGCACTTGGTGATATCGGCTGTTATTCACTTGATATGGTGCTTAACGCTATCGGATATCCTAAGCCCTTGAGAGTTACCGGCTACAAGAGCGCGTATTTCGGCACAGACCCGAACTACTGTACTTACCAGGAAAATAACCACCCCGAATACGCAAAGCTTTTCGGCGTTGACGATTTTGCGGCGGCGTTCGTAAGACTTGAAGGAGACATCATTCTCGACTTCAGAATCGCTTGGGCGATGAATATCGACACCCCCGGCGATACAATAATTCTCGGTACGAAGGGCGGACTCCGTATTCCATCCACGAACTGCTGGAACGGCTCCGTCGGCGGCCCTATGACCATTTATTCCGAGTCCTGCGGTCAGCAGGTGAGCAAGGTCATTCCGATCATAAAGGATAATTCAGGAATGACGCTGTTTGATAAGAAGATACGCTCGTTCCTCGACGCGTGCAAGGGGCTCGCTCCCGTTCCCGTTCCAACGTCGCAGATCATCTATAACCAGGCGATCATCGACGGTATCGCAAAATCCAGCGAGCTCGGCAGGGAGATCGAGATCGTTATTCCCGAAATATAAACTAAATAAAAAAGCGGAGACCATCCGCGATAAATAAGAAATTTTAATATTAAGGAGATATAATATTATGGCATTCAATTACGATCCCAATAGCGCAAACACAACGGTTGCGGCAGTAGATGATTCCAAGAAGCTTCGTATCGGTATTATCGGTACAGGTTGGATCGCAGACGCTCACATCGCTTCGTATAAGAAGATGAAGGATGTTGAGATCGTTGCGGGCTGTGACCTCATTCCCGGAAAGGCAGACGCTTTCTTCAGAAAGCATGGCATCATCGGCGTTAAGACCGATTACGCGTCTCACAAGGAAATGCTGGCTGATAAGAGCCTGAACCTTGACGCTGTTTCCGTTTGTACTTATAACCGTCAGCACGCTCCCTGCGCGATCGATTCTCTTAATGCAGGCATCCACGTTCTGCTTGAGAAGCCTATGTGCGTTACAACAGAAGAGGCTGTTGAGATCATCAAGGCTGAAAAGGCTTCCGGAAAGGTTCTTTCCATCGGCTTCCAGCCCCGTCTTGACGCTAACATGAAGATGATCAAGAAGATCGTTGACAGCGGTGAGCTCGGTAAGATCTACTATATCCAGACAGGCGGCGGACGTAGAAGAGGTATCCCGACTCCCTTCGGAACAACGTTTATCGAGGATAAGACCGCAGGTCTCGGAGCACTCGGCGACATCGGATGCTATTCTCTTGATATGGTACTCAACGCTATCGGATATCCCAAGCCCCTCACAGTTTCCGGATATAAGAGCGACTTCTTCGGTAAGGATCCCAACTACAGCGGATATAAGCCCGAAAAGAGAGAAGAGTACGCAAAGCTCTTCGGAGTTGACGACTTTGCAGCAGCTTTCGTAAGACTTGAAGGCGGAATCATCCTCGACTTCAGAATAGCTTGGGCTATGAACATCGACACTCCCGGTGACACCATCATCCTCGGTACAAAGGGCGGTCTCCGTATTCCTTCTACAGACTGCTGGAACGGTACAGTCGGCGGCGCAATGAAGATCTACCACGAGGTTTGCGGACTCCAGACAGTAACAGAGGTTCCGATCATTCCCGAGGACAAGAATATGTCTCTCTTCGATAAGAAGATCCGTTCCTTCCTTGACGCTTGTAAGGGTATCGCACCTGTTCCGGTTCCTTCAAGCCAGATCATCTACAACCAGGCAATCATCGACGGTATCGCTAAGTCTCACGCAGCAGGCAAAGAGATCGAGATCGAGATTCCCGAGTTTTAATCTTGCATAACTGAATATTTCAACGCCCTGTACGGAAAACGTATAGGGCGTTTTTCTACTGTTAGTTGAATGATTAGAAAGTTATCTAAACACTATTGACAGAAAGTGATTAGATGTGTATAATATCAGTATAGTCTGAAACAACAGAAAGGTGGATGAAAACTTATGAATAAGGAAGAAATATTTAATGGCTTATGGACGATTACAAAAGGAAAGCACGACGCTTGTAAAGCGGAGGCAGCTTCAGTAGATAAAAGCCATCCTACGGAGCGAGGTGCTTTGCAATTAAAGTCCGGGATTTATAATGTTGCGATAGCGGCAGGGCTTATATCCGGAACAGATCAGGCGATTGAATTGATGAGCAAAAGATTCAAGAATTTAATTAAGCATTTTCCCGATATTGCCAACTATTATTACACATTGCACGAAGATCAAAAAGAACTTATGGAGA
>SVSQ01000020.1 GCA_015064245.1 Oscillospiraceae bacterium | reverse complement strand
AAACGCCTGAAGAAAACTCAGTTCCCGCATTTCCGCGCCCGTTATAGACCATAAAGCCCTGACCCTTGTAGCAAGCCGCCTCAAACATATATTTCGCCACCTTGTAGAGCTCGTACTGCTTGGGGCTGACGAATTCCATAGGTGTTCCGCCCATAAGAGTACCCGTGAACGCGGTCCTCGACAGGTTGTTGAAGCCGTACATCATATTGTAAGGGAAGCCGTGGGTCCATTCAACGTAGTCAACGTGGATGCCTTCCTCGGTACGCGTTACGTTAAGAGTAAGGTCGTAGTCCGCGCACTCGTTTTCAAGCATAGCGCGATCCTCAAGCAGGAGCGCGGCTTTGGTAAGAACGGGCAGACGCGTCATAGCGAAGGGGCGCTGATAGCCCACTCTGTGAAGAGTAAAGGCGTGCTTGGTAGCTTTTAAGTAAGTCTTTATCTGCTGAAGAGTGAGATGCTTTTCCATAACCATAAGGATGTTGGTCAGCGGATCAACACCGCCGAAGCACCAGTCCCACCAGTTGAAGGCTTTCATATCTCTCCAGCCGCGGCCCTCGATCTCAGCCTCGCCGTACATATTTTCGTACATCCATTGAAGTCCGTCAAGGATTGCGGCTTTCAGACCTTCATTTCCGTAGAGCGATGAACCGTAGGTCGCGAAGCCTCGCGTCATTACCCAGAGCTTGCTGTATTGGGCGGTGAGCGCAGAGGATTCAACCGGAGCTTCGCTGCCGAAAAGAATGACTCTGCCATCTTCCTTGCGCATCGAATCCCATGCGCTCTGAGCGGCTCTTGCTATGTTCACCAGCTTTTCGCTCATGTCGGGATCGGAGGCGTCGTTCATCTCGGGAGAGCCGACCAGAACTCTTCTCCATTTGTCTTTTACAGTTTCAAAATCCTCTTTGGTGAACTTTGAAGCGTCGTATTTACCGAGGGTAGCGTAGCTTGCGGAGACCTGAAGCTCAACGTCACGCTCGATCTCATCCAAAAGCTCTTTATCAGCAAATACCGTCAGCTTACCGTCATCAAGAGCGCGGCAGGAGATGCCAAGCGCCGAGGCGGTATCGATGGCGGGGAGATAAGCAGCGCCGCTTGAATACACGAAGCAGCTCGGCGTTCCTTTGTTTTCTGTCAGAGATGCGTCCGAAGAGGAGACCGTAACTGCGTCTTCCGTTTCTTCCACGTTAAGACCGAGAAAGTCCGCAAAGAACGACACCGGAACGAATGTCCTGCCCTTGTTCATAATAGCGCGAATACTTTTGTCATTTTCGCTGTAATAATAGATCTCGCCGTTTTTGAGAACTGCGGGAGAGTATATGAATATGGACGTTACCCCTTTTTTGGAGTACCACTGAAATATTTCGGGCTTTGCAAATTTTGTTCTGTATATTTGCTCTTTCAGAATTGCCATAGTCGCGATCATTCCTTTCTTATACCGAATAGCGTTTTTGATTTTTAGGAATCTACTTTATCTCGTCCAGCGTCCATTTCGTATAAAGGATAGACGTGAATTTATCATCCTTGTATCTTTCGTAATAAGCCGTCAGAAGCGAACCGTCGGGAAGCTCGACGGTAGAGGGATAACCGAGATCGCCGATGTATGCGGTACTTAAAACTATCTCGTCTCCGAAGGTCTTTCCTCCGTCGTAGCTTATCATCGCTCTTTCGCCGAAGGGCGCTTCGCGTCTTGCATACGTAAGGATGAGCGCGCCGGACGAATGGAGCATAAAGTGCGGAGGAGAGCCGCTTACGCCGAGACAGGTGGGATGAGTGAAGCTTCTTCCGCCGTCGTCGGAATGGCAGAGATACATCGAAAAGCCGTGCGGAACGCCCTCGCCCTGCGCGCGGATCGCGCCGAGAATACGTCCGTTTGGAAGCTCTATTGCGTGAGGCTCGTGCATATTTTTCCGGGTGAGACCGTCGGGAAAATCCACCATGCACAGCTTGGTCCAGGTGCTTCCTTCATCATCGCTCTCGAATGCGTAGATCGCTCCGCCTTCCATTTCGGGATCGTCGGAGTGGAATTCCTTTCCAAAGAAGAAAAGCTTGCCGTTTTTAAGCTTTATTGGACCGTGAGGCGCGGAGACGGGAACCTTGACAGCCTTTTCCCAGGAGTTTCCGTAGTTACGTGAAAGTCTGACGAAGGAGCCGTAGGCGTTATCTTCCTCGGAAAGGTTTGCGTAACCGTCCATAAGTCCCGTAGCCATAGGAAGAGTAACGGCGTCGGTGTAACCGTTTATCCACTGTCTTGAGCCGTCGTAGAACTGCCACGGATGGCAGAAATAGGTCAGAAGCAGCTTTCCGTCGCCGAGATAGGTAAGACCTGCGTCGCGGTCGTCAAGCTTGGTATCGTTGATTATCATTGGTGGTGTCCAGCTTTTGCCGCCGTCGAAGCTTTTATATAAGAAGTTCTTGCCGTAGGTGCAAAGATGTCCGAGACGGTTTCCCGAGCAGGCTACGTAGAGCACGCCGTTTTCGTCGATGCAAACTGTGGGCCAGCCCTGATAGCGGTAGAATCCGCCATCGGAGCGTCCGATTATTCCGTATTCCATAAACTTAGTTTCCTTTCAAATGTTGCTTTTATATTAGTATTAAATATATCCGCTGACTTAAAGATAGCACATTACGTCCGGTTTGTCAACAGTTTTTTTGGTTAATAATTGGATAAATTGGTTTTTATAGGTGCGTAGCAACGCAGGTTTTAATTTACAAATTTGGTTTAAGACGGATGTGTTGCTTAAACTTTATAATTTCTTTTTCTACGTTCATACGTTTCTTCTTTCGAGAAAGAAGAAAGCCCGTGGGCAGGCGAGCGACTGCAGGCAAATGGCAAAAACGGAACGAACACCCCGAAAATGCGAAGCGTGGGCGAGCATTTTTGTTGAATTGATAGCAGTAACATCCTTTTTTACAACCCAAAATTCGCTCCTGCTTTTGAGCGAATTTTCGGCGAGCCGTTCCGTACTACCACGGTCTTTCTTTTTCTTTCTTTCGCCTACTTCTTTCTTTTTCTTTCTCGAAAGAAAAGGAAAGAAATGGGCATTTACTAAATAAATAGTTACTTTAAAGAAAAATAAAAAATTATCCGCAAAACGCCACGGTGCCGTAAAACAAAAACATTTTCACAAATAAATAATCTGCCTGCATACACTTCCAAAATAAACATAAGAACATTTCTCAATTACTCTTGAGAATTCTTTCAAAATGTGTTAAGTTATCGAATTGAAAAATTCATAGAAATGTGTTAAAATTTTAACAAAGAAGATAAGCAAGATCATATGAAAGGGAAGTTATGAATAGAGTCAGAATAGTTGCGGACAGCACCTGCGATCTTCCGAAAGAAGTGCTGGAAAAGTACGGTATAAGTATAATTCCGCTTTGTATCGTGATGGACGGAAAGAGTTATTATGACGGCGAGGATGTGACTCCCGATGAAATATTCAAGTGGGCGGACGAGAACAAGACGACGCCAAAGACCGCGGCGATACCTTTCGATAAAACGGAGAAGGTGCTGAAGCCGTTTATGGATGCGGGAGAAGACATAATATTTTTCGGCATCTCATCAAAGATGAGTACTACCTGCAACGTTGCCCGAATATTTGCGGAGCAAAACGAATACGGCAGAATGTTCGTCATCGACTCCGAAAATCTTTCCACGGGTATCGGACTGCAGGTCATAAAAGCGGCGGAAATGGCGGCTGAGGGAAAGAGCGCTGAAGATATAGTTTCGGAAATTGAAGCGTCACGATCAAGAGTCCGCGCAAGCTTCGTCGTTGACACGCTTACATACCTTGCCAGAGGCGGAAGGTGCAACGCGGTGACGGCTCTGATGGCGAGCGCGTTCAAGATACATCCGCTGATCGCGGTCAAGGACGGTTCCATGGGCGTTGCCAAGAAGTACAGAGGAAAGCTTCCCGTGGCTCTTGCAAATTACGTAAACGACCTTAAAGCTCAGATAATGAACGCCGAGCCCAAACGCGTGTTTATTACCCATTCGGGATGCGACGGAGAGACCGTGGAGATGGTCCGCAAAATGGTTGCAGATCTGGGCGTTTTCGAGGAGATACTTATAAATACCGCAGGCGGAGTTATTTCCAGCCATTGCGGTCCCGCAACGCTTGGCGTGCTTTTCTACGAGAAAGACTGATAATATTGATGCAGAATAACGGTCCGCTTTACAAAAAACGTAAAGCGGGCCGTTTTTTTCAAAAAAAGTGACGCGCAGGCTTTAAAATCGGTGTATAATAGTGTAAGGCGTCTTAGAAGCACCGTGATGTTGCGGCAGAAAGGAGATTAAAATGGAAGATTTCCAAATAATCAAATTATTTAATGAGCGTTCCGAAGAAGCGATAGCGGAAACCAAGAATAAATACGGCAGGTACTGCTTTTCCATAGCGCGAGCTATAGTCGGTGATGAAGGAGAAGCGGAAGAGTGTGTAAGCGATACATATCTGAAAGCTTGGAATACCATTCCGCCTGCGGCACCAAAACAGCTTTCGACATATCTCGGCAAGATAACACGAAACCTCGCGATCCACCGTTACGAGAGAAAAAATGCTGAAAAGCGCGGCGGGGGGAGATTGAAATGCTTTTTAGTGAGCTATCCGAGGTGGTGGCGGGGGAAGAAAACGCGTCGCGGGAGGGGAGCGCAGATTCAATGACGGATGCGCTGGCTTTTTCTGAGGCGATGAACACGTTTCTCGGAGATCTGAAAACGGAAAAGCGTGTGATATTTGTAAAGCGTTACTGGTACGCACGCAGCGTGAAAGAGATCTCGTCTGAGCTTGGGATAAGCGAAAGCAAGGTCAAAATGTCGCTTCTTCGCACAAGGGAAGAGCTGAGGGAGCATTTGCTGAGGCATGGCTTTCAGCTCTGAAATATCAAGAAAGGAACTTAAAAAATGAAAGCAAACGAATTGTTTTATATGATAGGAAATATAGACGACGCCTTTATATCCGAGGCGTATAGTCCAAAAAGAAACAGCCTTAAAACGTTTATCATTAAAGTGGCGGCGTTAGCGGCGTGTTTTGCGATGGTGCTGAGTGTCATTTTACTCTACGGCATGGGAGACTCGGATGCAGGCGCGTACTACATCGAAGGCGGAGTGTGTATTCCGCCGAATACGATCTCGGTCAAAAACGGAACAGAGTGCGATATGATAGGCTTTTTCATATATAACGGAAGATGGTATACGGAGTACGACGTTTTTGAAGCGGGAAGTGTAAAGATCGGCGAAAAACTCGGAACCGTTGTTTACGGGTTAGATGAATGGAGCGAAAAGGATGAATATATTGAGCTTTCGGGTTCTGCCATGGGAGATTTTTACGGAGTAGAAGGCTTTAATACTGAGTTTATGCTCTGTATGTTACCCGAGGACGGAAGGATCCGGATATTTATCAATGATAACGGCTTGACTTTGAAGAAAGGCTCCGATCTGTACGAGAAAAAATTTGCTTTGTCAGAGTCATATCGGACCGTGGAATATCAGACGTACAGCGATTGGTATTACGGCGCCGATAATATGGGGCGTATTTCTGAAGAAAACGCCGTAATATTTGAAAACTTCGTTTACGGGTTAAATGAAGGCGGATTTATGTTGTCGAAGGATGCGGTCGAAAACGGACTTTCATCGGCAAACGAGATATATCATCTGTTTATAAACTGCGAAAGCGGGATAGCGGTGCATCTTCGACTGCACGATGGCGGATACGTAAGATTTGACGGAATGCTCAGCATATGCGTTAAGGTGGATGAAGCTGTGTTTGATTCGCTTATTTCCATTTTGAATTAGAAAGAAAATAGCCGAGGTCGTATTTTACCGCCTTGGCTATTTTTGCGTTTCGTCACTTATTCATTTCGGGGTTATCCGTACGCTCAAGCAGATAATCAATCGATACGTTAAAATAATCCGCTATACGTATCAGCGTTGCGTAATCAGCTTCGCGTTCGCCCGTTTCGTAGCGGCTGATGGTATTTTGGTTGGTGTTCAGCTCCATCGCCAGCTTGATCTGAGATACTTTCCGCGCTTTTCTCAATTGTGCTAATCTCATAATAATTCCGATCCTGTGTTTTATAATTTTTGATATTTTGATCCTTGATTTAATTATACCAAAATGGTATAATATTAATATCCCGAAACGGTATATTAAGACGATTGTATTTCCATACTGAAAATTTTTCTGCAGTTATTGCATCTCAAAAATAAATATGATATAATAAAGCCAAGATTAACATTAGTTGATCTTCTCAAAAATCATAAAACGAAAGGTAGGTCAGTATCTATGAAAAAAGTATCATTCAAAATATTTTTCGTTTCGTTTCTTTTGCTCGTCGCGGTGTGTCTGTCATCGTGCGCTTTTTTGCCGTTTTTGATGAGCGACGTTCCTGCCGAATGGCGTAAGATCAGCAAACAGATGAACAAATGGGACTCCTACGAAGCTTCCATGACGCTCGATATGAACACCCGTATCGGCGGAAGCAAGGTTGATATTACCATTGAAAGAAAAATGATCGAATGTAACGTGGGCGGAAAGGACTATTATTTCTATCAGAATACCAAAACCTCTACCGGAAATATCGGCAGCTCCGAAACTACCGAGGCTTACTATAACGGAAATATGTTCATTTCAAGCAAGGTCGGCGCTATGACCGGTCAAAAAATATATACGCCTATGACTTTGAAGGAATATAAGGAATACAGAAGCCGCTTCGGCGGGGCGGGCATCAACTTCAGCGGGTGCGGAAAGTCCGAGGTCGCCGAAACTGAGGACGGAAAGATAGAGATAACCTTCTCGGAGTTCAGCGAAAAAGCAATAGAAAGTATGATGGAGAGCCTTGGGTTTGACGGCAGTATCGATATCGACGTGAACGGTCTTGACGCAAAGATCTACGCGGATGAAAAGTATAACGTGGAAAAGATCGAAATGATATTCGACGTTTCGGGAACGTCCAGCCTTGAGATCACGATCAAGTATTCAAAGATCAACGAGGCAACTCCTAAGACCAAGGAGTTTGACACGAGCCAATACGTTGAGCTTGACATAAGAGAGCTGATAAAGCTTGAGGATATGCTGAAGGAGCGCCAGAACGCAAAGGGCGGAAAGTTCACTCTGGAGATGT
Organism: Oscillospiraceae bacterium; assembly: GCA_015064245.1. Lineage (GTDB taxonomy): Bacteria > Bacillota > Clostridia > Oscillospirales > CAG-272 > SIG673. The sequence continues at coordinate 22,253 of SVSQ01000020.1, read as the reverse complement.
CCCAGACCGTAAGCGGATTCGGCGAGAAGCAGTCCTACAGCGAGACGGATACCGTCGAATACGGAACAAAGGACAAAAAGTATTTTTACGATATAAAAGCGGAAGCAAACGATAATGAATACGATATCAGTTATTTTGACGGCACTAAAACCGTCGCGGAGAACGGCGGAAGCGAAAAGACTGAAAAGCAGAACGATAAAGAAGCCAAGGCGTTCATCGACGGACTTATAAATTCCGCGCTCTATACTACCTCAAGCGTCACGAGCTTTACAAAGAACGGCGACGAATACGTTTTGGATTGTAGCGGTGCTTCTCCGTTTTCGTACTCCGCGGTGTTCAGTCCTATCGGGGCGACGCCTCAGCTCGTGCAGCAAACGGTAAGGATCACGGTAAAGAACGGCGAGATCGTTAAGATAGTGAGCGACGCAGAGGTCACGGGACGGGTGAACTACCAGAATCACTCCTTTGCGATAGTGCTGGATCTGGATACGACGGTAACGTTTGAATAAAGCGAAGGCTTTTGAAAGGAAATATCAATGAAACGCACGCTTATAACTCCGAATATGGCGGAGATACATCCGTTTTTTCACCCGATAATAGAGGGCGCTCCCGTATATGACAGCAGCTGCTCACCCTTTGCAAAGGTATGGTATATCGAAAAGGACGGCGGTTACTTTCTGAAAAGGTCAGAGAAGGGTACTCTTGAAAAAGAGGCGTCAATGACCGAATACTTCGCTGAAAAAGGGCTGTCAGCCAAGGTCATATCCTACGTTTCCGAGGAAAGCGACTGGCTGCTCACCGAGCGGGTAAAGGGAGAGGACTGTACCTTTTCGAGGTACCTTGAAGCCCCCGAAAGGCTGTGCGATACTCTTGCGGAGACGCTGAAGATGCTCCACGGACTGAAAACGGAGGGATGCCCGATAAAGAACAGAACGGCGGACTACCTTGCGGGCGCGGAGAAGAATTACCGAGAGGGGATGTTCGATCCGTCCTATTGTATGCCCGATATGAGACCGAGAAACGCACAGGAGGCGTGGAAGACAGTGTCCGAGAAGAAGCATCTGCTTAAAGCGGATACCTTGCTCCACGGAGATTACTGTCTGCCGAACGTCTTGCTGGACGGTTGGCGTCTGAGCGGATTTATAGATCTCGGCGGAGGGGGCGTGGGCGATAAGCACGTCGATCTTTATTGGGGCGCGTGGACGCTGAACTTCAATCTGAAGACGGATAAGTACAGAAAACGCTTTTTCGACGTTTACGGGCGCGATGAAGTGGACGAAGAGATGATATCGCTCATCGGCGTTATAGAATGTTTTGGATAATTTTGGAGAGAAAAAATGAAACTTGAGCTTAGAAATATTGAAAAGAGCTTTGGCGAAAAGCAGGTGCTGAAGGGTATAACCCTTGAAGCGGAGGGCGGCAAGGCTTTCGGTCTTCTCGGCAGAAACGGCGCGGGAAAGACCACTACCATCAGAATACTTATGAACGTTTTTGGATCGGACGGCGGCGAGATACTCTTTGACGGAGCGCCGATAGATTATAGATCCGTTCAGTTCGGTTATCTTCCGGAGGAGAGGGGGCTTTACCCCAAAAAGAAGATAATCGATCAGCTGACTTATTTTGCGGAGCTTAAAGGTATGGAGACTGCCGAGGCGGTAAAGAGCATAGATTACTGGCTTGCGCGTCTTGAGATGACTGAGTACAGAAATAAGCGGCTGGATACTTTATCAAAGGGAAATCAGCAGAAGATACAGCTTATAACCGCCCTTGCCCACGATCCGCAGATAATAATTCTGGACGAGCCATTTTCGGGACTTGACCCGGTCAACGCCATGCTGCTCAAGGACGTGGTGAAAGAGGAGATAGGCAGGGGGAAGATAGTGCTGTTCTCCAGCCACCAGATGAGCTATATCGAGGAGTTTTGCGATAGCATCGCCATACTCAATCAGGGCAAAGTAGCGATTGCGGGTGAGCTGAACGAGATAAAACGCAACTATCCGAGAAACCGTCTGGTCGTCCGTTCTCAGCAGAAAGAGCAGATAATGAAGGAGCTTGGCGCCGTTTGTAAGGATATGGAAAGCGACGCGTTCATGATAACCCTTTCCTCTCCGGAGGATAAATCCAACGTAATAAAACGGCTTGCGGAAAGCTACGATATCGATGAGGTGAAGGTGTTCGAGCCGTCCCTCGGAGACATTTTCGTCGAGCACGCGGGCGAAAACATCTGAGAGGGGGAAAGCGTGATATGAAGCAGCTTGCAAAGATACTGAAATTTGAATTTAAGAACTATCTACAGAACAAGATATTCGTTGGCGTTACGGTATTTCTTGTCGTCGTCATCGCGGTGGCAATGTTCATTCCGAGAGCGATAAACGTCTTCGAAAACGACGTTCCGTCTATCCCCGAACCGCCGATAACCGACGGAGAGCAGGGTGAGGGGGACGGAGACGGCGATGTTTCCGACCTGAAAAAGGATTTTCCGAAAATGCTGATAAAGTACGGCTCAGCAGAGGCGGCAGAAGCGGTTCGGGAGACCTTTTCGGCGTATTTCGGAGCGTATAACGTGATTCTTACCGATGACAGTCTGGACGGGATCAAGGAGAAGATAGTTTCGGGCGAGGCGGAGTGCGCCTTCGTTATGGACGGGCTAACCTCTTACACCTACTACGTTAACAACCTCTCAATGTACGATATGAACACCTCCGTGGCAAACGAGGCGCTCCGTAATTTCTATCAGATGAGCGCGATGATGGAGGGCGGACTGACCGCGGAGCAGGCATCCGCGATACTTGCGGGACAGATAATAACCTCGCAGACCGAAAGCCTGGGTAAAGACCAGATGCAGAATTTCTTCTATACCTACATCATGATCTTCGCTCTTTATATGGTCATTCTCCTTTACGGTCAGATGGTGGCTACCAACGTTGCGACGGAGAAGAGCTCAAGGGCTATGGAGCTTCTCATCACCAGCGCAAATCCCGTGAGCATGATGTTCGGAAAGGTGCTTGCGTCCTGTCTTGCGGGACTTACACAGCTTATCGCTGTGTTCGGCTCGGCGATAATTTTTTATAAACTGAACGAAAGGTATATGGACGACGGCGGGATAATGTCGTCAATATTCAATATGCCCGTTGAGCTCGTGGTCTATATGCTGATATTCTTCGTTCTGGGCTTCCTTATCTACGCGTTTATGTTCGGCGCGATAGGCTCGACCGCTTCAAAGCTTGAGGACATAAACACCTCGTGTATGCCGGTGATACTGTTGTTCGTCGCCGGATTTATGGTGGTAATGATAGGTATGAGCACGGGCGAGGTGGATACGGCGATGATGAAGGTGTGCTCCTACGTTCCGTTCACGTCGCCTATGGCAATGTTTACCCGTATCGCCATGAGTACGGTTCCGATCTACGAGATCGTGATCTCGGTCGCGCTGCTTATCGGATCCGTGATCGGAGTTGGCGTTCTGGCGGCGAAGATATACCGCGTCGGAGTGCTGATGTACGGTACTCCCCCGAAGCTGGGAGCTATCCTTAAAGGAATTTTTAAAGGATAAATAGGACTGCGCAGATCGACCTCTTGGGTTTGAATGTTGCGCGGATGCGAAGAGGAAAGTAACGTAAAAAAAGAAAAATAATAAAAAATAAATCGTGATTTTTTCGCGGTTTATTTTTTTATTTATAATATATTATTGACAATAATATAAAAAGATAGTATAATGAAGATATAAATAATATATACATAGAAAGGTGTTTTATTATGGAATATTACGCAATGAAAATAGCGGGACTCGACAGAAAACTCCCTATCTGTCCCGTCAACGATAATTTGTCTATCGGAGCCTTCGTCATTTTCGGCGATCAGGAGCTGACCGTCGCAGCGGCAGGCGCGCTTCTTGAAAAGGCACCCGAGTACGATTACCTCATTACAGCCGAGGCTAAGGGTATTCCGCTCATTCACGAGATGGCGCGTCAGCACGGGGATGCAAAATATATGCTCGCCCGCAAAGGCCCAAAGCTCTACATGAGAGATATTCTTGAGGTCGAGGTCGATTCCATCACCACGGTCAAGAAGCAGAAGCTTTATCTCGACGGCTACGACGCCGCTATGATGAAGGGGAAGCGTATCCTTATCGTCGACGACGTTATATCCACGGGCAACTCCCTTTCCGCTATTGAGACGCTTGTAAATACCGCGGGCGGTAACATAGTCGGAAAAATGGCTATACTTGCAGAGGGCGACGCTATCGGAAGAGACGATCTGATATATCTCGAGGAGCTTCCGCTGTTCAATCCCGACGGAACGGTTAAGAAATAAAAGAGAGGTTTACTGATATGAACTATATTATCGAAAACGAAAAAATCAAGGTAGAGATATCCGACAAGGGCGGAGAGATGCAGAGCATCGTTCTTAAAAAGGACGGAACGGAATACCTTTGGCAGGGCGACGCAAAATACTGGGCGGGAAGAGCCTATAATCTTTTCCCGATCTGCGGCAGACTTTTCGACGGAAAGTACACTTATAAGGGCAAGACCTACGAGATGAATCTCCACGGCTTCCTGCGCGATACCGTCACCGAGGCGGAAAAGCTCGCGGATGACAAGATCAGCTTTACTCTCATTTCAAACGACGAGATCAAGAAGCAGTACCCCTTCGATTTCAAGGTCACGGTTACCTATACGCTTTGCGATACCAAGATCAACACTGCGCTGAAGGTTGAAAATACAGGGGACGAGGCTATGTTCTTCGGATTTGGCGGACATCCGGGCTTTAACGTACCGCTTGCGGAAGGCGAGAAATTCGAGGACTACTATCTTGAATTCGACTGCGCAAAGCCGGCGGAAAGGATCGGAATGACTCCCTTCTTCCGTACGGGAAAGACCGCGCCCTTCGCTCTCAAGGACGGAAAGATCCTGGAGCTTGATCACAGCCTCTTCGATAACGACGCTATATTCCTTACGAATATGTGCAAGCGCGTTACTCTCAAGAGCAAAAAGTGCGATAAGTTCGTTCGCGTAGAATACGACGGAATGCAGAATCTCGGCTTCTGGCATAAGCCTCAGACAGACGCTCCTTACGTTTGTATCGAGCCTTGGTGCTCTCTTCCCGCCTTCGACGGTCAGGTGGACGACCTTGAAACGAAGTATCAGATGACAAAGCTTGGCGCGGGCGAGACCTACGAAAACGGATTTGATATAATCATCGGTTGACCGCCGCTTTCTGAAAGGAATATTTAAGATATGGGACTGTTTGTACCCGATTACTATTTTGATACCGTTTACAGCGTCACTCCCGAAATGCTGAAGGAGCGCGGAGTAAAGGGTATCATTCTCGATATAGATAACACGCTCGTTCCCTACGAGATACCCGAGCCGACGGAAGAGGTCCGCGCGTGGCTTGTATCAATGTGGGAAAGCGGGATAAAAACGGCGTTTGTGTCAAATAATCATAAAGAGCGAGTAGAGCTTTTCAATCAGAGCCTCGGCTGTCCTGCGTTTTACGACAGCGGCAAGCCTCTGAAGAAGAGCTGCTCACGCGCTATGGAAGCTATGGGCGTAACCAAGAAGGAGACCGCGATAATAGGCGATCAGGTATTCACGGACGTTCTTGCGGGAAGGATCTCGGGGCTTAATACCGCGATCCTCGTAAAGCCTATAAAGGACAAGACGAATTTGTTTTTCAGAAGCAAGCGTTTGCTTGAAAAGCCGGTGCTTGCGGCGTACAGACGCAGAGAAGCAAAGAAGCAGAAAGGTTAAAAGATATGTCAGCATTATTCGGACCTGCGGGTAACAGCGAGAGCTTTTACGCCGAAGGATATAAGAGCACGTTTCAGGCGCCCGAGTGGCTCAGTAAGATGGGGCTGGACGCCTATGAATACCAGTGCGGTCAGGGCGTCCGCGGCTCGGACGAGGCGTTTCAAAAGGTAGGAGACGAGGCGGCGAAACACGGTATAAAGCTGTCGCTTCACGCTCCGTATTTCATCTCTCTTTCGGGAATCGAGGAAGAAAAGCGTCTGAAGAGCATAGACTATATAAGGCAGTCCGTTCACGCGGCTGAGGTCATGGGCGCCGATACTATCGTAATTCATACGGGCTCTGCGTCCAAGATAAGCCGCGAGGAAGCGGTGGGACTTGCCAAGGACACCATGTTCAGAGCTCTTGAAGCCATTCCCGATACAAAGGTCCGTTTCGGACTTGAGACCATGGGTAAGCTCAATCAGCTCGGAACTCTGGAAGAAGTAATTGATATCTGCAGTATTGATAAAAGACTTTGCCCCGTGGTGGATTTCGGGCATCTGAACGCTCGGAATATCGGCGGCTATTTCGTCACCGAGGACGATTACCGCCAAGTTTTTACATTGATAACCGACAAGCTGGGCGCTGAGTACGCCGATACGCTTCACTGTCATTTTTCCAAGATCGAATACACAAAGTCGGGAGAAAAGAAGCATCTGACTTTTGAGGACACGGTCTACGGACCCGAATTTGAGCCCCTTGCTCAGGTTCTCGCCAAGGACGGCTACAGTCCATGCATCATCTGCGAGTCCGACGGCACTCAGGCTAAGGATGCGCTTGCGATGAAGGGGATGTATCGTTCTGCTTTGTTGTAAATGGGGATACGGTCGCTTTTTGAAAGGAAAGCATGCATGCCTACGGCAAGCTGTATGCCTTCGGCAAATCCGCAAAAACTTCTTTTCCGCCGACACCCATAGGCATCGGAGGAAAAGAATTATTTGGTAATTTCCTTCGGAAAGAGTTCGTGATCTCTTTTCAAAACAGAGCGTACATCATCTGACCCACAAACGATAAATAACCTTCAAAATCGGTAGGGGAGGGGCTTGCTCCTCCCGCAATATTCACAAAAAGCATTACGTAAATAAAACCATATTGCAGGGCTTGCCTGCTGAAGGGAAAAACAAATGAAAATACTTATAATGAACGGAATAAATCTTTGCATGGTCGGAACGAGAGAACCGGGAAAGTACGGAAGCCGTACCCTCGCCGATATTCTCGCTGACGTTTCCGAATGGGCAAAGACAAAAGAAGATTTGGAAGTTGACTTCTTCACGACGAATTTCGAAGGCGAGTTCGTTGAGAAGCTTTACGCCGCGAGAGGCGTTTACGACGGTATAGTTATGAACTGCGGCGCGTGGTCCCATTACTCTATCGGGGTTCGCGACGCCGTTGCGGGCTGCGGACTTCCCGCGGTCGACGTTCACATGACGAACATTTACGCCCGCGAAGAGTTCCGTCACAAGCAGGTCATCGCGGCGGTCTGCGTCGGTCAGGTGTCGGGCTTTGGCGAGGACGTTTACCGTCTCGGAACAGAGGCGCTTATTGCATATTTAAATAGAAAAGGAGATACGAAATGACAAGACTTGAAAGATTTATAGAGAAGCTGCCCGCGGAGGTGGACGCTTGCCTTGTAACGGGCGAGCTCAATATCAGATATCTCAGCGGAGTAAACTATACGGACGGATTCCTGCTTATCAGCCGCGAGGGCTCGAAGCTTTACGCTGACAGCCGTTACATCGAGGTGGCAAAGCGCGACGCAGACAAGGGCTTTGAGGTTATTTTGCTTGAAAAGGGCAGAGGGGCGCACATAAAGGACGCGCTGAAAGAGGGAAGCGTTATCGGATTCGAGGACAACATCATGACCTGCGCGGAGAAGGACGCTCTTGAAAAAGCTCTTCCCGAGTTTAAATATTGGGTGAATTGCGGCGGTATTGCCGAGGAGCTTCGCAATATCAAGGACGAATACGAAAAAGAGTGTGTCGTAAAGGCTCAGAGAATGGCTGAGAGCGCGCTTGATAATGTTCTCGGCAGAATAGGCAAGGATCTGCTCACGGAGACGGACGTTGCTCTTGAACTTGAATACCTCATGCGTAAGCAGGGGGCGGACGGCATCGCATTTGAAACTATCGCAGTTTCGGGCGCGGCGTCATCTATGCCTCACGGCGTTCCTCAGAACAGACCTCTTGAAAAGGGATTTCTCACCATGGACTTCGGCGCGAAGTTCAACGGTTACTGCTCTGATATGACCAGAACCGTTTGCCTCGGCAAGCCTACCGAGGAGATGAAAAAGGTGTATAACACCGTCCTCGAGGCTCAGTGCGCGGCGATAGATTTCATCAAGGCGGGCGAAAAGTGCGCGGACGCGGACAAGGTAGCCAGAGATATTATCTATAACGCGGGCTACAAGGGATGCTTCGGTCACAGCCTCGGTCACGGCGTAGGTCTCTACATTCACGAGAGGATCAGCGTTTCGCCCAAGTCCAGCGGTATCCTTACTCCGGGTAATATAGTAACGGTTGAGCCCGGTATTTACCTTGAAGGTCAGTACGGAGTCAGAATAGAGGATATGCTCTATATTACCGAAAACGGAAAAGAAAACCTTACAAAAGCGCCCAAGGAGCTTATTGTAATTTAATTTATTTAGATTGATGTTTAGTGGTGCGAACCGCAGAGGGGAATTTGCAAGATTGTTTTAATTTGGTGTAAGACGGATGTTTTGCTTAAATATAAAACTATTTTTTCTACGTTCGTTTTTCTTCCTTTTTCTTCGGAAAGAAAAAGAGAAAGAAAGTAACGAATAAAAATAAATTATAAAGTTTAAACCAAATAATCGTCTTAATCAAATAAAACAATCGCACCTACAAATAAAAATCTAAAATTAAATATTAGATATACCCGGATCGTTCATCTGTCTTTAGTAAAAATAAAAAAGGGGTTGAAATAATGCAATTTTTCAAAAACGTAAGCGTTGCAAAAGACTTATACAGCATATACGGCAACATTAAAGAGTTTCAAGGCTCCCTTGAAAAAACGGATAACGGCTTTTATTACGCAAACGATGAGCTCGAGATGCAGACCGAGCTGCCGTACCTCGAAACGGGCGTCTGTAAAAGACGCGATAGCGTGACAAACGTATCGTCCCGCGAGATAACTCTCAGCGGCGCTCAGGCGAAGTTCGTTTTCAGCGGCGGAGAGTACGAGGTCTATACCCAGTACAGCGAATGGTGCGCCGAAAGCCAGGGGGCTTGGCAGCCGCTGGTCACAGAGGTCTGCGCGGCGAACGACGATACTAGAATGAATACGGGCTCAGTTCCATTCGTTGCTATATACAATCTCCAGACTCAAAGAGGCGTTGCTTTCCACATCCTCGCGGAGAGCAAGTGGAGCTTCAGAGTCAAAAAGCGCTACTCCCAGACGGGGCAAAGAAAGACCGTAACGGTGGAGCTTGGAATACACGACGGAAATTTCGCGTATAAGCTGAAGCCGGGAGAGACCTTAAAGCTTCCCGATATTCTGTTTTACGAATTCTTCAATAAAACGGATATGGACGCCTATAATCTTCACCGTTACTGCAACGAAGTAATGCCGGCGAGAAGCCTTCCCGTCATATACAACTCCTGGATGAGCAAGTTCGACAATATCAGCTACGATATTCTTTCCGAGCAGCTTGAAAAGGCGAAGGAGCTGGGCGCGGAGTATTTCGTTATAGACGCGGGATGGTTCGGAAAGCCTAACGAGTGGTTCGATTCGGTCGGAGACTGGAGTGAATGTACAGACGCGTCCATGGCGGGCAGAATGAAGGAATTTGCCGATAAAGTACGAGCCGAGGGACTGAAATTCGGAATCTGGTTCGAGATCGAACGAGCGGCTAAGGCGTCAAAGGCTGTAAAAGAATTCCCTCAACACTATTTTTACGAGGGCGGAAACTATTTCGTGAATTTCGCTGCTCCAGAGACCTGCGATTATATCTTTGAAGCGGTAGCGAGAATAGTAAGAAGGTACGGAGTGGAGTTCATCAAATTCGACCATAACGCTGAGATATCCTACGATCCGTCGGGAAGAGCCTTCATCGATTATTTCAAGGGCTACAACGGATTTATCAGACGTCTGGGCAAGGAGTTCCCAACGCTTTATCTGCAGAACTGCGCCAGCGGCGGACTCCGCATGGCTATGGGCGCGCTCAAGGGCTTCGACAGCTTCTGGATGAGCGATAACCACAGTCTTTACGCTCAGCTTGAGATCTTCAAAAACACGATGCTCAGAATGCCGTCCAGAGCGCTTGAAAGATGGATAACTATTCGCAGTTATGAGAATTTTGAACCGCTTTACGGCGGAGGAAGAACTGAAAAGATACTGGTCAGCGGAGACGCGGGCTGGGGACATATGGAAGCGGTAAACGAGTCGTTTTTGCGCGGATCTATATTCGGCGGTCCTATCGGAATAAGCTGCGATCTCACAAAGATATCGGATAAGGTCTTTGGAATATTAAAAGAGGAGATCGAAAGCTTCAAGTCAGAGAGGGATTTCTGGATCAATAGCGAATGCAGGATACTGTGCGATACCCCGTCGCTCCTCATTCTTCAGTTCAGCGATTCTTCGATGAGCAATATCAAGGTATTCACTTACCTTAAAGTTCCGCATCAGAACGAGGTCACCGTCTACCCGAAATGTTCCTTTTTCGCTCAATACGAGGTGGAGGGCAAGGTAGTTTCCGGAGAAGACCTTTTCGTGGACGGTTATGAGATCAAGCTGGGAGACAGATATACCTCTCAGTCTGTTACTTTCAAAGAGATCGTTGTTGAAAATGAATAAAAATACAAAAAATATTTATCGAATTGTAACGAAAATACAGGAAGCCTATTGACAAATGAAAAGAGATATGTTATAATAAAGCCACAAAGGGAGTAGTTACATTGCGATCGAATGGCAATGGGGTTACCTCGTCATCACGGCCGTTCAGGCCCGAGGCAGACAGATTCATCTCGAATCGAACAAGACTTTATTATGGCATAGTCATGCCGTAGTAAAGTCTTTTTTTGTTACTTTTCGAGCATTGGCGCAAAAAAACGAACCCGACGGTAAAAATATTTGGTCTGCAGACCGAAAAAACAAAAACAAATGGGGCAAGGAGTGTCCCCAAAAAAATAATTTTTTATTTAAAGGAGAACAAAACTATGTGGATTGCAATTGGTGCAGCTGTGGCAGTTATCGTACTTTTCGTAATCGGATATATGAAGGCGCCGCCGGATCAGGCGTTTATCATATCCGGTCTTGGTAAACGCAGAGTCCTTATCGGAGGCGCGGGCTGGAGGATCCCGTTCTTTACCCGTGTCGATAAGCTCTCACTCAGAGTAATGCAGGTGGACGTCAAGACCTCTGAGGCTGTTCCCACCAGCGAGTTCATCAACGTTACAGTTGACGGCGTCGCAAACATCAAGGTATCTTCCGACCGCGCGCTTCTCGAGAGAGCGGCAGAGTCTCTTCTCGGTATGCGCCGTGAGGAGCTGATATTCCTCGTTACCCAGGTGCTGGAAGGTAATATGCGTGAGATCGTGGGTTCGGTAGGACTGAAGGAGATGGTACAGGACAGACAGGGCGTTGCAAGAAAGATCACGGAAAACGTCCTTCCCGATATGGAGAAGCTGGGTATCGAAGTCGTAAACTTCAACATTCAGAACTTCAAGGACGGAAACGGTACTATTGAAAATATGGGTATCGACAACGTGGAGCAGATCAGAAAGACCGCGGCTATCGCCAAGGCTAACGCTCAGAGAGATATCCAGATCGCAACGGCAAAGGCTCAGGAGGAGGCTAACGCCGTTAAGGTACAGGCTGAAAAGGCTATCGCAGAGCAGAATACAGAGCTGGCAGTTCAGCAGGCAGATATGAAGATCAAGGCTGACACAAAGAAGGCTGAGGCTGACGCGGCGTACAGCATCCAGGAGGAGAGCCAGAGAAAGACCATCGAGATCACGAAGGCTAACGCGGACATCGCCCGCCGTGAAAAGGAAGCAGAGCTTGCGGAGAAGGAGATCGCGCTCCAGGAAAAGAGACTGGACGCTGAGATCAAGAAGCAGGCGGACGCTATGAAGTATAAGACCGAGAAGGAAGCTGAAGCTATGCTCATCAAGCGTCAGAGAGAGGCTGAGGCTGAGATGTTCGAGGCTGTAAAGGAAGCGGAGGCTAAGAGAGCGCAGGCTGAGGCTATGAGATACTCTATGGAGCAGGAAGCTGAGGGTATCAGAGCCAAGGGTCTTGCAGAGGCTGAGGCTATCGAGAAGAAGGCAGAGGCTCAGAAGAAGATGGGTGAGGCATCCGTCCTTGAAATGTACCTGAACGCCCTTCCCGAGGTAGTTAAGAACGCCGCATCTCCCCTTGCTCAGACAGACAAGATCGTTATGTACGGCGACGGCAACTCTTCCAAGCTGGTTAAGGACGTTATGAACTCCGCAAACCAGATCATGGAAGGAATGAAGGAGAGCACAGGTATCGACCTTTCCGCGCTTCTCGGAGCAGCAGGAAAGAAAGACGACGCTCCCGCAGAAACAAAGGTAACCGAATAAAAAGGAATAACCGGTTAAATTATCAGCGCCGCCTGAAAAGCGGCGCTGATGTTATATCTACTTGACAATGAAAGGAAATGATCAAAATGGCAATAGGTGCAATTTCAGGAATTTTAATAATAGTTTTAGTGATCGCCTTCGCGGCGCTGGCGTACTTTGGCCACACAAAGCGTCAAAAAGGAGTTCGTACGCTCGGACTCGTGCTGTGTCTCGCGTGCGCGCTCTCTCTTCTTATCGTTCCCATGAGCTTCAGAACCGTCGATACGGGTGAGGTCGTCGTCGTTAAGCATCTCGGAAAAGCGAAGACGGTACATACGGCGGGAACTTATTTCGATCTTTGGATAACGGATACGTACAGCCGCTATGATGCGAAGGTGCAAAACGTTGAGATACTCACCTCTGCTTATTCCAGCGACGCGCAGACTATGGACGTAGCTATGACGCTCCAGTATCAGATAATGTCCGACAAGGTGATAGATATAGCGGAGCAGTACGGTTCTCTCGAGGTCCTTCAGAGCAGAATAGAGTCTATCGCTATAGAAAAAACAAAATCCGTGCTTTCATCCTATAAGGCTATGGACATCATCTCCGACCGAGCTTCCATGTCTCCTAAGGTAGAGGAGTCTATCAAAACGGCTATATCCGAGGGCTATCACGTTACGATAGCGACGGTAGTTCTCACCAATATCGATTTCTCCGACGCTTTTGAAAAGGCAGTTGAGGACAAGATGATCGCGGAGCAGAAGCAGCTTCAGGCGGAGTATGAGAATATGACTAAGGTAGCGGCGGCTGAGGCAGAGGCGCAGGCGGCTATCCAGAAGGCTGCGGGTGAGGCGGAAGCTAAGCTCAAGGAGGCACAGGCACAGATCGAGATCTCTAAGGCTACCGCAGAGGCAAAGCTCATCGCGGCTCAGGCAGACAGAGAAGCGCAGGTAGAGGTAGCCCGCGCAGAGGCAGAGGCTATCCAGCTTAAATCCGTTGAGATCGCCCGCGCTCTCGGATTTACCGTAAACGAAACTGTCGTGACAGATGAAGAAGGACTTCAGACTATCAAATACGAGATCGACTTCACGGGTAAGACCGCGGAAGAGATCGCTATAATCGCAGATTATCTCAAATACGCAGAGTACCTTGCCAAGTGGAACGGCGAGCTTCCCTCCGTTATGGCGGGAGATTCGGCAAGCGTTGTTATTCCGGTAGAGCCTGCAAGATAAGCAGTTTCAACGGAAAGGAATAAGCTTTTATGGAGCTTTTTATCAAAGCGGCGCTTTCTTTTGTAAAGCTCGTCATAGATATTGTAAAAACTATCCCTCGGTTTTTCGTCAAGTTTTTTATGGTCGGAATATTTTCCTACCCCATGCTTCTGGTCACGGGATTTGTTGAGCAGATAGATCCGAATTTGGTGGTGCTGTTCGAATATCCTGTCATATATCTGTTCCTTGCGTATCTTTCATTCAAGGACAGAATAGAGGATACTGCGGCAAAAAGGAGATACAGAGAAGGTCGGGAACTTGCGGAGAAGTTCAATTATCTTTACGAGGCGGCGGGCGTATTCCGCAAGGAGTATTACACCCTGATAAAGGATACCGTTGCTTTCCTTATATTGTATATTCCCTGTGTATCGCTGTTTTATTTTCAAAGACCGGATATGCGGATAGCATTTATTACGATCGGCGCGACCTTTCCCCTTGCCGATATGCTTGTCCTGCTTTGGGCTCGAAGAAAATGGCATAAGGAGTATATTGAACTTAAGAAAAACGCGAAGGTTCAGTTTTTTCAAGAAACACACGATAATGATCAATAAAGGAGAAACACAATGTTCGTTCTTTATCTGAAAAAACTATTATGGATGCTGTTCTACGCTGCATTTTGGTTCCTCATATTTGTAGTGTGCGCTTTGTTTTTAAATCCATTTTTAAGTCCGGCGTTAATATTGATCCTTTCATTTCTATTAACCTATGCATTTATAACTACCTACACTATAAGAAACAGATATCCCGACGGAGAGCTGAGACGAGCGTATCTTGCGGAAACGGAAAGCTTTAACTTAAAAACCGAAATAATGAAGGTGCTGCGGTTTGAGCATTTTATTGCCGAGGTGCTGGTGTATATTACTTTTGCGATAGTATTAGTTGCGTTTGCATTTTCGCGCGTTGAAACAATAAGTGTTTTTAATTTGTTACTTGGGTGTATTAAAGTAATTTCGATGTTTACCATACCGTTTACGCTTGTTGATATCGTTTTTTGGCTTTTGATCCGATATAGATGGTATAAAGATAGAAAGGATATATTAAGTGGAAAACATAAAAAACGAACCTATGTCATAAATTGACAAAAAGTATTTTTAAAATCAAAGGAGAAAACCTATGTTTGGAAAAGACGTTTTAAAAACACTTAGGAGATTTTTGGGAAAGATCGTAATACTTGCACTTATATCTTATCCTATGAGCCTTATTGAAGGTCTGGCGGCGACTATACATCCTGTTATAGCAAACTTGATTCATTTGCCCGTTATCTACGCTATTCTTATGTTTCTTTCCTATCGTCACAGAGTAAACGATGAAGATGCAAGCTTTCATTATAGAGATGCGCGGAATTTACCCGACAAATTCTATTTCGTTGCTGAGTCTGTAAGAATAATTCAAGAAGAGGGATACACACTGAAAAAAGATGCGATTGCTTTTTACATACTGTATGTTCCTATCCTACTTATACCGGCATTTTTCAGAGACTATCAGACGTACGTTTTGGTTAAATACATTCTTGTTGCGTTAACGTTCCCGCTTTTTGATATGCTCGTTATGCTTTTAGCTCGCAAAAAATGGTTTAAGGAATATGACGAATTCAGAAAGGAGAAGAAAACTCAGGAGTTCCACGAATAAGAATGAAGAGATTTTTTTCAATTATACTATTGCTCGTAACGGTGTTAAACCTAACAGCCTGCGCGCGAATTCCGTCTTTTATAGGGAACGGAAAAGCGTCCGAGTATATTGACCTTGGCATACCTGCATCTGAAAACTACGAAAAGGGAAGTCCCGCCCTCTATATTTACGATATGGAGATATATGACGGTAAGCTCTACATCGGCGACGGAGATTACAGCGCGAACACAGGTCCCGTCAAGGTCATGGCGTATGATATCGCCGCGGGAAGCTGGTACGTCAGTGGTACTTTGCCCGACGAGGCGGTGACGCGGTTCGCTTATATCGACGGTCAGCTCGTTATACCCGGAACGGACCCGACGGACGGCTGGGAGTACGGGAATTACTACGTTCTGAACGGCGGAGAGTGGGAGACCGTACGCAAGATACCGGGCGGGATACATAATTTCGACATGGCGGAGTTCGACGGTATGATATTTGCCGCAGTTGGGGTAGACGCAGGCAAATATCCCGTGGCTTGCTCGAAGGACGGAGGACAGACCTTTGAGCTTCTGACTCTGCGCAAGGACGGAAAGCCCATCGATACAAGCAACGTTCAGCTGAATCGCTGTCACAATTTCATAACCCTCGGGGACACGCTGTACGTCACTTACCGCACGTATATTGACGGCGGACGTGACATCATATTCGAGCTTTACGAATACAATCCCGTAAAGCATTGTTTTGATTTTACTACCGATCTTATCGGAAAGATATTCGTCCGGGATATAGCGGTGGCAGATTTTATTCTGGACAGCGCGGTCTTCAAAGACGTGTCATATATGGCTACGGGTTATCTTGAGTATTCAAAGGATATGAAGGAATACGTGCCGCTTCGCTTTCCTGACGATGATACGGTATGGGACGTTTGCGTAAATGAGGACGAGCTGTACGTTCTCGGCTCGTATAAAAAGGAGGACGGAACGTACCGAATTACCGTCTGGGATAACGAAAAGGGAGAGCCTAATACCTTTAAAAAGACGCTGTGGTTTGAGTATGACGTTCCGGCGGTCAGCTTTGCCGTCGACGGAAATGACTTCTATTTCGGTATGTCGAACGGTATGGAAGCTCACGAAAAGAACGGAACGGTTCTGAAGGCGACGGTAAAATAAGAAACGGAACAGATACAGTCTCGTAGCCCAAAGGACAGCTATAATAACTCGATAAAAAAAGTCGATATGGAATAATAATCCGTATCGACTTTTTTTATATCGCTTATTCAGTTAGAACGCAATTCTCTCTTTTTCAGCGATAGTATTTATTTTGTCATAAAACTATATCAATAATGTTTTCGGATGCTTTGGAAAGAGAGATTTTCGTCGCAAGTTCTTTTCCGTTGACTGCAACGTCGGCAGTATAATCACCGTAAAATCCTCTGAATTCGGCGTTTCCGTTTTCGTCGGTAACAAGCTCGGCTTCGGTGTGCCATCTTTCCTCCAATAGCTCTTTAAGCTTGAGAAATGCCGGCTTTGGCGTCATATCAAATCTTATAAGTCCGCCGTAGTAGTAGTTTTCGCCCACCGTCATATCTCCCGGCTTTGCGCCGTTGGCGTATCCGTCGACGAGGTTCCAGTAAATTATCTGCTCAACGTTAGGGTGAGAGAACCAGATGGAATATAGCTTTTCAAGTATCTCTGCCTGTATTGCCTCGTCCTCTGCATCAGCTGAATAAGCGGGAACGGTAATCTCAGTGATCTGAAGGGGCTTGCCGAAATTGGAGTAAAGATCCATATGCTTATAAAGGTTTTTTGGATCTAACATCTGTCTCGTTTTTTCATATTCCTGCTCGCGCTTGTTGAAAAGATGGAATTGCATACCTATCGCGTCTATTCTCGCGCCCTTGAGCATATTGGCTTCTATGTAGGCGTAATACTTATCGGTAAAGCGGCACTTGTCCTTCCATGTAAGCCCCTGATGCTCGTTTATGCCGAGCTGATTATTCGGAAAATACTTTTCAGCCATCTTGAAGCACCACTCAACAAAGTCAGGCTCATCGTAGAAGCTCGTTATACCGCTTGCCCATTCCATCTCGTTGGTCACCTCGATGGTATGGATCTTATCAGCGTATCTTTCTGAGATCTCAGCGTATCTTCTTTCAAGCTCCTTTTTGACCTCGTCAACGCTGGAATCCTTCAGCCAATACGGAAACCAATGATCGTATGCCAGGGCATGTTCACGGGGCTCAATGCCATTCTGCTCGCAAAATTCGATACAAAGATCGGGAGCGGGACGGCGATAAACCTTTACACTATCCTTATCATAGCGCGGCTTTCCCTTCTCGGGCTCAAGGTCGCGCCAATAGAAAGGAAGCGTAGCCATATTGAAGGTTTCGGCAAAGTATTTCTTGTACTGCTTGTTCTTTTCCTCGGTCTCAAGCTCGCCAAGCATAAAAATATTTGCTCCGAAACGGAACTCGTGAGTTTTTTGCTTCACCTTGATTTTGGCGTGCGATATCGGCTTTCCGTTTTTGTCAACTACTCTGATTTTTCCATCGCCTTTTCGGTAACGCTCGATTCCGTCTGCGGCTCTTTGTTTCCAAAAAGCTTCTTGTTCATCAAACAGATCTAAAACCTTTCTTCTGTCACTCATTTTCAAATCCTCCTGTTATTTTTTATCGGTAGGAAACGTATTCAATAGAATTTCGAATACGCTTTGTTATTACTTTTCGTCTTTCTTGTCAGCCTTTTTAGCCGTTGCGCTTTTAGCGGAAAGGGCGACTATTGAAGAAAGAGCCACCAGCGCCGCGGCGTTGGGGATTACCATGAGCTGATTGAACATATCTGAAAGCTCCCAAACCAGATCGTTGGAAAGAATAGATCCGAGGAAGATGAATACGATAGCGATGATGGAATAGGGGATAGTAGCTTTTTTACCGAAGAGGTACTCAACGTTGATCTTGCCGAAATAGTTCCAGCTGAGGATGGTAGAGAAAGCGAAGAAGAAGAGGCAGATAGCAACGAATACGTTACCAACGGTTTCTCCGAAGGTATCCGCGAATGCCAGCTGGACCATGTTAGCCTTGTCAATGTGAGCCGCCGCGCCCTCAGCAGCAGTCTCAGCAAGAGGACCGCCTCCTGCGTAAAGCGTGCAGATAACGATGAGAGCTGTCATTGTAAGTACGATGAAGGTATCGATAAATACGCCGATCATAGCGGTAACGCCTTGGTCGTGAGGCTTTTCAACGTTTGCAAGCGCGTGAGCGTGAGGAGTTGAACCCATACCTGCTTCGTTTGAGAAAAGACCTCTCTTTACGCCTTGGCTGATAGCCGCCTTGATAGCGGAACCGAAGCCGCCTCCGATGATAGCCTGAGGGACGAAAGCGTACTTGAAGATCATACTGATAGCCTCGGGAAGGTTTTTAATGTTGAAAATAACGAGGATAAGACCGCCCAGAAGGTAAAGAACAGCCATAAACGGAACCAGCTTCTCGGTTACGGACGCGATTCTCTTGATACCGCCGACGAAGATGAACGCCGCAACGGCAGCGACTGCGATACCGATTATCCAGGTTGGGATACCGAAAGCGGTGTTGCAGGTCTCGGCGATGGAGTTGGACTGGACCATCGAACCCATAAAACCGAGAGCAAGGATTATAGCGACGGAGAAGAATATGGAGAGGAACTTACCAAAGCCGCCCGTGAAAGCCTTTTTTATGTAATAAACGGGACCGCCGGCAATACTTCCGTCCGCGTTCGTTACCCTGGTTTCCTGAGCGAGGACAGCCTCTGCGTAGATCGTAGCCATACCGAAGAAGGCGATGATCCACATCCAGAAGATCGCGCCGGGACCGCCTATAAGGATCGCGCCGCAAGCGCCTACGATGTTACCCGTACCTACCTGAGCCGCGATAGCGGTAGCCAGC
Source organism: Oscillospiraceae bacterium (assembly GCA_015064245.1). Taxonomy (GTDB): domain Bacteria; phylum Bacillota; class Clostridia; order Oscillospirales; family CAG-272; genus SIG673. The sequence continues at coordinate 3,115 of SVSQ01000020.1, read as the reverse complement.
GCCTGGAATGAGCTGAGTCCTCCGCCCTGCTTCTTGCCGCTAAAAGATATCTTGCCGAAAACGTTCTTCATTCCTTCGCCGAAGCAACGGATCTGAACGAATCTCGTTTTAATAGTGAAAAAGATACCTATTCCGACGAGAAGGAAGATGAGAATGTAGTCGGAGAGGTAAGAGTTGATGGTTTTGACGATGTTTAAAATAACGTCCATTTCAAAAGTCCTTTCTTGCCTTGCGGCGAAAAAAATAAACCTGCTCAAGTCACCTTGAGCAGCGCTGAAAATAAATTTAAAACAGACGTAAAATATTAGATCTATGTCTGCTCTGTCCTTTCGCCTGAGAGATTCGGCGCGTGAAACGCCTTGCACCTTCGGCACCCATTTAAGGGATTCTCCAGAGCTCCTCCATTCTCAGTCTCTTGCGATCCTAAGAATTTCAACGGTAACTTACTTTGAACATTGTACCACAGCTTGTCGATAAAATCAAGAGTAATGTTGAATGAACATTGTTTGAGATACTATGCGAATTTTGTCGATAAAAACTAACGAAAGGTGGGCTTGCGGAAATGATTGTTTTCAGTAATATTTCGGTGGAATGTTGACAACTATCAGAGCTTGTGCTATAATTAAGGTATAAGAACCCGAAAGTAAGGAAAAAACAGTTAGTTTGCTTAAAAAAAGGAATGTGGATTAAAATGAAAAAATCAGTAGCTTTGTTTTTAGCAATTGTTATTCTTGTATTTGCTTCGTCGTGCGATTCACTGTTTTCAGGCGGCGGAAATAGTCAAACTATGGTGGACAATGATAGTTACACGATAAGGATTCTTGGAATGCAAGAGGATTCTTTTTACGGACAAATAATCAATGTTTATCTGGAAAACAAATCTCAGGACGTAACGTATAGATTTAATATTTTAAGCGCGTCAATAAACGGAGTTGATTGCGATGGGCACTTTGAATGGTCTGAGGTGGAGCCGGGCGAATCAAGTGAAGGCTACATTGGATTTTCAGATATGGCTAAGGTCACAGAGCCTACTTGGCTGGAATATCTGGGAATTACAGAATGTACCGATATCAAGTTGAAGTTAGGAATTTGGGATGCAAACCTCGATACTGAAGAACCGATAGCTACCGAAATGCTAAGATATTTCCCTCGCGGTGAGAAAAATGCGTCCGGATATGAAAGAAATGATCCGAATGACATATTTATTTTTGACGGTGACGATATAAAATTTATCGTTACCGAAACAATGATGACTGAAGAATATGGCTTTTTCGATCTGTCGTTCTGCTTGAAAAATAAGACTGATGCAGAATTAAGATACGCGTTTGACGACGTTACGGTTAACGGCAAATCAATATATACAAATCATAATGAGATGACTTCTTTGGGCGAGACGTATTTGTTTGAAAGCTTATGGTGGTCAATTAACGATCTTAGTTATAATGAAATCACCGCTGTTGAAAAAATAGAATTTATCCTTCGCGCATATAACAACAATAATGAATGCGTCGTTGAAGAAGTCATAAAAATAGAGCTTTAACTGAATATAATAAAGGACACTAAAAAGTCAATTTTGAGTGGATTTTAAAGCGAAATGCTTGTGATAATACATATACCAATCCTTGCTTTCTTCGGTGCTTCCGAAGATCGCATCTGTGTCGATCGCACCCGCAAACCGCGATTTGTCCGTTTCGAGGCGCGAGAGCAGAGAAAAAAGCGAGATGACGGGCTTGTTTTTATTGACTGCGCTTCGGTATCTGACGCCGCGGGGCGTTTTATCCGAGCAGAAGACGAAGACGTCTGCGTCAAGACTGCTGACCGTATATTTTCCGCCGCATTTTCGGATAAGGTCTGTGACGTACAGCGCCTTTGAAAAGGATCTGTGCTCGTACGCTTCGTCGAAAATGAATTTTACGCCCGTGACTCCCGGAACTTCACGCTCGGCGGTAACGGTTTCGGAAAGATATTTGCGGAACAGTATTTTTTCAGCAGGAGTAAGCAGCATAGCGTCTGCAAGAGGGAAGGCTGAGATGAGATTATCGTGAACTGCACCGCCATGACATACTCCGATTAGCGACTTGTTTTTCAGCATTTCTTCGGGAGTGAGTCCGTATTTTTCCACTATGCTTTTGGTGACGAATAAGGTCATTTCAGCATCGTCGTCGCTTTTGTGAGCGCGGAGAGGCGTAACGCCGTAGATTTCACACAGCTTTTCAAGGGCGAGACGGCTTTCAGAGGTGAAAAACGCGTGCATTTTTTGGGTGTCGAGATAGGTGAAATCGAAATGCTCGAGTCCGTAATCGCTTATGTTTTGGGAGAGATATGCGGTGTCGCAGGCGGCAGCGTGACCTATAAGAATGTTGCTTTGGTCGGTGAGCAAGCGGCGTATCTCAGAATAGGCTGTGTCAAAAGCGGGTTGAGCATAAAACTGCTCTGCGGGGTAAGCAAAAAACTCGGCGCCGTCCTCAAAAAACTCTCGGCTGAACGCTGAGACCGGATTGATTAGGATATCCTTCTTTTCGATAACGTTGAAGTCCGAATCGCAGAGAACGTAGCCGAACGAGCATATTTTGGCGATCCCGCCGATATGGCATGCGCATTCAATGTCAAAAAACAGATAGTTCATATAAAAATTCCGTTTTCATGGTATATTTCAGAATAACTGACATATAATTATAACATAGAGTATGAAATAATGCAATAAGAAACGGAGATTTTTGTCGAATAAAAAATAAACAAAAGTGAAAAAAGGTATTGACAAATGGAAAAAAGTGTGATATAATATCATACATAGAAATACGTGTTATGCCGGAGTGGCGGAATTGGCAGACGCACGGGACTTAAAATCCCGCGAGGCTAATCCCTCGTGCCGGTTCGATTCCGGTCTCCGGCACCAAATCACACACGGATAACTAAATATCGCGGGGTAGAGCAGCTCGGTTAGCTCGTCGGGCTCATAACCCGGAGGTCAGGAGGTTCAAATCCCCTCCCCGCAACCATCAAAGGGCGATAAAAAAGATATCGCCACAAAAAGCCTTGATTTTTCAAGGCTTTTTTCGTTTTTTGGAGCGAAATATCGAGATACAAAAATGGAGATATAAAATCGCTATTTCCC
>SVSQ01000019.1 GCA_015064245.1 Oscillospiraceae bacterium | reverse complement strand
TACCCCCGATCCCGATTTTGCTCCCAACCCCGAGGCAAAGCCCGAGGAAGAGCCTGCTCCTGCTGAAGAGCCTGCTCCTGTTGAAGAGCCTGCTCCCGCTGAGGAGCCCGCTCCCGCTGAGGAACCCGCTCCCGCTGAGGAACCCGCTCCCGCTGAGGAACCTGCTCCCGTTGAGGAACCTGCTCCCGCTGAGGAACCCGCTCCCGTTGAGGAACCTGCTCCCGAAACAAAAACAGCAGTCGATCCCGAAACAGGATGCGAATACACGTTTAATGAAAAGGGTATTCCCGTCGCTCCCGAAGGAATGGTCATCCGTTATAAATGGAGCTTCCTCGGAAGACTTATCCAGTCCGACGCTACGGTCAAATACCGCTATATGATCCTTCGCCGCACGCTTCTTGCGTATAAGAAGATGCGTTCCAACGTAAGCTGGAACTTCGACAGCTACTTCATCGGAAGAAAGCAGATCGTAAAGATGAAGATCAGAGGCAAGACTCTGGTGGCTTACTTCCCCATCGATCCCAAGGAGATGGAAGGAACCAAGTACGTTGGCGAGGACGCGTCCAAGATCGCAAGATACAAGGCTGTTCCCTTTGCTTACCGTATCAACGGCGCAAGAAAGCTGAAATACGCGCTTGAGCTTATCGAAAAGGTTGCTGAAGCCGCTCCCGATAATGCTCCCGAATACATAGACAAGTCTCAGGTCGGCGCCGCTATCCCCTTCGAGAGCTTCGACGAGCTCTATCTCAAGGAGTACGTAAAGATCGGCGGATTCCTTCCCGTGACACGTTCTTCCTCTGCCGTTGACGCAGATGACGACGACGATGAGCCTGTAAACGGACAGGACAGCGCCGTCGAGGATGACGACGAGGACGACGGAATCCTTACCGCAAGCGCCGCCGAGGTCAAGAAAGAAGAGTTTAATTTCACCCCCGGCAAGAGATAATTTTAATACATACCGGCCTCTCACGGACTTCAAGGTCTGTGAGAGGTTTTCATTTAAACCTTGAAAACGGTGATAAATTGGTGTTTTACGGTGCGTAGCACCGAGGAACTTTTAATTGCAAATTGTTTTTAATTTGGTATAAGACGGATATTTTGTTTTAAATTTATTTTTTTATGCCTATTTCTTTCCTTTTCTTTCTGAAGAAAAAGAAAGAAGTAGGCAAAAGAAAGAAAAAGAAACAGGTGCGATCATACCGAGAAAAACGCTCGCATAACGCGGCTCGCGTTTTTAGGATGAAGAATATTATTCGTGCGATCATTTCTACAAAAATGCTCGCCCACGCTTCGCATTTTCGGGATGTTTTATCGGTTTTTCGATTGGTTTAATGTTTGGGTAGTTGCGGGAGCAACTCGGCAGTATTTTATGTGCGAAAAACCGCGAGCCTGCTTATGCGAGCGTGTTTTCTGCGTGCCGCTCAAAATCTACCACGGTCTTTCTTTCTTCTTTTTGGTTCATTTTTCTTCTTTCTTTCTCGAAAGAAGGAAGAAAAACGAACGTAGAAAAAAATAGTTTAAAATCAAGATAAATATCCGTCTTAATCAAATAACAAACTTAAAAACAAACTCCTCTATAAATCAAAATTTGAATCATATCCGTCTTACACAAACCAATTATTTGCCTGCAGGAGCGTGCCTGCTGCCCGCCAAAATTTAAACAAACAATAAATCTTACATCACACTCTCTTCCGTCTTGACATATTTTAAAAAATAGTATATAATAATTGTAATAAGATGAAGAAAGGAAAGCAAAATGGAAAAACTGCGAAACGAATTCACATACGCTCTCGAAAATCAAATACTGAAAAAAGCGGTTTTTTCAAAGCCCGAGGACAAGTCCGAGATAAAGACCGTTCTCACCCCTTTCCTTAACAAAGGCGAGCTGTGCATCAAAAAAGAAACATTTTTAAAGGACGGCAAGGCTATCCAGAAGATACTTTCCGTTGAAGAAGCCGCCGCTTTCGTCCACGAAAACGCCTCCGCCGCCTACCGTCAGATAAACCTGATCGGCGAAAACAAGACCTTTGAATGTCTTATATCCTCAAAGGGTAAGCCACATTACAGCGGCACTCTTATAGGCGGCGAAAAAACGGCTGTAACCCTCTCTCAGAACAAAGAAAAACGCTACATCATCACTCCCGCCGAGGACGCCGATTTTCTGTCCGCCCTCGGACTGCTGGGCAAAAACGGAGAGATACACGATAAAAAGCAGGCGAAATTCCGTCAGATAAACAAGTTTCTGGAACAGATCGAGGCGGTCGAGGACGCCCTTCCGAAGGAAGGAACGCTCCGCATATGCGACCTCTGTTGCGGAAAGAGCTATCTGACCTTCGCAGTTTACCGATATTTCACAGCGAAAAAGGGCAGAAAGGTGGAGATGTACGGCGTCGACCTCAAGCCCGACGTCATCGAATACTGCGCCGAGACCGCAAAACGGCTTGGATATGACGGTATGCGCTTCACCTGCGGCGACGTAAGTAAGTTCACGCCCCCCGAAACGCCCGATATGGTGCTTTCCCTGCACGCCTGCGACGTTGCCACCGACTACATCCTTGCGGGCGCAGTACGCAACAAAGCGAAGGTTATCCTGTCAACTCCCTGCTGTCAGCACGAGTTCAACAGTACCATGAAGTGCGGCGCACTTGGTTTTATAACCGAGCACTCGATGCTGAAGCAAAAGCTTGCCGCCGCGGCGACCGACGCCCTCCGCGCCAAGATGCTGGAGATATACGGCTACAGCGTCACCGTCTGCGAGCTGATCGATCCCGAGGAGACTCCCAAGAACCTCATAATCCGCGGAATTCGCGGAAGCAGACGCCGTGACGTACCAAAGCTTTGCAAGGAATACTCCGAGGCTTGCGAGCTGCTGGGAGTTGAGCCAACGCTGCTCAAGCTGCTGGGACTTCCCAAGGCAAACTCCGTTTTTTAATGTAACGCCGTCCCTGCGACGGCAGAATGGAAATAAATGATATGACTTATCCACCATTATTGTTCAGTGAAAAAAGAACCCTTCCCGTCTCCCCCGCCGAAACGGTAACGGATCTGAAGCTTGACCTGCTTCTGCCGGAAGAGGTGACAAGATTTCTGCTCCTCAAATCGGAAAAGGAAACGCTCCTTGCGCGCCGAGAGATGTTCGAGTCGTTGCTGAAGGACGAAACCGCGCTTCAAAAGATAAGCGGTATCAAGGACGCGCTTGGACGGGCGTCCGTTCTCTACAAGGCGCACAATACAACCCTGAGCGATAAAGCCGCCGCGTATATTTTCGTTCACCTCTTCGGAGAGTTCGCGGTATTTTGCCGCAGAGCGTCGCAAATGGCGGGCTATGGGGCGCTTGCCGACCGTTTCGCCAAGGTTTTCAGGGATATATGCGAGACTCAGGCGTTCATTGACGCGGAAACGGAGCATCCCGCCGTCCTTTCGGTCATAGACGAGACTGCGACTCTCGTTTTAAAGGTCGAGGGCGAGAACACCAAGGTCGCCCGAGAAAGCGAAAAAAGTATCGCGGACGAGCTTCGCGCCTGCGCGCTGGAGCTTGACGTCCCTCTTCGCAAAAAGGAAAATCCGCCTATAATCATTCAGAAGGATATCGCTGAAGCCGCAGGCAAGCTCTATCCCGAGCAGTTCGCGAAAGCGGAACAGTACGCAGATAAGTACCGCACGGTTATCTCGGGCGAGATATTCGGATATCTTGAAGAGCTGACGTTTATTCACGGTATTCTCGAATTTACTTTGAAAGCAAAATCTAAGGGCATTCCCTACTCCTTCCCGACGCTTTCCGACAAAAAACACATTGAATTCAAAAACGTTTACGATATAACCCTTCTGAAAAAGGAAGGCACAGTCATCGTCCCTAACGACGTTTCATTTACCGAAGCCGAGCCCTTCTACTATCTCACAGGAGCCAACGGCGGCGGTAAGACCACGTATATCCGAACCGTCGGCGTTGCCGTTCTTCTGTTCCTTGCGGGTGCGCCCGTATTCTGCGATGGCGGCGAGGGCGGACTACTTGACGGAGTGTTCACACACTTTCCCCGCGACGAGCGTTTCGAGGGCTCGGGACGTTTCTTCGACGAGAAAAAGCGCGTCGACGCGATCCTCGAAAAGGAGAACGGAAACTCCCTCGTCCTTCTCAACGAGACCTTCGCTACAACGGGCGAGGAAAAGGCTGTTGAATGTACCGGCGAGCTTGCCCGCCGTCTCTATAAGAGCGGAAGCTTCGGTCTTTACATTACTCACCAGCACGACGTTTCCGAAAACGAGATCCCCTTCCTCGGCGTTATGATCGACGAGGCTGACCGCAACCGTCGCACCTACCGCATCGAAAAACGCCGTCTCCCTCCTCGTTCCTTCGCCCGCGACATCCTCGAAAAGTACGGTCTCACGAAGCTTGGACTAAGACAAAAATTCGGACTTTGAGAGGGAGTACGCGCTTTCTTGAAAAAGGAGAAACGCGCTTTTCGAGAAAAGCTGCGCAAAAGCTTCTCTGACATCGACACCGCGAGGGCATCGATGTCAGAGAATATCTGGTAATTTTCCTTCGGAAAAAGTTGCATTCCCTTTCAAGCAAGAGCGTACATTTCCTCCCCAACAGCACGAATTTTCGCTACACCAAAACATCCCGAAAATGCGAAGCGTGGGCGAGCATTTTTCTCGAAATGATTGCAGTTACATCCCTTTTTACAACCCAAAATTCGCTCCTGCTTTTTGAGCGAATTTTCTGCGTGCCGCTGAAAATCTACCACGGTCTTTCTTTCTTCTTTTTGCGAGCATTTTTCTTCTTTCTTTTGCGAAAGAAGGAAGAAAAACGCGGATATTTAACATAAAGAATAATTAAATACAAATTATAAAATCTACTCAAATTAAAAATCTATAATCAAATTTTAAAACTTAAATCCAACATTCCAACAAAGGAAAAAAACTATGCAAAAGCACATAAGTCTGCTGTATAAAGACTCCGCCCCCGAAACGGAAACAGTTTCGGAGATCAAGGAAGCTATATACAACCTCAATATCGACCGTATGGCAGAGGGCGCGTGCAAGAACAAGAAATGCACCGACTATTTCCTCTCCGTACTTGCCCGTCCGGCGACGTCGACTGAAAACATCGCTTACCGCGCCGAGATACTTCGGGATTTCATCCGTTACCCCGATCTTTTGTCTTCACTCGTTCAGCTGTTCAAAAGCTACAACAATCTTTCCTTTGAGACAGAGGAGATGACCAAGGAGATCTTCCGTTACGGTATGCCCGCATCCGTTTCGGGGCTTATGGACTGCACCTACGAGGAGCTTTACATCAACGCTCATTACGCCAGAAACGTCATCGCCTACTTCTCCGAGATATACGAGCTGTTCGCGGGCTACGACGTCAAAAGCGCGGGACTGCTGGCTATCAAGGATTTCTGCGTTCAATGCAACGAGAGTAAATGTATAAGCGCAGTAGAGAACGCCGCCGAGCTTTTCCGCAGCGAGAACCCCGAAAGCTACCGCTTCGCCGTCAAGACCGAGTTTGACGCGGCGATGTCGGCGATACGTTGCACCCTCGCTGACATTGAGGACGTTACCGCAAAGGAAAAAAAGAACATTTTGTCCATCTTCAAGAAGAAGGACGCCATTCCTTCCGTCTGGGATATAGGCTCGTCCGCCGCGGATAGCGCCGCCACAGCCGTCACCTACGCCATCGGCGACCTTTCCATGCTGTTTTCAGATATTGCAAACGGCATCTATTCCGTCTGCTACGGTCTGAGCGAGGAGCTTCAGTTCTATTACACCGCCATTGAGATCGAAAAGCGTATCCGCGCGCTTGGTATGAAATACTGCTTCCCGCAGGTATTTGAAAAGGAAGCGGACTGCCTTGAGGCTTGCGGCATCTACGATATGCTGCTCTTCAACGAGGGCAAAAGGTACGAAAGCATAGTAACCAACGACGTTGCTCTCACTCGCAAGGGCATTATCGCCATGGGCGACAACAACTGCGGTAAGACCTCATTTTTGCGCGCCGTTGGCTCTGCGATACTGTTCGCTCAGAACGGACTTTTCGTCTGCGCTGACAGTATGAATGTCAGCGTGCGAAGCGGTATCTTCTCCCACTTCTCGTCCGAGGAGAAGGACTTCACGGACTCTTCCGACGCCGCGGGACGTTTCGAGGGCGAGGTCATCGACATCGCCCGCATAGTGAACGCGCTCACCCCCTACTCTCTCGTTCTGCTGAACGAGACCTTCCAGACCACCGCTTACCGCGAGGGCGCTCTGGGAATGAAGGAGATACTGGACGTCTTCCCCGAGATAAAGGTGAAATACATTTTCGTCACACATATGAAAGCCATCTTCCCGCTCTTTGAAGAGGGCGAGGTGACCGTTCTAAAGGCGGATAAGTATAAGCTGATAGAGCAACAATAAAACAAAAGCCTTCTCCGACGAGAGAAGACCTTATACCGTAACTCAAAATATCAATATATATACAAGGAGAACCAAAAATGTTCACAAGAACCGACAAAGTAACTAATTTCGTTTCCATCGAAATGGAAAACGGAGACATCATCACCGTTGAGCTTTACCCCTCGACCGCGCCCATAACCGTTGAAAACTTCAAAAACCTGGTAAGCGAGAAGTATTACGACGGCATCATCTTCCACAGAGTCATTCCCGGATTTATGATCCAGGGCGGAGATCCTACGGGCACAGGCATGGGCGGCTCCAAGAAGACCATCAAGGGCGAATTCAAGGCTAACGGCGTTAAGAACGACCTTTCCCACAAGAGAGGCGTTATCTCCATGGCTCGCACCCAGATCCCCAACTCCGCATCCAGCCAGTTCTTCATCTGCCACGCGGACGCTACCTTCCTTGACGGTCAGTACGCCGCATTCGGCGCAGTCGTTGAAGGCATCGAGGGCGTCGACCACGTCGCATCCTCCAAGACAGACTTCAGAGACAAGCCCTACGAGGATCAGGTAATGAAGGCTGTTTACTTCGTGGAGAAGGACTGATCTGCTGAATTTCAAAAACGAAAGGAATCAACGTTATGAATTTTGCACTTAACACACTTGGCTGCCCCGAATGGTCTTTTGACCAAGTTATCGCCAACGCCGCAGAAAACGGCTTCAAGCATCTCGAGATCCGCGGAATACTCGGAAAAATGAGAGCGGCGGAGATCCCCGAATTTTCCGAAGAGGGTTATCCCGCTCTTGCGGAAAAGCTGAACGCTCACGGAATCAGCATCGTCGGCTTTGGCTGTTCCTCGTCATTCCATAACCCCGAAAAATGCGAATCCGCTTACGAAGAGGCTAAGGAAGCTATCGACGTCTGCAACCGCATCGGAATAAAATTCATTCGTATTTTCGGAAACAACGTTCCCGATCCCGCAAAGGAAGCCGCTACCATCGAGCTTGTGGCTGAGTACGCCCGCCGTCTGTGCGATTACGCTATTTCCGTCGCTGAGGAAGGAAAAGCTCCCGTCACGGTGCTTATTGAGGCTCACGGCGATTTCAACACTTGGGAGCGTCTGCTCCCCGTCTGCCATAAGGTGGACAGAAAGAACTTCGGTCTCCTCTGGGACGTAGCTCACACGGATAAGGCGTACGCCGACAACATTCTCCCCTTCTATAAGATAATGAAGCCATATATCAAGCATCTCCATTTCAAGGATCATAACCGCATTGACGGCGGTTGGAAGCTCTGCTCCGTAGGCGAAGGCGACATACCGCTCACCACGGTTCTGGACGCTCTCAAAGCCGACGGATATAACGGTTGCATCTCCATCGAGCATGAAAAGAAATGGCACCCTGAGCTGGCTGAACCTGCAGAGGAGTTCGCAAGATTCGCGGCTCTTGTGAAGGAATACAGATAAAAACGAAAAAATCGCCTTAGGGCGATTTTTTAATGAATAATTACGGGAGCAGCAAGCCGCTCCCCTACCGATTTTGCGGAAATTTTGTGCTATTGGGTAGAAAATGTACGCTCTCATTGCAAGAGGCGCACGGACGATTTACGAAGGAAATACCCAATTATTCTGTGGCATTGATGCCATCGCGGTATCAATGCCACAGAAGTTTTGCGGGTTTGCCGAAGGCATGCAGCTTGCCGTAGGCATGCATGCTTTCCTTTCAAAAGCGACCGTTCCCCTTTTTAATGTAACTTACTTCTTCAAACGAGCTTCGGTTTTAAGACGCGTCTGAGTATCGAGAATACGCTTACGGAGACGGATGTTTTTGGGAGTTACCTCAACCAGCTCGTCCGGACCGATGAACTCAATAGCCTTTTCAAGTCCCATATCGCGGGGCGGGGTAAGAATGAGCTTCTCGTCAGCTCCGGAAGAACGAATAGCAGTCAGATGCTTCTGCTTGCAGACGTTGACGCAGATATCGCCGGATTTGGGGTTCTCTCCGATGACCATTCCCATATAGACCTGCTCGCCAACGGTGATAAACAGATCGCCTCTGTCCTGAACGCTGTAAAGAGCGTAGGAAGTGGACTCGCCGTCCTCAGATGCCACCAGAGAACCTGTAAAGCGGGTGCTGATCTCGCCCTGATACGGAATGTAACCCTCAAATATACTGTTGATGATACCCTCTCCGCGGGTATCGGTCAGAAATTCGCTTCTGTAACCGAAAAGGCATCTTGCAGGGATCACGTACTGGATACGCATACGGTTTCCGTGCAAGCCCATATCGATGAGAGTTCCCTTTCTCGAACCCAGCTTCTCCATTACGGAGCCCATATAGTCCTCGGGAACGTCTACCGTAACTCGTTCTGCGGGCTCGGTCTTGTTACCGTTTTCGTCTGTCTTATATAGAACTCGGGGCGCAGAAACGAGGAGCTCGTAGCCCTCGCGGCGCATAGTTTCAATAAGAATGGACAGGTGCATCTCGCCTCGTCCTGCGACGAGGAAGCTATCCGCGGACTCACCGTCGCGAACGCGAAGGGAAACGTCCTTCAAGGTCTCGCGGTAGAGACGGGAACGGATCTGACGGGAAGTGACCAGCTTACCCTCGCGTCCTGCGAGAGGTCCGTCGTTTACGGAGAAGGTCATCTCCATGACGGGCTCGCTGATCTTGACGAAGGGCAGGGGCTCGGGACTCTGCGGATCGCAGATGGTGTCGCCGATGGTGATATTTTCTGCGCCTGAGAAGCAGATGATGTCACCCATTCTCGCCGTTTCGCAAGCCTCGCGGCGAAGCGCCTCGAACTGATACAAGGAAACGATCCTGGTCTTTACGGGTGCCTGCTCGGAATCGTGGTAGTTAAGTATTACTACGTCCTGATTCTGACGGATACATCCGCGCTCGATGCGTCCGATACCTATTCTTCCCACGAACTCGTTATAGTCGATGGAGGAAACGAGGAGCTGAAGAGGTCCATCGTCGTCTCCCTCGGGAGCAGGGATGTAATCTACTATCTTTTCAAAAAGCGGAACAAGGTCTGTTCCCTGAACGTCCGCGGAAAGGGATGCGGTTCCCGCTCTTCCCGAGCAGAACAGCATAGGGCTGTCAAGCTGCTCGTCCGTTGCGTTCAGCTCCATAAGCAGCTCCAGCACCTCGTCCTGTACCTCGTCAAGGCGGGCGTCGGGCTTGTCGATCTTGTTGATGACTACGATTACTCTGTGACCAAGCTCCAACGCTCTTTCAAGCACGAATCTCGTCTGAGGCATAGGTCCCTCAGCCGCGTCAACCAGAAGCAGTACCCCGTTTACCATCTTCAGAATACGCTCAACCTCGCCGCCGAAGTCCGCGTGTCCGGGAGTGTCTATAATGTTGATCTTAACGTCCTTGTAATGAATGGAAGTGTTTTTCGCGAGGATCGTTATTCCTCTTTCCTTCTCTATATCTCCGCTGTCCATAACTCGCTCGGAGGTCGCCTGATTCTCTCTGTACGCTCCGCCCTGCTTCAGCATTTCATCGACCAGCGTAGTCTTACCGTGGTCAACGTGAGCGATTATCGCTATATTTCTGAGATCCTCTCTTATCATCTTTTTCTTTCCGTTCCTTTCTTATTACGCGTTAAAACCAAATTTGTGCATTTTATTTATACATTATAGTATAACTCAATTTCCCTTATATGTCAACTCTTCATTTGAAAAAAACTTGCTTTTACGCAATATTCGGCAAAAACGGCAAAAATCACGCCGCTTCCTCAAATATTTTTTAGCAAAGGCGAAAAAACTTATTTTTTGCTTTCCTTCTCCCCTCTTTCCCCGAAAAATCTCCTCGAACCAAATACCACCTACCGCATATACTGCTAACAAAGGCGCAAAAAAATCGCTACACAGCGCGCCTTCAATATTCTTCATAAACGGAAGGAGGACTCAATTATGGGTTGCTTATGTCAGTTATTCGAGGACTACAAGTGCCTCTGGATCATAATCTTCGCGCTCCTGCTCCTCAGCTCTAACGGCTGTCTCTGCGGCTGTAACGACGGCTGCGGCGGTTCTTATCGCCCCTCTTGCAACAACGGTTGCTGTAATTAACCTACTTTTCTTGAAAGAAAAGTAGGCAAAAGAACTTCTAAACTGATTTTCCTCTTTAAGGAACTTCATTTGAGAGGTTGCACAAAGAACTTCTAAACCGATTTTTCTCTTTAAGGAACTTCATTTGAGAGGTTGCACAAAGAACTTCTAAACCGATTTTTCTCTTTAAGGAACTTCATTTGAGAGGTTGCGCAAAGAACGTCTAATCCCCCGATAGCAGAAACTATCGGGGGATTAGATATTTTTGGAAGTTTTTCTTCGAAAAATGCATATACGCCCTATTTCAAACAGAGCGTACATCATCTTATCCAATTTGCGATTTTTCGTTTATGGGTGCGATTATGTATACCCGTTGCTAAAAGGGATCACAGACTCTTTTCGAAAAAAACACCTCATTATTCTATTACGCCGATGCCTTCACGGTGTCGGCGTAATAGAAGTTTTGCGGTTTGCCGAAGGCATACAAAGCTTTCTTTCAAAAGCGACCGTCTCTCCCTTCACCCTTCGGTGTAAAAGTCATAGCCTTTAGCGCGGAGGTGGTGAATAATGGGGACGTAATGCCCGTCGGCGATTATAATATGTTCAACCAAGGTCTTATTGAAATTCTTCATAAGGGAGTAGATCTTCTGAGTAAGTACGGCGTCGGAATCGGAAGGAGTAGCCTCTCCGCCGGGATGGCTGTGGACGATTATAAAGCTGACAGCGTTGTATCGGAATAGGATGCTACCGAGCTTCTCCATATCGACGGGAACGTCACAGGCGTTACCCTTCGCCAGGGTTTCGTTACCGAGAAGTCTCATTCGAGCGTCCATCATCATTACGGATATCTCTTCCTCGGTATCGCGGAGATGGGAATAGACGCAGTATTCCGCCACGGTCTCAAGATCGTCGAATACCACGGACGGTGTGAACTTATCGATCTGATAACGCTTTCCCGCTTCGGGGATAAGCTTCAGGAAGGTCGCAGTATTTTCCTTTACGCCGGACATACGCATAAGGTCGGTAATGTCTGCGTCCATCACCGAGGAGATAGAACCAAACTGATTTATCAGTCTGTGCGCGAGAAGATTGACGTCCTGACGAGGAATACTGTAAGTAAGCAACAGCTCCAGCACCTCGTGCGGCGCGAAATCCGCAAGTCCGTTATTTAAAATTCTGTCGCGGATCCTTTTTCTGTGTTGAGCGTGAATATCATCCATGATCAATTATAATTCCCATTTCGCCATTTAAATTCTCGGTAGGTGTTTTTTACTATCGTGATAAGATCCTGTCCGAAGAACAGCAAGAAATTCAGTATCGCAACGAGTATCGCTACCTTCACGTATAGGTTGCTGGTAATTAAAAGCAGTATCAGCATAATTCCCTCGAAAAGCCCCAGCCACTTTACCTTGATCGGTATTATGAAAAATATCATAACTTTAAGGTCTGGATACAGCACCGCAAAGGCAAGGAAAATGGTAAGATTCAGATAGGTATTTGAAATGTAACCCAGCATCAGACCCGCGATGATCGAACCCAGAACTCCGAAAAGATAGTACAGATTGAATCTCGCCTTTCCGAGACGTCCTTCGACGGCGTTGCCGGACCAGTAGAAAAAGTATATAGCGAGAATGGTGAATACGATGTTGATCCCGCTGGGGTAGACGAACAGAAACGTGATTATACGCCATACCTCGCCTCTGAATATTGCGGCTCTGTCAAATTCAAGCCACGAGGTTATAAACTCCGCGGCGTCCGTTGAATACATCAGCAGCATATCCATAACGAAAACAATGGACATCGCCACGGTAACTATAGACATAAGCCGTTCTATGGCGAAGCGCGAGATCTTATTTTCAAGTCTGTAAAGCCAGAGGTTAAGTTTCATCTGCAAGCAGTTCCTTTCTCGGAGAATTGATGTTTTTCTTGATTTTCCGCAGATCACGGAGCATCTTAACGGCGTCGCGGAGCATTTTCACCTTGGAGTCCTTTGAGACGTGGCTGAGAACGCGGACGGGTACCTCGCGAACAGCGATCCCCATGCTGTCAGCAAGCATAAGTATCTCAAGGTCAAAGGCAAATCCGTCTATAACGCACCTTTCAATGAGCGGTACGCAGATCTGACGGTTAAAGCCCTTTATTCCGCACTGTGAGTCCGAATAGTTGAATGACGCCGCCGTCTTTAATATCCTTATGTAAAGCTTTGAAAACGTACGGCGCAGCAAGGAATATTCGCCGTACCCTTCAAGGTGCAATGAACGTGAGCCGATACATATTCCCGCGTTGCTTTCACGCAGCTCGGTCAGGATCTCAAGTATGGGCTCGGCTCCGTAAGCCAGGTCGCAGTCCGTAAATACTGCGTAATCTCCTCGGCTTTCGGTTATACCCTTTCGCACTGCGTAACCCTTACCTCTGTTCGTTTCCGAACGCAATAAACGCACCTCGGGGTTACTTTCACTCAGCCTTGCGACGGTCTCCGCGCTTCGGTCGACGCTTCCGTCGTCTGAAAAGATTATTTCAAAAGCGCATTTCGTTTCACGCAAACGGGAAAGAAGCGCCAAAGCGGTTCTTTCAACGTTCTTTTCTTCGTTATACATAGGAATTATTACGGAGAAATGCATTTTTGAAATGATCCTTTCGGGAGTTTTTGCGGTGAATACCGCAAAAGGTGAATTTTGAGTAGATTTTAATGTTTTTCTTTTATTTATTCTTTTTGTATAGGATGTTCATTTCTTTCCTCTTTCTTTCCGAAGAAAGAAGAAAGAAAAGGAACCAAAGAAAGAAGAAAGAAACGGGTGCGATCATCAACTGAAAATTCGCTCAAAAGCAGGAGCGAATTTTGGGTACAAAAGCTTCCGCAACGGTCTGCCGAATATTTCGGGCTTTTCGAAGAAAAGTTTCGACTGTGTCGAAAAGAAATATTCGAAGGTGATACCCGCAGATGTTCGCACAAGGTACATGGTATCACCGTGCTATCATTTCCACAAAAATGCTCGCCCACGCTTCGCATTTTCGGGGTGTTTTGCGAAGTTTAAAGTGTAGATTTCCTTGTTTGTGGGTGAGATGATGTTTGCTCTATTTGAAAGAGGAAGCACATACTTTTTTCGAAGAAAAACTATCAAAACATTCGATTACGACGATAGCTTCCTGCTATCGTCGTAATCGAAGTTCTTTGCGCAGCTTTCTTTCAAGAAAGCGCGTTTCCCCTTTTACTTAGCCTCGATAGCGGACTCGTCCCACATAGCAGGAGCTTCGTAACCGAGCATATTAACGGTAGTAGCGGCAACGTTGGAGAGACCGAACTTACCGTCAGCCTTGATAGAATAGTTCTCAGAACCGAAATTATCGTAGATGATCATAGGAACGGGATTGAGAGTGTGGCTGGTCTTAGCCTTGCCGACCTTGGGAAGCTTGGTCTTCTTGTCGGTCTCGTACATCTCGTCAGCGTTACCGTGGTCAGCGGTGATGATAGCCGCGCCCTTGACCTCGTCGATAACGGGCAGGATACGTGCGAGCTGAAGGTCGAGAGCTTCCATACTGATCTTAGTAGCAGCCATAGAGCCTGTGTGACCGACCATATCGCCGTTGGGGAAGTTGCAGCGGATATACTTATACTTACCGCTGCGGATAGCCTCGATGAGAGCGTCTGTGATCTCAGCGCACTTCATCCAGGGTCTCTGCTCAAAGGGAACGACGTCGGAAGGAACTTCCATATAAGTCTCAAGCTCCTCGCTGAACTTACCGGAGCGGTTACCGTTCCAGAAATAAGTAACGTGACCGTATTTCTGAGTCTCGGAAAGAGCGAACTGATTAATACCGGTATTAACGAGATACTCACTCATAGTGTTGCTGATCTCGGGGGGATTAACGAGGAAGTGGGAAGGAATATGAAGGTCTCCGTCGTACTCCAGCATACCTGCGTAGAACACCTTGGGGACGCGAACGCGGTCGAACTCCGCGAAATCAGCGCCGCCCTCGAACGCCTTGGAGATCTCAATAGCTCTGTCACCGCGGAAGTTGTAGAATACGACGCTGTCGCCGTCCTCAACCGTACCGACGGGCTTGCCGTCCTTTGCGATAACGAAGGGGGGAAGATCTTGGTCGATGACCTTGAGCTCTGCTCTGTACGCGTTGATAGCTTCCTCAGCGGACGCGAACTGTCTGCCCTCGCCGAGAACGTGAGTTTTCCAGCCCAGCTCTACCATACCCCAGTTAGCCTCGTAACGGTCCATAGTTACCTGCATTCTTCCGCCGCCGGACGCGATGCAGATATCGAAATCAGCGTCTCTGAGATCTGCGATGAAGCTTTCAAAGGGAAGAACGTAATCAAGAGCGGAGGTCTCGCCAACGTCACGACCGTCCAGCAGGATGTGAACTCTTACTTTCTTAACGCCGTCCTCTTTAGCCTTTACCAGCATAGCCTTGAGGTGGTCGATATGGGAGTGAACGTTACCGTCGGAGAAGAGTCCGATGAAGTGGAGCGCGCCGCCGACGCAACCCGAAACGAGGCTTTTCCATGTTTCGGAAGCGAAGATCTTACCGCTTTCAATGGAATTCGAGACCAGCTTTGCGCCCTGCGCGAAGACCTGACCTGCGCCGAGAGCGTTATGACCGACCTCGGAGTTACCCATATCGTCGTCGGAAGGGAGACCTACCGCTGTACCGTGAGCCTTGAGAGTGGTATGTGGGTACTTTTCAAAAAGCATATCGAGAGTGGGTGTGGAAGCGAGATAAACTGCGTTACCCTCGTTTTCCGGCGCGATACCTACGCCGTCCATAACGATGGTTACGAGGGGGCCTTCCACGCCTTTGAATTTTGTTGATTTTTCGAGCTTTGCCATGATTTTAATGTCCTTTCGGTTTGTTTATATTTTTATATTTTTATTATTTTCAAGAAATTATTATACAGCTTAATTGTGAATATTATAAGGGGATATTTGAAAATAGAGTTTTTTATTTGAGAATGTTTTGTTGTTTTTCTTTTAATATTTCTTTTTATTTAATTTTCGCGTTTTTCTTCCTTCTTTCGCAAAAGAAAGAAGAAAAATGCTCGCAAAAAGAAGAAAGAAAGACCGTGGTAGATTTTTAGCGGCTCGCCGAAAATTCGCTCAAAAGCAGGAGCGAATTTTGGGTTGTAAAAAAGGATGCTACTGATATCATTTCTACAAAAATGCTCGCCCACGCTTCGCATTTTCGGGGTGTTTTGCGAAGTTTAAAGTGTAGATTTCCTTGTTTGTGGGTGAGATGATGTTTGCAATTTGTTAAGAAGGGAGCACGGACGATTTCCGAAGGAAACACCCAATATTTCTTTTACGACGATAGCTTCCTGCTATCGTCGTAAAAGAAGTTTTTGCGGAGCTTTTTTCAAAAAGCGACCGTTTCTCCCCTTTTATAAACTTCGTAAACGTTCATATCATAGTCGCAGACAGAGAAATCTGCGAGGAGATCGGGTGCGATAGAACCGCGAACGTCGGAAATACCGAGGGTTTCGGCGGGATAGAGAGAAGCGCAGTTGACCGCCTCGTGGAAGGGTACTCCGCAATCTCGCAGGTTTCTTATAGCCTCGTTGAGCTTCAGAACGCTTCCTGCGATGGTGTTAGTTCCCGCGATATGGCACTCCTTGCCCTTGAGCTCGAACATCTGACCGCCAGACTCATAGGTTCCGTTGGGCAGACCGCAGGCGCGGAGCGTATCGGTGATAAGATTGAGCTTTCTGCCCTTGATTCGGTACATAGGCTCAAACCAAGCTTTATTGACGTGGATACCGTCGCAGATAAGCTCACAGCTAACCTTATCTGAGAACAGCGCCGCGGTAGTACAGCCGGGCGCGCGGTGAGACATACTTGGCATAGCGTTGAAGAAGTGGGTTGCGTGCGTCATACCAGCCTCAATAGCCTTGACGCCCGTTTCGTAGTCCGCCTCGGTGTGTCCCATAGAAAGAACGATACCAGTCTCAGACGCGACCTTCTTAATGACCTTAAAATCCTCGTCCATTTCGGGCGCGATGGTTATCATACTTATTATATCCTTATGCTTCAGGATAAAATCAGCGTCGGGCTTTCTTATGTAGTCTCCGTTCTGAGCGCCCTTCTTGCCCATACTGATAAACGGTCCTTCCGCGTGAACGCCGATGATATCAGCCTGGGAAAGAAATACGTTTTTATCGGTCTTCTGAGCGTTTCTCGCTCTGCGGGCGCAATCGAACGCCTTTTCTATCCCCTCGTAGGAGATGGTCATGGTGGTGGGAAGGTACGCCGTAACGCCGTTTTTCAATATGCCCTCGGATATGACGCGGAGAGCCTCGTCCGTTCCGTCGGAAACGTCCGCTCCGCCGTAGCCGTGAAGATGCACGTCGATAAATCCGGGAAGGATATACTTTCCGCTTCTGTCTATCGTCTCGTAGTCCGGAAGGGGCGCGTCCGCTATCTGCGAAAACCGCTCACCAAAAACCAGGACTTTATTTTCAAGAACGCCCTTCGGCGTTACTATCTTTGCTCCGATTATTTGTTTCATTTGTGTTTTGTTCCTTTCGGGTTGTGTAATTAGCTGTGTTTTATTTAGATTTGCTGTATATTTTAAATTGGAATTTAGCGGTATGTTTAATCGAAAAACTGTAGCGACCTCTAAAATTCTTTTCTGTGCCAGGTCCTGCGCTTGCATTCCGGGCATCTCAGATATTTGCTTCCAAAAAAGTGAGGGCTGAACAATACCTCGCCGTAGCTTGGCTCACGTTTTTTACAGCACTGCTTGCAGACGGAAACGCCCATCATCTGATCCAGCTTTACGGAGACCAGACCGCCGATGAGGAAAAGTCCGAGACCGATGAATATCATCAGATACATCTTGGGATCGTCCTTCTCGTAGACCGTTGAATAATGTATAAACAAAGCGAGAAATGCGCAAGCGAATACCATTATTCCGATCCGCAGGCCGATTATGATCTTGTTGTTTTCATGGTTTTCTTTCTCATCGCTTCCGAAGTAACGCTGTCTTATTGACATAAAGCAGGCGACCGCGATCGCGACAAAATAGAATAAGATAAGCATGATCAAATATTGAATTATTCCCCACATAACGTTGTTCTCCTTTTCTTTGATTGTTTTATAATTGGTTGACTATTGCAGTTTTTTTACAAATTCAATAAGTAAATCTTTCTCATTTTCAATATTTCCAGCGGTGACCTCTTCGAGGAGAGCGTCAAGTATCTGACCTACCCTCTTTCCTCTCGGTATTCCGAGAGCGATGAGATCGTCGCCGTTCAAGGCGAGCTGACTCTTGGAAAAGCACTCGTTTTTCTCGGTGATCTCCGCCATTATGCGACGTATCTCCGTGTAGATCTCCAGACGTTTCGCGCATTCGGGAGACTGGGCGAGATTATCCGCCCCCTTCAGATCGAGGAGCATGGAGAGCACCTCGGGGGTGAGACGGTTCATATACCTCTTTACCGACCTCTCTTCCGCAGGTATAACGGGATCGTGGTATTTTATCAAGGTCAGAACCGTATTTTTTGTGTAGTTATCGACCTTCAGCCGCTCAAGAACTCTCTTGGCTATTTCCATGCTTTTATCGGAATGACCGTAAAAGTGACCAACTCCGTCCTTCAGCGAAAAGGTCTCGGGCTTGCCTACGTCATGCAGGAGCGCCGCAAGACGTAAAACGGGATCGAATGGGCAGGCGCAGACGGCTTTGACCGTGTGAGTATAGACGTCGTAGATATGGTGCGGATTACGCTGATCGAACCCCACGGCAGGCTTGAGCTCCGGAATGACCGCGCAGATGACCTCTGGGTAATCAAGCATTATCCGCTCCGCGTTCTTGCCCAGCAGCAGCTTTTTTAGCTCGGAATACACCCTCTCCGCCGATAGATTTTCCAGCAGATGCAGGTTACGGAGCGCGCTTTCCGCAGTTTTCGGCGCGATGGAAAAGCCTTTTTGAGAAGCAAAACGAAAAGCGCGAAGTATGCGCAGCGCGTCCTCGTTAAAGCGTTTATCAGCCTCTCCCACAGTCCTTATTACGCCTTTTTTAAGGTCTTCCGTACCGCCGAAAAGGTCGATAAGTCCGTCATCGTGGTTATAAGCCATAGCGTTGACCGTGAAGTCGCGGCGGCTGAGATCGTCTGAAACGTGTCTGGAAAATTCCACTTTTTCCGGGTGGCGGTTGTCCTTGTACTCGCCGTCCGAGCGGAATGTAGTTATCTCCAGCGGATCGCCGTCTATAAGTACTGTAACCGTGCCGTGCTTCAGACCGGTTTCGATGGTTTTGAAATCTCTGAAAACGTACAGTGTCTCCTCGGGACGCGACGAGGTAGTAATATCAAAATCGTTGGGTTCTTCGCCCATAATCAGGTCGCGGACGCATCCGCCCACCGCGTACGCGGCGTAACCGCTCGAAGCGAGAAGATTTATTGCTTTTTCAGCAGATGGTGAGATTTTCAGGTACATAATGATATATTTTAGCGGAGATTTTTTCTCCACCGGCAGGAGAGCGCCTGCAGGCGAAATAGTTTATTTGTGTAAATTTGTTTGTTTTACGCCACCATGGCGTATTGCGGATAATTTTTTATTTTTCTATTAAAAGTTCTTTTTCGTATAGTTCTTCATTTCTTTCCTCTTTCTTTCCGAAGAAAGAAGAAAGAAAAGGAAGCAAAGAAAGAAGAAAGAAACGGGTGCAAACACACCACGAAAATCCTCGCGTAACACACTCCGTGTGCTCGGATTTTGGGTACATGAAATACTGCCGAGTTGCTCCCGCAACAACCCCAAAGTAGGAGAATGGGTGAGTTTTTCTTGTTTGCAGGTAGAAAATGTACGCTCTTGTTGGAAGAGGGAACCCCTTTTTCGAAGAAAATTACGTAGTAATTCATTTACACCGATGCCTTTTGGTGTCGGTGTAAATGAAGTTCTTTGCGCAGCTTTCTTTCAAGAAAGCGCGTTTCTCTTTTTCAAAAATCGAACTCTACCTTATCGCCGTTAAGCTTGAGGAAAGCGGAGAAATATTTGCCGTTTTTAGAGACGAAGCCGTCGAGCTTGGCGGTCCTGCCGCTTTCAAGCAGGGCTTTCGCCGCGGTCATAGGTACGGGACGTTTGCAAAGGCTCAGCGGAATACGGAACTTACAGCCCTCGGCGTAACCCGAACAGCCGTAATTGAACCTACCGCGCACCACCTTCTTACCGCAAAGAGGGCAAACTCCGATCTCGTCGCCGTACATACCGATATTCATATCGGCGTTCACGTTTTCGGCGGACGCGCCTCGGCTGAACACCTCGGCTATCTCGTTCTGCGCCAGACGAAGCGCCGCGCGAATGGATATCTCGCCCTTATAGACCTTTTTCAGCGCCTGACCGACCTGCGAGGTCTTATATTTGTCCATGGATATTCCAAGGAGCAGCAAAGTCTCAATGAGATACCGCCCTTTTGGCAAAATGGTATAAACGTCTTTATTTAGAGCGATATATTCGCTCTGCTTGGCGTTCTCGATTATACCCGTACGTGTAGCTTCAGTACCAAGCTCCAGTCCCTCGAAGATAGCGCGGTAATCCTCTTCGTCGTTTTCGGTCTCATCGGCGTCCTTCTGGGCGCTCTGCGCCGCCTTTTCAGCCTGCGCCTTATCCTCGCGGAAGGGGTTCTTCAAATAATTATTGAGTGTCTCGACGGTATAGTGCTTCGGTGGCGACGTGGTCTTCTCCGCAGGAACGAAAAGATGCTCCACCTTGTCTCCCTTTTGAAGAGGCGGCAGGATCTTGTCCTTTTGAGCGCTGTCGTCGTACTCCGTCCAGCCCTTTTCGAGAATGACCGTACCCTTGAGGGAAAACTCCTCTTCTCCCTCTCCCAGCGTCATAACTATCTCGGAGCGGTTGACCACGCAGTCATTTGCGCAGAACACAGCCACGAAACGGCGGAACACCGTGGAATACAGCTGGTTTTCCTCTTTTGTCAGAGCGTTCTTCTGCGGTATCTTGAAGGTGGGAGTCAGCGCGGAGTGCGCTTCGATCTTGCTGTCGTCAAATATACTCTTGTCGTCCTTGAACTTCACGGGATACCCCAGCTTCGATACCCCCGCAAGTATCTGCTTCATCTTGTCCTTTTCGGCGGTGGCAAGATACTCGGAGTTAGTACGGGGATAGGTCAGATACCCCTGCTCGTACAGCTTTTGCGCGATGGCTAAGCTGTCGTTCATGGACATTTTGTACTTTCTTGAAAGGACGTTCTGTAGCTTCGTCAGCGAATACAGCTTGCCGGGGGGCAGCTTCGCCTTTTTCTTCTTTACCGACGTCACCGTCAGAGGCAGAGCGTTCATTCTGTCGCACGCCTCCTGAGCCTTTTGCTGCTCGTCCTTGCCGAAACGCTGCTTGGATTGCAGCTCGATCTCCGTTCCGTTCGTCTCCGCCTTACTGACCAGAGCGTAATAGGGCTCGGGAACGAAATTCTCTATCTGCTTGTCGCGGTCGTAGATCGCCTTGACTATTGGAACTATGACTCGTCCGACTCTCAAAAACGCTCCGCTTTTTAACGTCGCGTAACGGGTAAGATTGGTGCCGTACAGCCAGTCGATAAAGGTCCTTGCGTACCCCTCGTACGCCAGACGGTCGTACTCCTCCGAGTCCTTCATTCCCTTCAGCGCCTTGCGTACGGTCTCGGGCGTCTGGTCGGGAAGCCAGAGACGCTTCTGCGCCTTGACCTGCTCCCCAAGTGACTTTGAGATGCACAGCCTTACTATTATCTCTCCCTCTCGGTCCGCGTCCCCCGCGTTTATTATCTCGTCAACGTCGGGACGCAGGCAAAGGCTTCGTATAACGCCGAATTGGTTCTCAACTCCGCTGTCCACCTTGCCTTTATCGTCGGTTCGCAGAGAAAAATTGTATTTATCGGGAAAGCAGGGCAGATTTTCCATGGTCCATCTCGCCTTTTCCCCGGGAACGTATTTTTCCTTTTCCGTGTAATATTCTATGTCTGAAAGCGAGAACAAATGTCCGAAAGCCCAGGTAACTATGTAACCGGCTCCCTCGTAATATCCCGCTTTCTTCTGCATTTTAGCTTCGCCGATGCCGTTTATGGCGTCAACTATGTTTCGCCCAAGGCTCGGCTTCTCCGCTATTATTAGCTTCATTTCTATCCCTTTCTAAGAGAGATACGGTGTACCGCTTGATCACTTAGCAATCTGCAAAGAAATTTCCGTACTGTTTAAAAACTCAATTCTTGTCAACTCCGAAACGGATCGTTCCGTACGCGGCGCACAAAAGGAGCATAAACGCGCCAAATATCTCGCCGAGCGGAGCGTAATTTATAATTATAGCGATACCCGTGAGCAATATGCCGCCCGCGTACATTAAAAGCACTGTATTTCCGTGACCGTATCTTGCGCTGAGACGGTGATGAACGTGCTCTTTGTCGCCCGTAAAAACTCCCGTTTTGTTACGGATACGTCGGGAGATCGCCAGCGCCGTATCGAATATCGGTATTCCGAGCAGCGCGATGACCGTCAGCGCGGAAAACCCGTATTCCTCTGAAAACACCGTCTTACAGCAGATAGCCGCCAAAGCCGCTCCGCAGAGCATCGAGCCCGTGTCTCCCATAAATATCCTTGCGAAACGGACGTTATGAGGTAAAAAGCCCATGCAAGCGAACACGAATATCAGCGCGGTCAACGTGATCTCGGACGCGCCCGCAAACGACGTAAGGAGTACCAGCCCGCAGGCGGCGATAACGCTGAGTCCGCAACAGAGCCCGTCAAGTCCGTCAATAAGATTGAAAACGTTTATCGACGCCACCGCGAAGATCACAGTCAACGGATACGCCATCACTCCCGTTTCAATATCCAGCCCGAAAAGCCTTATATTATCCACGGTAATGCCCAAAAAGCAAAAGCTGAGTCCCGCGACAGCCTGTCCCGCGATCTTGATCGGCGCGTGGAGCGAATATCTGTCATCAATAACCCCCAGAGCCGCCACGATACCGAAAGCAAAAACGTACGGCAATACCTCCGAGGGCTTGCCCGTAACGAAAAGCGCGGCGGAAAACGCGAGATAGATCGCAAGTCCGCCTATCCGCGGTATCGGCTCGTTATGCATTCTGCGTTCGTCGTCGGGTACGTCCATAAAGCCCCGCGTCCTTGCAAGCTTCTTGATCGGAAACGTCAGAAAAAATCCGACAGCCAGCGCAAAGAAACACGCAAGAAACACTTTGAATGCCATACAGTTTGACCTTTCTGATGAATGCGGGCAAATATTTTGTAATAGTTTTGTAATAGTTTAATATTCTGATAGTTTAATACTTTTCGTAAGTGGGTAGACTAACCGCCCTATCAGAGTCCGACGTAACCGAGCTTTCTGTGAACCTTTGAAACGGTCTTTGCGGCGATACGCTGAGCGGCGTCTGCGCCGCTGCGCATGACCTCTTCAAGATACTTCTTATCCTTCATAAGAGCGTCGAACTTCTCTCTTATGGGCGCGAGACTGTCGGCAACGGTTTCGCCGACTGCCAGCTTGAAATCTCCGTAACCCTTGCCGTCGAATTCGCGCTCGATCTCACTATAATCTTTTCCTGTAAAGCAGGAATATATACTCATAAGATTGTTAATTCCATCCTTACCCTCTGCGTAACGTACGACTGTATCGGAGTCGGTGACGGCGCGCTTGAACTTTCTGATGATGTCGTCCTTAGAGTCAAGGATAGCGACGGAAGCGTTGGGGTTGGCGTCCGACTTACTCATCTTCTTTGTGGGCTCGGCAAGAGACATGATCTTCATACCCGTCTTCTGAATGTACGCCTCGGGAACGATAAAGGTATCGCTGAAGGTGTTATTGAAACGCACTGCGATATCGCGGGCAAGTTCAAGATGCTGTCTCTGGTCCTGTCCTACGGGAACGAGATCGGTCTGATAAAGCAGGATATCCGCCGCCATAAGTACCGGATAGGTGAAAAGACCTGCGTTGATATTGTCGGCGTTCTTTGCGCTCTTGTCCTTGAACTGTGTCATTCTGTTCAGCTCACCGAACATCGTAAAACAGTTCAGATCCCAAGCAAGCACTGCGTGAGCGGGAACGTGGCTCTGCACGAACAGGGTATTCTTTTCGGGATCAAGACCTGCGGCGATGTAGACAGCCAGTGTCTCGTAGGTTCTTCTGCGGAGCTCCGCGGGGACTTGACGAACGGTTATTGCGTGCATATCGACGACGCAGTAGATACAGTTGTACTTATCCTGGAGATCGGTCCAGTTTTTAATAGCGCCGAGGTAGTTTCCTATGGTGAGGTTACCGCTGGGCTGTACGCCGGAAAATATGGTTTTTTTCTTTTCAATCGGGGTTTCTTGATTCTGTGTTAAAATTTCGGTATTCACGATGATATTCCTTTGTGTGTTTTATAATAATTATTTTGTTTTTCGCCACCGTGGCGTATTGCGGATATTTTAATTTTTTCTATTAAAAGTTCTTTTTCATATAGTTCTTCATTTCTTTCCTCTTTCTTTCCGAAGAAAGAAGAAAGAAAAGGAAGCAAAGAAAGAAGAAAGAAACGGGTGCGATCATACCACGAAATCCCTCGCGTTACTCGCTCCGCGAGCTCGGGATTAGGGATGTTTTTTATTTTGCTTGTGCTATCATTTCCACAAAAATGCTCGCCCACGCTTCGCATTTTCGGGATGTTTTGTACGTTGCGTAAATTGGTGCTTATGAGGCAGGAAATGTACGCTCTTGTTGAAAAGGGGAACACATACTTTTTTCGAAGAAAATTACGTAGTAATTCATTTACACCGATGCCTTCGGGTGTCGGTGTAAATGAAGTTCTTTGCGCAGCTTTCTTTCAAGAAAGCGCGTATCCCCTTTTTAGCAAGAAAGTATCTTCTTACTTCGACAGGATCTTACCAAGAATTTCAATACCGCGGAGGATCTGTTCGTCGGAGGGGGTGGAGTAGTTGAGACGGAAGGAGTTCGAGGGCGCGAGGGTGTCGCAGTTGAAGGCGGTACCGGGAACGACGGCGACCTTATTTGCCAGCGCCTCGGCAACGAACTCAGTCAGGTCTCTGCCCTCGGGAAGAGTACACCAGAGGAACAGACCGCCCTCGGGACGGGTGTACTTGACGTTTTTCGGGAAATGCTTATCCATAGCGTCGAGCATAAGACCGCACTTACGGCGGTAAAGATCGCGGATCTTATCGAGGTGAGGCAGGTACTCGTCGCTGGTAACGAAGCTCTCGCAGACCATCTGGCAGAGATTGTTTGTATGAACGTCCTCGACCTGCTTTGCGACGACTATCTTGGCCATTACAGACGCGGGAGCGCAGAGGAATCCGATTCTCATACCGGAGGAAAGCACCTTGGAATATGATCCGCTGTAGCAGACTATGCCGTCCTCGTCCATGCTCTTGATGGTGGGTATCTCCTCGCCCGAAAAACGAAGCTCGCCGTAGGGGTTGTCCTCAAGGATCAGAACGCCGTACTTTTTGGCGAGAGCGTATATCTGCTTACGCTTTTCGTAAGACGTAGTGATCCCCATAGGGTTGTGGAAGGTGGGGATAGTGTAGATCAGCTTTGCGTTCGGGTTCTCCTTCAGCGCCTTTTCAAGAAGCTCTATATTCATTCCGTCGTCTTCCATATCAACGCCGACGATCTTCGCGCCGTTTGAACGGTAAGCGTTCAGCGCGCCGATAAAGCTGGGGTTTTCGGAGATGATAACGTCGCCCTCGTTGCACATCACCTTACAGGTAAGCTCAAGTCCCTGCTGACCGCCCGACGTGATGATAGTCTCGTCAAAGTCGCGACCGATACCGAAGGCATCCTTCAGACGAGCCTTGACAGCGGTTCTGAGCGCGGGATAGCCCTCGGTTATTCCGTACTGAAGGGCTGTTATGGGAGCTGTTTCAAGTATCTCCGCGCATTTTTTCTGTATGTATTCCGTGGGGAAGGACTCCGCCGCGGGATTTCCCGCCGCGAAAGCTATTATCTCAGGATTTGTAAGGCTCTTGAATATCTCTCTGATAGCCGACGGCTTTAAGTTTTTAAGTTTATCTGAAATACGGTATTCCATTTTTAATTTTCCTTTCATTTTAGCTTTTCTCACGTATTTTGAATATATTATATATTTATAGATATAATCATACATTATAATATTAACAAATAATTTATACTATGTCAAGATAAAAAAGAAAATTTTACTTGAATATTCCTATTTTTTGTGGTACAATGAAAAGTAAGTAGAGCGGCTTTTGAAAGCTACCTATCATTTTCGAGCCTAACCGAAAGGAAACAAGCCTATGAAAATTTCAAAAAGACTTATTTCTCTGTTCCTTGTTTTGATGCTTATGTCTTCGTACTGTTCGGCTCTTTCGTCGTGCGGAGACGGATATGAGGTCGTCTGCTCCATCGAATACTCGGTCGACGGCGAGGTAAAGACCGAAACCTCCACCGTATCCGTCAAGCTTTCAAATGTCGGAAAGATATCGCAAAACGATTACTATAATTCAAATATCGAGGGAAAACGAATCACGGAACTCCCCAAGCCTCAGGAGCTTTCCAAAAATTCAAGAACGGTAACGTCGCTTGAGGGCTTTGACGAGCTTGATATAGGATGCCGCGTGCTTTACTATTCCAACCCGTGTCCGTCATATTTATATATAAACGAGGGGATAGATTACGTTTTCAAAGGATTTCATTACGAATATATACGCGTCAAGGTCAAGGATAAAAACGTTATCGCAATAAAGAACAAGGACGGCTTGTCCGAATATAACGTAGATTATTACCGTATAACGTATTTTTACGACTAATATTATCAACTACCGAAAGGAATAAAATGCTATGTCTACAAAATTTCACGAAACCGCAAAAGATCACATCATTATAGTCGCGCACCGCGGAGTTGCAGGCGGAAACATCCCTTGCAACACCCGCGCGTCCTACGAGATCGCTCTCAAGCAGGGAGCCGATATGCTTGAGACCGACGTCAGCCGTACGGGTGACGGAACTCTCGTTATTTTCCATCCCAAAATGGAGCGCATCCATCTCCGCACCGACAAGAATATCCCCGAAAGCACCGACGAAGAGGTTGCGCAGATGCGCTTCTGCAACTACGACAGCTCCCCTACGCAGTTCGGTCTTATGCGCTTCGACGAGATTCTTGACGCTTATAACGGCAGATGCTATCTGAACATCGACAAGTTCTGGGACAATCCCGAGCAGATCTATTATGAGATCAAGAAAAAGGGTATGGTAGATCAGTGTCTCGTCAAATCCTCTTTGAAGGACAACGTGCTTGACGTTCTCGAAAAGGTCGCTCCCGATATTCCCTTCCTTCCCATCGTTTCCGAGACTCATCCCCGTCACGAGGAGCTTATGGAGCGCAATATCAACTACATAGGCGCTGAGGTGCTCTTCAAGACTGACGAAAGCCCCGTTTGCTCTGACGAATTCATTTCCAAAATGCACTCAGACGGCAAGCTCGTTTGGGCGAATTCCATCATCTACAACTACAAAACTCAGCTCGCCGCAGGTCACTCCGACGATACCGCTCTCACCGAGTCCGAGGATAAGGGCTGGGGTTGGCTTGCTGACAAAGGCTTCGACTTCATTCAGACTGACTGGCCTCAGATGCTTATCGGTTATCTCAAATCGTCAGGAAAGTACTATCGCTGAGAAGGAGAACGGTCGCTTTTGAAAAAGCTCCGCAAAACTTCTTTTCCGCCGACACCAGAAGGCATCGGCGGAAAAGAATAATTGGGTGTTTTCTTCGAAAAAAGTCCGTGCGCCATTTTCCAACGAGAGCATACATCATCTAACCCACAAAGCTCCGTAACGTAAGCCTTCTCCAGTGGGAGAGGCTATCTAACAACATATAAGGAAAGGAACAAAAATGTTTGACGAATTTGAAAGTGAAGACGACCAGTGGCGTCCCGCCCCGCCCAAATGGCGTACGGTCGGATTCAAGATATTTAAAATAGGCTTTACGGTCTTCGCGTTTTTCATAATCGGACTTATGTGCTTCCGCCTCATGTCGTCCAAGCCGCCGAAGAATATGAAGGAGCTTATCTGGGACGAATCTCTGGTGGCTCTCGTGGCGGAGAACACCGAAAACGGCAAGGCGACCGAGATAAAAAACATAATCTCCTACGACAGCTTCAGCGAGGACGGTATGTTCTCGGTCTACACCATACTATACGTTCCCGAGCTTGAACAGCTTCAGTTCACAGTTCGTTACAACAACCGCGCCCTGAACTATCTCGAGCAGGACTATCCCGGCTCAAAGGACCGTGACGGCGAGCATTACAGATTCCTGCTCCGCGACGACCACGGAACGAAATACACCGAGTATTCATATACTCAGGATGAGAAGATGGGCTACACCTACCGCCGTCTGATATTCAGCGGGGTGAGCTTTACGGACGTAAGCGCGATGTACGTTGACGTATATTACGCAGGCGACTTTGACGCGTCTGAAGAAGCCCGTCACACCATGTACGTCTACCGCTACGACTTCGCTCAGAACAAATACACCTCCTTCACCCCTCAGACCGAACCGACGAAGGATCTGCGTAAATAATATCACAAAGGAACTAAATCTATGATACTTGATTCAAAAGAAACGACCATATGTTACCGCTGTCCGAAATGCGGAAAGATGATATTCAGCGTTGTGGGCGTATTGCGCTCAGCGGCGACCTTATCAAGCTGAAATGCGACTGCGGCGGAAGCGAGCTGACCGTCACCTACACAAACGACCGTAAGATCAGAATAAGCGTTCCCTGCATCATCTGCTCGAACCCTCACAATTTCGTGCTCGGCTCAAAGAATTTCTTTGGCGACGAGGTCTTCCGTCTCCCCTGCTCCTATTCGGGCATCGACATCTGTCTCATAGGTGAAAAGGAAGCGGTTATCGAGGCGGCAAAAGAGGCGGACGAGGATTTTCTGAATCTGCTGAAGGAATCCGGCATCGAAGACTTCGAGAGCTTTATCACCGCAAAGGAAGCGGACGATGAAAACCAGTCCGGCGACTACCCAGATCCAGAAATGCAGTCCGTGGTACATTTTATGCTCTGCGAGCTTGAGGACGAGGAGAACATCACCTGCCGTTGCGGACACCACGGAAGCTACGAGTTCAAATTCGTAGGCAACCGCTTTGACACGGTGCTTATCTACTGCACAGAATGCTCTGCATCCGTAAGCGTTCCCCTGCAGGACACCGCCGCAAAGGATGAATTTTTGAGGATCGACAAGCTGAGATTGACCTGATCCGAGTTTGACATGCATCAAAAAAACTGACATATCTGCGTACCCGTAAAATCGGGTACGCTTTTTGTTTTGTGCGAAAATTATAAAAAATTACAGTGAGCGTTGCCCGTTCCACGAAAAACAATAAAATATCCGCCTGCCCCGCTCGCCTGACTTCGACTTTTTTCTCCAAGCTTTTCAAAAAATCTGTGCAATAGCGTCAAAAAAACGGTAAAAAATTCGGATAATATTCTTTCATTTTCCCTCTTGCAAAACTTGGCAAAATATGGTATAATATTTTTGCAATTGGCAATAATTGCCAAAAAATATTTTTCCCCGAAACAAGAAAAAACAAATTATAAAGCAAAAAAGGAGATCAAAAAAATGGGAATCATGGAAAACAACGCGAAAAACACAAGAATACTCATCTGCGACGAAAACGAGGAGCTGAGAAAGATCACGGCAGAATACCTTCGTTCCGCAGGGTTTGGAGAAGCGCTTGAGGCCTCTGACGGCGAGGAAGCTATGACGAAAATGAAGATGTTCGCCCCCGACGTTATCATAACCGACATCTGGCTCAGCAAGATCGACACCGTCTCGGTGATCAAGCACGCCAAGCGCAGCGGAAACATCGCCGTGATCGTCACCAGTCAGCTCAACAATCCCACCATGCTCACCGAAGCGACGGAGGCAGGCGCTGACTTTTGCATCCTCAAGCCCATCAATTACACGGCTCTCACCGAGCGCATCCGCCGTCTCTTGCGCAACAAACGCGAAACGACCTCTGTTGAAAAGACGGAAAACAGCGTAAGCGTCGAGCTCGAATCCAAGGTCACGAAGATCATACATCAGATAGGAGTCCCCGCCCACATAAAAGGTTATCAGTATCTCAGAAGCGCTATCATCATGACTGTAAACGATAACGACATTATAAATTCCGTCACGAAAATTCTTTATCCCTCTGTTGCAAAGCAATACAAGACCACCTCGTCCAGAGTTGAGCGCGCCATCCGCCACGCAATCGAGGTAGCATGGGATAGGGGCGACGTTGACACCCTGAACTCCTATTTCGGTTACACCATCCAGCAGGGACGGGGTAAGCCCACGAATTCCGAATTTATCGCAATGATCGCGGATAAT